>NZ_CP032548.1:309166-618333 GCF_003867015.1 Tenacibaculum singaporense
AGGTGCTCGTTATAATGTAGGTAGAAAAATATACATTAAATTAAAAGGACTTGCTTTAAGTAAATACTTCGCATCTTTTCAAATAGGTGTTTTAAATGGAAATAGTACGGATAGAATTGACGCAAACGATTATATCGACTTTATTGATAGATCTTCTGAAATTGCTGAAATAGTACCAACCAACTTAACAATTGGTGAATTAACTGATGACCACATTAATACTTTAGTTAAAATAGAAGGGCTACAGTCTGAAGAAAAAGGGTTAACCTATGCTGACCCAGATCCTGATAATACTTTTTCAGTAAACAGGTACTTTACAAGTTGTGAAACTTTTGAATCTATTATCATGAGAACAAGCGGTTTTGCTACTTTTAAATCTTACCCTATCCCTGATAAAAAAGGAAGTGTTACTGCTATTTTAAATAAATTTAGAAGTGATTACCAGTTATTCATAAGAGATACTAATGACGTTAACTTTACTGAAGAATACGGTTGTAACAACAACCCTACTGAAGCTTCTTTAGCAGAAGTTAAGGCTTTATATACTGGTAGTGAAACTACAGTAACTCAAAACTTAAAATTAAAGCTTGTAATTACTTCAGACCTTTCTACAGATAACATTTCAAATCAAAATGCTTTTGCTCAAGATGCAACAGCTGGTATTGCTTTACGTTTTAGTGATGCTTACGATTTAAAGTTAGGAGACGAAATAGAAATCGCTGTTGGAGGGGCTAAATTAAGTGAGTATAATGGCTTATTACAATTAAATGTTTCTCCATCTAATATTCTTAGTACAACAGCTGGAACATTACCTACTCCTGAAATAATTACCATAGCACAGGCTTTAACAGGAGACTACCAAGGAAAGTTAGTACAAATTGAAGGTGTACAGTTCAAAGACAACACTAAAAATTATGACGGTAGTAATCAGATAATTTCTGAATGTGACGGAGATGAATTAACAACATATGTTAGACCTCAAGCTACATTTGCTAACAACCCTGTGAGTGACAAAAGAGGAACTATTACAGGAGTAATGTCTGACTTTAATGGAGTTCAAATCTATTTAAGAAATGAAAGCGATGTAAACTTTACAGAAGACTATACTACTTGTGGTGGAGGTGGTAGTGGTACTACCAATACTATTTTCTTTTCAGAATTAGCAGACCCTAACAATAATGCTAATGCTAGGTTTATAGAGTTATATAATTCTGGAACTGATGCCATAGATTTAACAGGATGGATAATTAGAAGATATACTAATGATGCTACTTCATCAACATCTTCAATTGACTTATCTGGTCAAACTATTGCTGCTGGAAGTACTTTTGTGATTGCAAAAAATGCTACAGAATTTTCAAGTGTATATGGTGTTACTGCTGACATGGAGTCTACTTCTGCAGCAGCAGATTCTAACGGAGATGATCAATTAGAGCTAGTAGATCCAAGCGGAACTGTAATTGATATTTTCGGAATTATTGGAGAAGATGGATCAGGAACAAATCACGAATTTGAAGATGGTAGAGCTAATCGTAAAGCTTCAGTAACACAAGGAAACCCAACATATACATTCTCAGAATGGGATATATGGAATGACACTGGTGCAGCTGGTACAACTAACGCTCCTCAAGATGCTCCAGGAGCATTCACACCTAAAGTAAGATAAATTATCTTTCAATAAAAACTCAAAAGCCCAAGGTTTAAACCTTGGGCTTTTTTTATTTTCTTTTTAAAATTACTTTTTAACTAATTGTTTAGTATACATTTTTCCTGTGTCTTCTAAAGACACAAAATAAATTCCTGCTGATAATTTTGAAACATCTATATTACTATTTCTAGAGCTCATTTTTACTTTTGTAAGCAACCTTCCGTTAGCATTATAAATAGCAACTTCTTTATTTTTCCACAACTCATTATTTACTTGTAAAACTATAGAATTTCCTTCGATAGGGTTAGGTGAAAAGACAATTACATCTTTATCATTTACTAAAACTTGCCTTACATTTAAATTATCGGTTTTAGCACTACCACAGTTTCCAATATTATTCCATCCACTTGAAGTTCTCTCATACAAAACATTAAAATAAACAACCTTATCACCAACCTGATAGTTTTGGGAAGAATCATATTGAGGTACCCCATCACAAATATTTGTACTCGTTCCTCCATCTCCTTCTATAATATTTATAGTATAATCTTCAACCTCACCATAATCAAACGAACCACAAGAAGAAGGAGTATTATTGTATCGCATAGACACTCTTATTCTTGTGACACCTAATTTTGCAGTAGTAGGTACAGTAAAGCTTCCATTAACTGAATTATCAGTAGAAGCACTTTTAACCCACACTTGCTCTCCGTTATCTTCAAAATCAGAATCCTGATTATAATCAATCCAAACAGTATATCCTTCTTTATAAACTGTACCTGTCCATTTTGGAGTAACGGTAATTGTGTTGGAACTCCCTTGTTCTAAATCAGTAGAAATACTAGTAAAATCTTGATATCCATTTGTAGCTCCTGAATTATTATTAATTGACCCAAGTGTTACATTCTGAATATATTCATCATTTACATTATTTCCTTTTGATTCACAATACGTTGGTACACTAACGCTTCCTTTACTTTTGGCTACCTCAATTAAATACTCTAAACCAAGTTTGGCAAACTTTGCCGCATGCGTGGCGTTGGCAGTTGGAAACCTACTAGATGTATCGTTCACTGTATGAATATAAGGACTTGAACCATTAAAAGAAGCCTCAAAAGGAAAAGCAGCATCATATCCTTGTTGTGCCCAACTATAATGATCTGAACAACCGTAATTACATCGTGTATAATCGTAAGTAAATTGATGACTTCCTGAAGCATTGTAATGATCCATAAGGCTAGCTAAAAAAGCATTAAGGGTACTGCTATTATAACTATCATCAGAAATATAAACATCTTTTAGTGATCCTTTATAATTTGTCATATCAAACTGTACATAAGATAAAACATTAACGTTTCTATTCTTATAATCCTGAGCAATTTCTTTTGAACCTCTTAAACCAACTTCTTCGGCAGCAAACGCCATAAACTCTATAGTTCTTTTTGGTTCAAAATTCATTTCAAAAAGTACTCTTGCCATTTCAGTAATTGTAGCAATACCAGAAGCATTATCATCAGCACCAGGAGCATTCGTTTCTCTTTCTGGACTAACAGAATCAATATGTCCCCCTATAATTACATATTCATTAGGAAGATCGCTTCCTTGAATTGTCATAATCACTGAAGGCATTGTAGTACTACTGTGATTAACTATTCTAACACTAACATCAGATCTACCATTAGCCATTGTTTCCCATTTTTGCTTCAAATCTTGAACAGCTTGCGTTGCCTTTTGAGTTGTATGATATCTAGTACCATAATTTTCAAGCTCTACAATATGATTAGCAATATTTGTATTATTCACCAAACCTATACTTTGATTTACAAGTTGATCTTCACTAATAGTATATGATGCTCTCTGCTGATAAGCTTTTTTACTTTGAAGCTTCTGAATAGTTTGTAATGCTTCTTTTTCAGAAGATTCATAAATAAACCCCGGGCCATGAGTTAAAATCATATGATGCAATTTTTCAGCTGCATGATGACTTAACTTTACAGCACTAAAGCCATTTGTGGAGGAAAGAATCTTAATATCGGTAGGAGCTACTTTTTGAAGTTTTAGGGCGTCTTTAGTTTCAATAGTACCGTAAAACATTTTTTCTTGGCTGTAAGCATTAGAAAAACTAAGGCACAGCAATAGTAACGAAAGTAATAAATACTTTTTTTTCATTTTTGAAGGGTATTAATGTTAATTATAAATTTTCTGTAAGTTATTAAAAATTAACATTATAACATCAAAATATTTTAAACCTCCAATTTAATCCCTAATCAATTTTTAAAAATTTATTCGCTCTAACACTCAAGAATTTTGGTGGTATGTTTTATTTTTTTCGCATCTTTATATGAGCATAAACTTTCATTATTAATGTATTCAGAACATAGAATAACCAGAGCCTTTAAAAAAGCAAAAAAACTTCCTTTACATAAAGAATCTAAATACATTTTATTTTCTGATTGTCATAGGGGTGATAACAGTTTTGCTGATGATTTTGCTCGTAATAGAAAAATATACCACTATGCTTTATCTCAATATTTTCAAAAAGAATTTACCTATATAGAATTAGGAGATGGTGATGAGCTTTGGGAAAATAAGTTTGAAACTATTTTTAATGCTAATAAAGACATATACCTATTACTCCAAAAATTTCATCAAAAAAATAAATTACATTTTATCTGGGGAAACCATGATATGGATTACAAAAAACCTAAAAATGTAACAAAAAACCTAAGTACTTATTTTGATACTATTGATGGAGAAGAAAAAGAGTTAATGCCAAATGCTTCTTTTTCTGAAGCAATTAAACTAGTACAAAATAATGGTAAATCTATCCTCTTACTCCACGGCCATCAAGCAGATTGGTTTAATTATACTTTTTGGAGGTTTAGTAGATTTTTAGTTCGTGTTTTATGGCGACCATTACAAATACACGGAGTTAAAGACCCCACAAGTCCCGCTCAAAACTTTAAAGGATTAATAAGAGTAGAACGTCGTTTAGAAAAATGGATTAAAAATAACAACAACCAAATGATTATTACAGGGCATACACACCGTCCTAGGTTTCCATCAAAAAACGCACTTCCTCATTTTAATGATGGTAGTTGCGTACATCCAAGATGTATTACTGGTTTAGAAATTGAAAACAATGAAATCACTCTTATTAAATGGCATGTAGTAACTAACGAAGATGGCACCATGCAAATTACAAGAACTATTCTTGAAGGCCCCAAAAAAATAACTAACTATATTTAATCTCGTAACTTTTTGTTAACCCAAACCCTACACTGCATAACAGTTTATTAAATTACACTTAATACTGACGTTAAGAAAAGTGAATACTTTTGAGTCACCTCAACTTAGAGGTGTACAGTCATTATAAATTTATTAGTTTTTGTCGACTATTTATTTGACTTACTATAAACTGCCTTATTTTTAAGGCAGTTTTTTAATATTAGGTTAACACTAAGTTAACATAAGGGTTAGTTATTTGCCGCGACAAAAACTAATAAACAACATCTAATGAACTGTAAGACAATACTTACCTCAGTAAGTATGTTTGTATTACTTTACACGCATGCACAACAAACAAACGCACCAAAGTTTGGTAAAGGTATATTTAACCTAGTAGGAAAGGATAGTACTTGGTCTATGAATATGGGTGCTAGAATGCAATTTTTAGCAACAGCAGAATGGGATTCTAACAAAGATGGTTTATATAACCCAACATCTTCAATGTTAGTAAGAAGAGCTCGTTTAAAATTTAAAGGATTTGCTTTTTCCCCTAAATTAAAATATAAAATGGAGCTTGGACTATCTAATAGAGATATTAGTGGAGCTTCAGAACACACAGGAAATGCACCAAGATATATTTTAGATGCTGTTTTAAAATGGAATTTCCATCAAAACTTCGAGTTATGGTTTGGACAAACCAAACTACCAGGAAACCGTGAACGTGTTATTTCTTCAGCAAATATGCAATTAGTAGATCGTTCTTTATTGAATAAACGATTTAATATTGATAGAGATATGGGGATACAATTAAGGCATCATTTTAATTTATCTGATACATTTATCGTAAGAGAAGCTTTAGCTTTTTCACAAGGGGAAGGAAGAAACGTTACCGTAGGAAACCTTGGTGGACATCAATATACTGCTCATTTAGAGCTTTTGCCTTTTGGAAAATTTGAAGGTAAGGGAGATTATATAGGCGGGGATTTAAAGAGAGAACAAACACCTAAACTTGCTATTGGTATGAGTTATGACTTTAATAACAATGCCGTAAAAACTAGAAGTAACCAAGGTACTTATATGGTTAATGATGAAGGGTATTATCAGACAGACATTTCAACCTTTTTTATGGATGCAATGTTTAAATACAAAGGATTTTCTTTTATGGGAGAATATTCATATAGAGATGCAAAAGATCCTATTGCAAAAAACTCAGACGGAACTCTTACTGGAGAAATTGTACAAGTGGGAAGCGGTTTAAATCTTCAGTCAGGATATTTATTTGCTAAAAACTGGGAAGTATCTGGTCGTTTCACTAATATTTCTTTAGACAAAAACATTACAGGAAAAGGGACTGAAAATCAATACACAATAGGATTATCAAAGTACATTGTTGGTCATAAATTAAAAGTACAAACCGATATTAGCTACTTAGATATAGCAGCAGCTACAAATCAATTAATGTATAGATTACAGGTAGATATCCACCTTTAAATGATAACATAAACATAACATGAGAGCATTCTTGTGTAACTAAATTTGCAAAACTTAATTAAAAACTAGAGAATGGGAGATCCATATATTTTGATGCTAGTCGCTTTAGCTGTTTTAGCTATTGTAGACTTGGTTGTGGGAGTTAGTAACGATGCTGTTAACTTTTTAAATTCAGCAATCGGTTCAAAAGCAATTAAAGTAAGAAATATTATGATAATTGCGAGTGTTGGGGTGTTTTTTGGAGCAGTTACCTCAAGTGGTATGATGGAAGTGGCACGTAAGGGTATTTTTAACCCTAGCATGTTTATGTTCCAAGACATCATGTTTATTTTTATGGCAGTTATGATTACGGATATTTTATTGTTAGATATCTTTAATTCATTAGGGATGCCTACCTCAACAACAGTTTCAATTGTATTTGAGTTATTAGGAGCCGCAGTTTGTGTGTCATTGATTAAAATTGCAGCTAACGACGCTCAGTCAATTTCAGACATTTGGAACTACATTAACCATAAAAAAGCTATTCAGATTATAAATGGTATTCTACTCTCTGTAGTAGTCGCTTTTTCTGTTGGAGCAATTGTACAGTTCTTTTCTCGTTTAATTTATTCGTTTAATTTTGAAAAAAGAGCTAACTATATCAATGCTTTATTTGGTGGTTTTGCTATCACGGCTATTACATATTTTATCTTTGTTAAGGGAATGAAAGGAACTCCTTTTTATAAAGATATAAAACATTTAATTGAAGGAAATACACTTGTTATAATTGCTGGCGGCTTTGTTTTTTGGAGTGCTATATCTCAAGTATTAATCCAATTTTTTAAAGTCAATATCTTAAAATTGATTATTGGTGTAGGTACCTTCTCTTTGGCAATGGCCTTTTCTGGTAACGATTTAGTAAACTTTATTGGTGTACCAATTGCTGCTTGGAACTCATACCAAGCTTGGGAAGTATCTGGTGTTGCTCCTGATGCATTCTCTATGGGGATTTTAGCGAAAAAAGTACCTTCTAACGTATGGTTATTATTATTAGCAGGAGCAGTAATGGTTGTCACTTTATGGACTTCTAGCAAAGCGAGAAATGTAATTAAGACAGGTATCGATTTATCTCGTCAAGGTGACGGACATGAAAAATTTCAACCAAACCCATTATCAAGAGTTGTAGTAAGAAGTGCTATGGGTATAAATGCTGTTGTTAGCTTTATTGTACCTAAGAAAACGTTAGCCTTTATAGATTCTAAGTTTCAAAAACCTGTAATTGAACTACCAAAAGACAAAACTTATGAAATGCCTGCTTTCGATTTAGTAAGAGCATCTGTAAACTTAATTGTTGCTGGTATTTTAATTTCTATTGCAACTTCAATGAAGTTACCATTATCAACTACTTATGTAACATTTATGGTAGCTATGGGTACC
This sequence comes from Tenacibaculum singaporense, assembly GCF_003867015.1. Taxonomy (NCBI): domain Bacteria; kingdom Pseudomonadati; phylum Bacteroidota; class Flavobacteriia; order Flavobacteriales; family Flavobacteriaceae; genus Tenacibaculum; species Tenacibaculum singaporense. Next base: position 316,950 of record NZ_CP032548.1, read on the forward strand.
TCTTTAGCTGATAGAGCTTGGGGACGTGAAAGTGCTGTTTATAGAGTTGCTGGTGTAATTAATGTTATTGGAGGATGGTTCTTAACAGCCATTACAGCTTTCTTAACTGCAGCTTTAGTTGCTTACTTAATTAGCTGGGATATGGTAATGATTCCTGTATTGTTATTAGTGGTTGCTCTTTTAATTGCAAGAAACACATTACAACACAGAAAAAAATCTAAAGAAGAGAAGAAACAAGTACATATGGAAAGAGCAGAATTAATCACTATTAACGGTGTGATTGAAGAAAGCTCAGATCATATTGCTGGTGTTGCTAATCGCATTAATAAATTATATTCAAGCGTTGTAAAAGACCTTGCTACTCACGATTTAGTAAAATTACGTAAAACTGATAAGCACGTTACCAAACTAAACGATGAAATTGACAGTTTAAAAGACGGTGTATTCTATTTTATTAAATCATTAGATGACACTTCGGTACAAGCAAGTAGATTCTATATTTTAATTTTAGGTTATTTACAAGACGTTGCACAATCTATTAGCTATATTTCTAGAGCTACATACAAGCACGTTAACAACAACCATAAGAACCTTAAAAAAGGACAAATTAAAGATCTTAAAAGTATTGACAATACACTTTCTAAGTTATTAGATGATATTGCTAATACATTTGAAAATAGAAGCTTTGATAATTTAGAACATATTATTAACGAAAAGAAAGAGTTATTAAAGGATGTATCTAAATCTATTGAAAAGCAAGTAGACCGCATTAGAACAGACGAAACAAGTCCAAAGAATACTACACTATACTTTAGTATTTTAATTGAGACACAAGATTTAGTATCTGGGTTAATGAGCTTACTAGAAACCTATGAAGAGTTTCATATCAGCACCAAGACAGCTGAGATAGAAGCTTAATCAAATAAAAAAGCCGAGTTAATTAACTCGGCTTTTTTATTTCTTATCTATATAATAATAACTATTTCTTCTTTTTCATGGGACGCATCAAACCTTCTTGCGCTACCGAAGCTATTAGTTTACCATCTCTAGTATAAATATTTCCACAAGCAAAACCTCTTGCACCATTAGTGTTTGGACTTTCTACCGAGAACAACATCCAATCATTAAAGTCAAAATCACGATAAAACCACATCGAGTGGTCTAAACTTGCCATTTGTGTGTTTCCAAAGTTAGCTACACTAGCATTTGGGTTTAAACAAGCGGTTAAAATATTATAGTCTGATATATACGTTAATATTTGCTGTTTAATTCCTAATGGTAAATCAGAAGCTTCTCCTTTTAATTTAAACCAAACATCAACTACTGGAGGTAAATCTTTTCTATCTAACGGATTTACAATTTGTACAGGTTTAAAATCGATAGGGCGCTCAATACTTAAAAAGTCTTTCATTTTCTTTGGCAAGAAAGCTCCAAATTGATCTAACATATCTGTCCAACTTAACAACTCTTCTGGTTGTTTTAAATCTTTTTTTATCGGCATTTGATGCTCATACCCTTCTTCTTTTTTATGAAAAGAACAAGACAGAATAAAAATTGTTTTATCTTTTTGATGTGCTGTTACTCTACGTGTAGAAAAACTACCTCCATCACGAATAGTTTGCACATTATAAGTAATAGACAACTCCAAGTTTCCTGCTTCTAAAAAATACGAGTGCAACGAGTGTAAAATGCGTTCTTTAGGTGTTGTTCTATACGCTGCATTTAGTGCTTGTGCTAATACTTGACCTCCAAAAACATTTGGACTTCCTATATCTCTACTTACTCCATTAAAATTGCCTTCACCTAAGTCGTCAAGGGTAAGTATATTTAATAACTCTTGTGTGTTTTTCATTTGTTACTATAATAAAGAGGATTTAATTCTTTATATCTTTTATTTTAAAAGGCTTTATTAGCCTAAATTCTGTTGGTTGAATTCTATTCAAAAATAAACTTAAAATACGATTTGGAATACTTTTTCTATGTCGTAGATAAATCGTTAAATCTTGTGGTACTGCTCCTACTGAACTTTTTATTTCACTTGCGGTTCTTCCAAAATTAATTGTTTTTAAATTACTATCAATTGCCAACGATATATAGTCATACAACATTCGTTGATAAACTGCATAGGCTCTATTAACTGTATAATCGATTCCTACAAAGTGTGCATCTAACGAGTTTTGATTTATCATTCCTGACAAGAAACCAACTAATTTATCTCCTAGCCAGTATACTTTTATAATATAATCATCCTTTAAATTTTCTTTTAAAGATGTATAGGTTTCAACATTAAAGTATCCAAGATTAAAGCTCGCCTTATTTGACACATTCTTATATAGTAACGTCATTTCGGGTAATAATTGCTTTAAAGACTCAATAGTTACGTCTTCCGTTCGTAAATCTGTACTTTTCTCTAAAGCTTTTTTTGCTTTTACTCTATACTTTGTTTTTAAAGCCTTTAAATAATCATCAAAAGTACCCCAATCACTATCTAATGTTAGTTTCATATTTGGATCTACATTGAATGAATTATACCCTACGCTATGTAATGCATCAGTGATAAAGAGAGATTCATTCACAAAATCTTTGAGCATAAAAGCATCGATTGTTTCTTTTGAGATATCCTTCTCAAAAGCCACGATAGCTTCAGCAAGTTGTTTTACAATCTCTTTCTTATCTTGATTGGGTTTGATAAAAATTCCATGCTCCCCACTCACAAAAATATTACCACATGTAAGTATTTTAAAAGGTTTTTGGGAAGATGATAAATGTAATTTCCTCCCTATACATCGTATCCACTCTACAACCGACTGTAAATCGTTTTGAACACTATCTAAGTAAAAATCTACCAACTTAATGGTAGCAAAAGCTATCGCTTTTTGTTTTTCATCAAACAATAAAATATAAGAAAACTGTATTTGTTGATTGTTCTGTTCTAAAGCTTCTAAATATGCTGGCTGTAGATATAAATTATTGGTACATTGAAGTTCTTTCCAAACATTCTCAGGTATCTCCCTTACTGAAGAAAAGTAGTATATATTCGATGATTTTTTTTTACAGGATAAAATAATGGTGGTTTTTTACGATTTGTATTTGTGTAAATTAATAAAAGTTTGTCAATTACCCTATAAATTATTTAGACGACACCATTATTCCAAACAGGCACTTTTAAAAACCTACTTATTTTTACCATATCACTTAACAAATATTCTTTGTCTCCATGGTTTAATAAGTTATGACGTTCGCCCTTTTGTGTAACTAAATTTACCTCGTAACAATAGTAACCTCCTGACTTATTTCCTTCTACAAATTTTGACAATACTTGTAACGCATACACTTGTTGAAAAGGTATTATCTCACCATCAACTAATACTTTTCTCTTTTTTGAGTTTAAAAGTGCTTTAGCTCCAAAAGAAAATAATAAGAAAACACCTATTAACAAAAAAGGACCTCCTGAGGTAAAAAACATTTTTCCTCCTTGCATAAAGGTTAATGACTCTTTTGAAAACTCAAAAAACTCTATATAAGACCAAGCCACATAATTTAATCCTATTAAAAAGAAACTCCAAGCCATAAACTTCATATAGGTACTCGAAGTAATTTTATATCCAAAAGCTGTTTTTCGTAAACGTTCACTTAAAAAATTACTTCCTGAACCTTTAACTGCACTCCATGAAATGTGTTGCCCAATAGCATCAGTTGTAAAGTCATCAAAAGAAAACTCTATTTGTTTATTACTAGATGATTTCTTCTTTCTTTGCGCCCAATAACTAGAACCAAACATACCAATAAACATAAAAGCTAATACCGCTAACATTCCTCCTGTTTTATAGTAAGTGTATCGCTCTCTTCCAATACCTAACTTTTGAATTGGAACACTAATTTCAAGCCGTTTAATATTGTTTAAATCTCTTCTGGCAGGGTTTGTAAGCTGTTGTAACGAGTCTAGTTCCCGTACACTTTGCTGTACTTCAATTTCTCTTTTATGAAACGATTCATACATATTTTGAAATTGTGGAAGTGCTACAAAAATGAAAATTCCGATTGGAATTATTGCAAAAAACCAAGAGCTATTGAGAGATACTTTTTTCATATTTTATTTTTTTGGGAAAGCAAATTTGAGAAAAGTTTTTGATTTTTTTACATAAAAAAAGCTTTTACCTAAGTGTAAAAGCTTCTTAAATTGATACTATTTTTAGCATTACTCACAAAAAGGAACCGTAAAAAAGCCTTCTACTGAGTTATCAGCACTTGAATTTGCTTTTATTTTTATGGTAACTTCATTATTTGTAAATCTTACAACCTCAGCAGCTCCTTGAAAGTAATTTAAAGGATTAGATCCTTTCTTATTAAAAACTACATTCACATTATCATAAGTTCCTAACTCTGCTTTCACATAAGTTGTAATTTCTAACTCATAGTCAAAAATATCAGAACTACAATCTGCTTGAATATTGGTAACATGTACTGAAAATTCATTATTTCCAGACATAAATGCTTTTCCTCCTTCAGCCGTAAAACTTGTTCCAAATACTTTTCCTGATAATTTTGTGTTTGCAATTCCAGTTAGGTCATTATCGCTATCAGAACAGCTGCTCATTACTAGAGTTAGGCACATCAAAACCGCATAGCTAATTTTAAAAATCTTTTTCATTCGTTGAAATTTTAATTTGTTTTTACAAGCTGCGAATTTAGTTTAAAAATAAAAGCCCACAAACAAATTAATTGCTTGTGGACTTTCTATATTTATAAGGTTAGCTTACCCTACAATGTTTATGATTTTTCCTGGAACAATAATTACTTTTTTAGGTTCTCTTCCTTGTAATTGTTGTTGTGTTTTTTCATGTGCCATGACCGTTTTTTCAATTTCGTCTTTGCTCATATCTAACGGTAATTCTAATGTAAAACGCATTTTTCCATTGAAAGAAACCGGATAGTTCTTAGAACTTTCAACTAAATGCTTTTCTTCAAATTTTGGGAAAGCTACAGTTGAAATAGATTCGGTATGTCCTAACTGACTCCATAATTCTTCTGCAATATGTGGTGCATACGGAGAAATTAGCACTAATAATGGCTCTAATATTTCTCTCTTGTTACACTTTTGAGCAGTCAACTCGTTTACCGCAATCATAAAGGTAGAAACTGACGTATTGAACGAGAAGTTCTCAATATCTTCTTCTACTTTTTTAATTGTTTTATGTAAGGTTTTTAACTCGTCTTTAGTTGGTTCTGCATCAGAAACGTTGATACCTTTTTCATCAGTAAACAATTTCCATAATTTCTTTAAGAAAGAATATACTCCTGAAATCCCTGATGTTTTCCATGGCTTTGTTTGCTCTAACGGACCTAAGAACATTTCAAATAAACGTAAACTATCCGCTCCGTATTCTTCACAAATATCATCTGGATTCACTACATTAAACCAACGTTTAGACATTTTCTCAACTTCTCTTCCTACTACATATTTTTCTTCCTCTAAGATAAATTCAGCATTTTCAAATTGAGGCTGCCATTTTTTAAGAGCTTCTAAATCCAGTTCATCTGATGTATTAATCAATTTAACATCAACTCTCAATTCATCAGTTTCATACTCATCTTTCAACCCTTTTGAAACATATTTATCCGTCCCTGTTACTCTATAAACAATAGCAGAAGTTCCTAAGATCATTCCTTGGTTGATGAGTTTTTTAGCAAATTCATCCACAGGTAACAATCCTCTATCAAATAAGAATTTTTGCCAAAAACGTGCATATAATAAATGCCCTGTAGCATGTTCAGAACCTCCAATATATAAATCTATTTGCTTCCAATAGTCAACCGCTTCTTTGCTTACAAATTCTCCTTCATTATTTGAATCCATATAACGGTTAAAGTACCAAGAACTTCCTGCCCACCCTGGCATGGTGTTTAACTCTAATGGAAAAACAGTTTCATTATCTATTTCAGAGTTTTTCGTTACAGAATTAGTTTCTATGTTCCATGCCCACTCAGTTGAATTTCCTAATGGTGGTTTTCCATCTTCGGTAGGTAAATATTTCTCAACTTCTGGTAATACGATTGGCAAATGCTTTGCATCAATCATTTGCGGCATTCCGTCTTTGTAGTATACTGGGAATGGTTCTCCCCAATAACGTTGACGACTAAATACTGCATCTCGTAAACGATAGTTTATCTTTCCGTAACCAAATCCACGTTTTTCCAATTCATAGATTACAGTTTTCATTCCTTTTTTATAATTCAAACCATCTAAAAAATCAGAGTTTGCTAATTTAATTCCATCTTTAGCATCATTTGCTTTTTCAGAAATATCAACATCTGCAAAAATATTCGGAATCTCTAATCCGAAGTGTTTAGCAAAATCGTAATCACGTTGATCACCACATGGCACTGCCATAACTGCTCCTGTACCGTAGCTTGCTAATACGTAATCACCAATCCAAATAGGTATTTGTTTTCCTGTAAATGGATGTAATGCATACGCACCAGTAAACACTCCTGAAATAGTTTTTACATCTGCCATACGATCACGCTCAGAACGTTTTGCTGTAGCTTCAACATAAGCTTCTACCGCTTCTTTTTGCTCAGCAGTTGTAATTTTCGCTACCAAGTCGTGCTCTGGAGCTAAGGTCATAAAAGACACTCCAAAAATAGTATCAGGACGTGTCGTAAACACATCTATTTTAGCATCGTGTCCATCCACATCGAAAGAAACCATCGCTCCTTGCGAGCGACCAATCCAGTTGGTTTGAGAATCTTTTAATGGTTGTGGCCAATCGATATTTTGTAATCCGTCTAACAAACGTTGTGCATACGCAGAAATTCGCATAGACCATTGGGTCATTTTTTTACGCACTACTGGATGCCCACCACGTTCTGAAACTCCGTTGACAATTTCATCGTTTGCTAATACTGTTCCTAGTGCCGGACACCAGTTTACTTCAGTATCAGATAAGAATGTTAAACGGTATTGTAATAGTATTTCTTGTTGTTCTTTGTCAGAGAAGTTTTTCCATTCTTCTGCAGAAAACACCGTAATATCTTCATCAGAAACAGCATTTACATTCGCGTTCCCTTCTGCTTCAAATTTAGCTACTAAGGTTGCAATACCTTCTGCTTTATCTGTGTCTTTATTATACCAAGAGTTGAACAATTGGATAAAAATCCACTGTGTCCATTTGTAGTACTTAGGATCTGAAGTACGAACCTCGCGAGACCAATCGAATGAAAACCCAATATTGTCTAACTGACGACGGTAAGTTTTAATATTCGTTTCAGTAGTAATAGCTGGATGCTGTCCTGTTTGAATCGCATATTGTTCAGCAGGTAATCCAAAAGAATCATACCCTTGCGGATGCAATACATTAAACCCTTTATGACGCTTGTAACGTGCATAAATATCAGATGCGATATATCCTAACGGATGCCCTACGTGTAATCCTGCTCCTGATGGATAAGGAAACATATCTAACACATAATATTTTGGTTTATCAGAATTATTTTCAGCTTTAAATGTACCTTGATTTGCCCAGTACTTTTGCCACTTTTTTTCTATCTCTTGGTGATTGTATTGCATTTGTAATCGCTTGTTTTAAAGGATGCAAATTTACAGTTATTGTTGGTAAGTAAAAAGTTTAGTTCTTTTAATACTTTATAAAGGCTTAAATAAACAAAAAACCTCACAAGCATTTAAGCTTTGTAAGGTTTAAAATTGAAATAAGAGAGTTTTTTATATTGTATGTAATGTTTGTTAAAATTACTTTTAACGTTACTACACATCATAATTATTAAACGTTATATGCTTTTACTAATTCTTTTATTTGGTATTATTCGCAAAATATTAATTGAGTTATTATAAAAACTGAAAAATGTCCTTACTGCTTATTTTTGAGTAATAAGTGATTTCATTTCAATCTCTAAAACTGTTAACATAACTTCATTCGCTTCTTTTTTAACTAGTTCTATTTTTATAATTTAGGAAACTTAACAACTAACCTACTATGAACGAAACTATAACGGCTTTAGATATTAAAGAAAAAGTATCTACTTTACTTAAAGACTCTATTGAACAATCTGAAATTGAAAATTTAATAAACGAAATACATACTTACTTTAAAGAATTAACTCAACTCACTGGATTTGACAATCATATAGAGCACTTAGCAGCTATAACAACTTCAAAAGGAAAAGCTTTAGGATTAAACCATGCTGCACAATGTTTGTTAGATTATAAACGAACTGTGAAGTTTTTAAAAGCTATGGTGATAGCGATTCAAGAAAAACAACAAAATCATCCTAATGAAACAATTCATGTTTTTTATGCTGGTTGCGGACCGTATGCTCCGTTTATTACTCTAATTGCTCCGCTTTTTAGTCCTGAAGAAGTACAGTTTTCTTTACTAGAAATTAATGATAAGTCTCTAGAATATGCGAAAATCCTTATTAAAAAACTGGAGCTTTCTGATTATATAACAAATTACTATGCTGCTGATGCTGTTACTTTCAAAATTCCTGAAGCTAAAAAGTACCATATACTGTTTAGTGAAACATTAGATGCCTTGTTATACAGAGAGTGTTATGTTCCTATTTTATTTAATTTACTACCTCAACTATCAGAGGATATCGCTGTAATTCCAGAAAATGTGTTAATAAAAATGAGTTTATCAATTGACCCAATTGCTGATTCCAAGCACATAACTGAAGAAATTGACACTATTATTGATGTTAGGAAAGCCATCGCATTAAATACAATAGACACAATAGCTCCTAGTCAACTTCCAAATAAAAAAATAGCTGTAAAATCGTTAAACATTGAACAGTACAATTACTTAATATTGGATACATTGGTACATGTTTATGGTAATATTTGGCTAACAAGAAATGAGTCTTCTTTAACAATTCCTCTTGAAATGGGGATTGAGCATCCTTTTCACTTTAATTCAATTATTTACACTTATCAAATGGATCCAAGCATTGAGCTAAAATACTCTTTAGAAAAGTAGATACTGTTTAATAAAAAACCTCTTTTGAGAGGTTTTTTGTATTGTTAAAACTGATATCCAACAGAAATTTGAAAGGAACCATTTTTAATATCTGGATTTTCTTGAATAGCCGTTATTCCTAAATTATATCGTGTTTGCACAAATAAACCTTGTTTAAACTGGTAACCTAATCCAATATTTGCGCTCAAATCATAGTTTTCTAAATCTGGATCTAAGCTTCCACCATCATTTGTTTTTACAACATCATCTACTAAAAATGATATTTGAGGGCCTACCTCAAGAGAAAAACCATCAATAATATAATATTTAGCCATGACTGGTAACGAAATATAATCTATTTTTAATTTATTAGCATCGTTTTCTGTACCCATTTGTGAGTACAAAACTTCTGGTTGAATAGAAAATGAATCTGATAACTTCAATTCCACTAATCCCCCTGCATGAAGTCCCAATTTCGAATCGGTATTTAAGTTATCCCCATGGATTGTAGCAACATTCAATCCTGCTTTAACTCCAAATTTAACTTGTTGTGCTTTAACTCCTGAAAATGCGATTATACATAAAATCACAAGTACTGTTTTTTTCATAATAATAATTTTAATTTATATAGAGAAGCTTTGAAACAATCATCATGCCAACTTTCTTAAGATTTTGTTGAAGTTTTGGTTATCTTTTATTTGTAAACTTCAATATAACCCACAAAAAAGCAGGCATCTAAAATGCCTGCTTTTTATATATTTAATAGTAATTATCCTTTTACAGGGACAGTAACAATAACGTTATCCCATCCGATATACATATTGAAAGTATCACCTTCTCCTTCAAAAACAATAGAAAAAGCTTCGATTGTTTCATCTGATTTAGAAGTAGGAGCTGTAACTCTAGCTACATCTTCACTTTCACTATAAAAGTAAGACCCCCAAACATTTTTGGCTGTATTTAAAATAAGGGTCCACTCTTTTTCTCCTGGAATGGTAAATAATGTATATGTTCCTGCTTTTACTTTTTTATCTCCAAAAGTTACATCTTTATAAAATGTAATTTCAGCTGCTTCGTTTGCTCCTGTTCTCCATACTTTTCCCATAGGAGCTAATTTTGATAACGATCTTCCTTTTAATTGTGGACGACTATAAACAACTTTTACTGTCTTATCTGAAATTCTGTAACTGCTTGGGTAAGCAGCTGCATCCATTGGACTTTTATCTAAGTTTGCGAATTTCTGAGCTGCTACTTCATTTGAAAACATTAGGGCTACAGCAAATACAATAATTGATAAAATTGATTTTTTCATGTTCTTCTTTTTAATTGTTAATTGAGGATTTGTCACCAAAATTAAACATCCTTACACAAAAACTAAAACTTATACTGCAAAAATGCTGTAAAATTTCTTTCTGGTTCATTAATTCTTGTCATTGGCTAATATGCTTAGTTTTTATATGAGAAGTTTAAATGGTTCGGATAATTTTCATCAAACATATTTAAACAAGCAAGACCTAATGTTAATTTATTAAAGGGTTTAACTCCTAATTTTACATCAAAAATTTGGTATCCCTTCGTTACAGTTTCACCAAAAGAAGGTGCAATGTTTTCTTGTTTTGATACGATATTATATAGTGCCTTTGCCCAGTATTTTTCTTTATCTACTCCTACAGAAATTTTTGATGTAAAAGGTGAATTCAATGGTTAAGATTCATCATGATTCTTATTTTCTGTTTTTACATATGCCACCTCTGTTAGTAAATAGTAGTCGCTAAAGACCTCCAATTTTGCAACAACTCCGAAACCTTCACTTGTTCGTAACGTGTTGTAATTGCAACATATTTACAAATGAATTTTCATTGGTTTCATATCCTGATGAGAATTTTCCATGGAATCCGTTATCTAACAACCTGTGGTTTTCGGTAGCCATATTTACGACACCTCCAAAAGCTGCACTAAAACAGCTCTTTCTTCACTTTAAAAATCCTTTCGTTGTGCTTTTCTATAAATAAAGAATATTGGAATTACTACCCATAGTACTAAAACAAATAGTGATGTTATTAACCCCAAAGATGTTCCAAAGAAGCTTTTAAAAACTGCTCCCGTATATCCTAACAATGCAGATATATCTAATTTTAATAATATGAGAATTCTTGATAAATCTATTGGGTTAAAGGCTGTAGCTATAAGTGATGCATTATCTAGCGGATATTCTTGAAACATTACTAAAGATATGAGGAATACACCATCATAAATAACCGCCATTAGCAACCATACTAATATAGCATACCCAAAACCTTTGATTTTATTTTCGTGTGTTAAGGCGATGTTATATGCCAATGCTACAAATATGAATGTTAAAAAACTTCCTACAGTTAGTAACATTAAAAAATTAGAGGTAGCACCTTGCAACACTCCGTATAATAAAAACGGAATTCCTAAACCTAAAATTAAACTCAAGCTTAACGAAATTGCGACCCCTAAATATTGTCCAATGAAAATATGCGATCTTTTTATAGGCTGAGACAAGAGTAATTCTATAAACTCTCGTGAATTGTAATAATACATTACTCCGAATATAGTTCCTATTAGTGGTGTTAATACAGTTATAATATTCATTAATGAAATTACCGCTTTTGAGGTATCGTTGTTTAAAAACAGTAATGCAAAACTTAGTAATAAATAAAAGCTGAAGTACACATAACTCCATCTACTTCTCACCAAATCGAAAAAACAGTAGGTTATAATTTTAATCATGATTTACTAATAGTAAGTTAGCTATGGCTTGTTCTAAATTTTGTTCATTCGTTTTGTTATACAGCTCCTCTTTACTGCCTTTAAAGTAAATTTCTCCGTCTAACAAAAAAACTATTTCATCTGCTATTTCTTCAACAAAACTCATTATGTGTGAGGTTATTAATATTGTTTTTCCTCTTTCTTTTTCTTCTTCTATTAATTTTTTTAATGTAATGAGCGATATAGGATCTAAACCAGTGGTAGGTTCATCTAAAATAATAAGATCATTATCAAACATAAAAGTTAATACTATATTTACTTTTTGTTTAGTTCCTCCCGATAGGTTTCCTAATTTTTTATCTAAAAAAGGAGCTAATCCAAACCTTTCTATTAACTCTTGTTCATTAGTTGATTTTGGACGTAAGTTTTTTATAAGTTTTATTAACTCGCTAACTGTATTGTTATTTGGGAAATTTGCTATTTGAGGTAAGTAACTTATTTCTTTTTTATACTCAAACTGTTGTAAAACAGACTTTCCGTTTATTTTTATATCTCCTTTATCTAATAAAACCATTCCTAAAATACTTTTTATTAAGGTGGTTTTACCAGATCCATTTGGCCCTAATATTGCAAAAATACCTTGAGTATTTATTGTTAAATCTAGCTGATCTAGTACCTGAACCTTGCCAAACTTTTTACATATATTACTAATTTCTATCATAATACTTTCTGCATTAGTGGTGCCTCATCTACCAAGTTTTTAGGTGTAAAAACAGGAGTTACTTTTTCGGAAAAATTGATAATATCTACAAATAAGCTTCTTAATAAAATTATTGCTTCTGGGGTTTTATTTACGATGTATGAAAATAGTTTTACAGGACGATAAGGCACATCTCCTATCCCGTTTTTATCTAAATCATAACCTGTATATGAACTCCAATAATTCCCTTTAAAGCTATTATCGTTTAACTTACTATTGTAGGAAACATCGAATGAATTGTTTAAAAAATTATTCTTTTTAAATACGTTTTTGTAACATGCTCCTGCCACTTTTAATGCCCAACCATTATTGCTAAATGTATTGTTAACATAATTTATTCGCGTAGCTCCTTCGAGGTTAATAGCTATGGTGTTTTCTGAAAATTCGTTATGAATAATTTCAGCATCATAAATTTCTTTTAACAACAATCCGTATGACGCGGTTCCCCAGTTTTTCAGAAACTTGTTACGGGTCATTTTTATGTATTTTGAAAACATTACTGCAACTCCTGCTCCATTATTATTAAAGGTATTCTGTAAGTACTCATTGTTATTTGAAAACATAAAGTGCAAACCATATCGTAAATTATGATGGCTATGGTTATTCTTAACAACGCTATTTTTTACAAATTCAAAATAAATCCCGTCTCGTAAACTGTGTAACTCGTTTTGTTCTATTTCTGCATTAGAACAATGCCAAAGATGAATTCCATTCCCTGTTCCTGCCTCAGTTGTTGCTTTACTCGAAATATAATTATTTCGTATTCTTATATTTTTACTTTTTTCAATCAACAAGCCAAAAAACACATTTGTAAGGGTTACATCTTCTATGGTTATGTGATCACTTCTTGATATATATATGGCGGCAAAATCTTTGGTATAACTTTTCCCTACATTTTTTGCTGAGATATTTTTTATAGTTACCGAATCGGCTAAAACTTTAAAAACATATCCTTTAGCTTCAGCGTCGATTACTACATTCTTTTTTCCTAAAATAGTTATCGGTTTTGTAATTGTTATGTCATGCTCTTTATACACATTTTCTTTTACAATTATAGTATCGTGCTTTTGTGCTGCATCAATCATTTTCTGAATGGTTTGCTGACAAAATCCGTTACTGGTTATAGCTAGTAAAAAAAATGATATTAGTAATCTCATAATAGTTGGATTATACTTAAAACAAGCTCTAACTGGTTTAATTATTTTATATAATCGTTGATTTCATCCCAATTAAATTGCTCTCCAGGCACATTAATAGCTTCTTTATTTGCAAAGGCCGATAGATTGGCCCCCATAGGGCTTTTTATTTCTTTACTTACTAAAAAGGTAGCTTCTTTTGCTTTTATAAGTGTTGCAGGGTTCGAATAATCTGTTACTAAAAACAACTCAATTTTACTTACATCTCTTTTGTCTAAATCTTGTAACATACATTCAATAGCATCGTACTTATAAGCTCTTCCTTTTTTAGTAACAATTTCAGACGCATGTGTTTTTTCAACTATTGTCATTTGGCAAGAGTGACACATATCTGTACCATACTGAATTTCTTTGGGTGCTATTTTACATGAAAGTAACAACACCGTCATACATCCATAAAAAAACATTAAAGTTGCTTTCATTTACTTATAATTTACTTTTTGATTCTTTTTACCTACAAGATATGCTATAAAGGTTAAAAACATTCCTATAAACATTGCATAAGCTCCAAAGCGAGGATAAGAGTGTGCTCTAAAATTTAAGATATCTTTACTACCAAATAATGGAGGTTGAAACCCCATAACACTTCCATCAGGATTGGTAAACTTCATAATTGCTTTCGGATCTAAATTATGTCCGTAATTATGTTCCCATAAATAAAAATCGTACATCCCTGCTATTCCTAATAGAGTCATTAAAACCAACCATCTTAAATACCATTTGTAATTAGCTTTTAAACCTATTAAAACACCCAAAATTACCATTACAATTATAACAGGAGGAAAAATTTTAAACTCAGGAATAGTTTCTGGTATATATTTCATCCCCACGTAATGGTTCATTAAGTTAATATTTTTTATATCATGTGGATGCATATCTGCAAACTTACCTATGTATATATCCATTCCTAATGGGGTAGGATATTGAGGAGCTTCTAGAGTTATGTTCCACAACGGAAATATAAAAAGCAGCAACAGTAATAAAGAACCAAAAATCATTAATATTTTATGTTTTATCATAATTTTATTTTTTAAGATTCTAGGCTTTTGAAGTAAAAAAAGCTGCTTGAAAGGTTATATGATAAGTTTATTCAAACAGCTTTTCAATCTAAAAAACTAACCCTTTATTTCTATTTGTTTCTATTCACCGTCTAAAGACCAACTTAATTTTATAGGAGAATCTTTAGGAGATACTCTAATATATCCTTGCATTTCTTGGTGTAAAGCTGAACAGAAATCGGTACAATAAAATGGCCAAACTCCTACTTTTGTAGGTTCCCAAACTGACGTTTTAGTTTGTCCTGGCATAATTAATAATTCAGATGTGTTTTGCCCGATTACTGCAAATCCATGAGGCACATCAAAATCCTGTTCTAAATTGGTTATGTGGAAATATACTTTATCGCCTACTTTTATCCCTTCAATATTATCTGGAGAGAAGTGGCTTCTAATGGTTGTCATATAAATATGCACTTCGTTACCTTTTCGTACCACTTTAACATCTGCGTCAGATTTTGCTGCATAAGGATGGTTATTCTCTTCCAGTTTATATATTTTTCTAGAACGCTTCTTAATTAAATCTGCTTCCATAGCTGCAGCATAATGTGGCTCTCCATGGGTTGGAAAATCTAATAATAGTTCCATCTTATCTCCAGAAATATCATACAACTGTGCACTGTGCTCTAATTCTGGGCCAGTTGGCAAATAACGGTCTTTTGTAATCTTATTCATGGCAAACATATATTTACCTTGCGGTTTTCTGGAGTTACCTCCAGGAATAGTTAAATGCCCTACAGAATAATATGTTGGCTTTCTGTCTAACACTTCCCAAGTGCCTAATTTCCATTTTACAACTTCTGAAGAAATAAAGAACGTCGTGTAAGCATTACCTTTATCATCAAACTCTGTGTGTAAAGGACCTAATCCAGGCTGCTCAACAGAACCGGCCAAAACATCTTCAAAATTTAAAATTGGAATTCCATAAGCATCACCAGCAAACTTTTTGTTCTCGATAGCATCTAACATTTTTGTAAATGAATGCACTGTTAAATTCGCAGATAATTTACCATTACCTATAATATATTCACCAGTAGGGTCAACATCACAACCATGAGGTGACTTTGGAGTAGGCAATAAATACACTGCTCCTGGAACTTCAGATGGATTAACAACTCTAACTTCTTTTTTCATTGTAGAAGTTGCAGTATGTGTTACCTCATCATAAACGTTATGTGCATATTCTGCTGGCATCATTGTACCTCCTCCATTATTTACATACTCTTCAATTTTTTTCCAATTAACAGCTGCAATAAAATCTTTATCATTTTGTGAGGCATTTACTTCTAATAATGTACTAGCCTCTTCTGTATTATATGTAGAGAAGAAGAACCAACCATGAGATGCTCCACGTCCAGGGTGCGATAAATCATAATTAAAACCTGGCATTAAAATTTGAAATTTAATATCCATATGCCCATGCTCTGGCTCTACACTAATAAACGATAAGGCTCCTTGAAAGTTTCCTTTGTACTCTTTAATTGGCATATCGCGTTGCGGAACTGGAACTGAAAAACGTGTACCAGCTACTACATACTCTGTATTTTCTGTTACAAAAGACGAACTGTGGTTACCTGCACTATTTGGCACCTCAATAATCTCTGTGGTTTCAAAAGTTCTTAAATCAATCTTTGCGATTCTTGGTGTGTTATTTTCATTAATAAAAATAAATCGTCCATCAATTTCCCCATTGGTTTGAGAAATATCTGGGTGATGAGAATCTCCCCATGGTATAAATCCGTGTGAGGTATTCAACATGGGTTTTGTTTCTTCTGAATATCCATATCCAGAAGTTGGGAATTGCGAAAACACAGGAATTTCTTTAAACATTCTACCCGATGGCAAACCGTAAACGGTTAAGTTTCCACTGTATCCTCCAGAGATAAAGGCGTAATGTGAATCGTGTTCTCCTGGAGCCACATATACTTTTTCGGCAACATTATTCTCCAATGCCCCTCCTTTTTTCTGCTCTTTACCTCCGTTATTGCCACAGCCTATAAAAAATAGGGAAGTTGCAACTAACAATAAGGTACTCTTTATAATGTTTTTCATTACTAATTATTTTAAAGTTCTAAAATATTCTACGATTGCTCTGGCTTCTTTTTCACTAACGTTTTGATTTGCCATTGGCGAGCCGTTATACTCTATTAATAATGCTTTTGCTATTGGATCTTTTTTAAGCATTTCTTCTGGATTAATAATCATGTTCATTACCCATTCTGGTGATCTTCTATCAAATACTCCTGTCGGATTTGGTCCTATAAATTTTCTATTCGTTCTGTGACATGCCGAACATTTGTTTTTAAATAACTCTTTACCTTCATCCGCTAATTTTTGATCAATCGCACCAGATATATCTAGCGACTTTACTGGCCCTATTCCTTTATTAGATAAATCTACATTAGCCATAGCTTCTTTTTTTACAGCAGGGGCCTCTTTAGGTTTTTCCTTTTGCACCTCTTTTTTTACCGGTGCTTTTTTAGATGAATAATCTACTTGGTTATTCTTTTTATCATTTCCGCATGAAAACAATACAAAAGAGAACATTAGTATTAATAGTTTATGCGTGTGTTTCATTTTTGATTGATTTATAATTTATTGTTATTTACGGTACTAAAACTTGATCGATAACATGTATCCATCCATTACTTACTTTTACTGTTTGAATAACTTCTACTCCATCTACATAAATTTTTCCTTCCTTATTTTCTACCTGCATGTAATTACCAGATGCCATATATAATTTTCTCCCTTTTTTAGCTTCTTTCTTTAACTGTTCCAAAGGAAAATTTGCTGGGGCAACATGATTTTTTAAAACAAAAGCTAATTTTGATTTATTTGCTGGCTTTAGTAAATCTTCTACTGTATTTGCTGGCAACTTTTCAAATGCTGTGTTTAACGGAGCAAAAATGGTTAACGGACCAGCATTTACAATTGCATCTTGTACTCCTGCAGCCTCAATAGCTGTTACTAGTGTTGAAAAATCTACTATGCTTTTTGCTTTCTGTAATGCATTAGGATCGGAAACCTCGTCTTCAAAAGATGCTTGCCCTTGAGGCTTTACTACTTCTTTTTTTTCTATTGAAGTCGTATTGACACTATTTGAATTGCTATTCTCCTTCTTACAAGAAAAAAACAAGAACAATGCAACTAAATAAATTATTTTAAATGCTTTCATTGTGATTACTATTTGTTACCTGCCCAAAATTATTGCTATCTGCCTTTCTAAAAAATGACAATTATCATGTTTAAAAGACAATTTTATCTTTTTTAAAAATGATTGTTATTCTTAAAAAAATACCTCATATAAATAATAGGCAATGAGAACTTTAATTAAGTTTTTATTTGTTAATTTTTATTTATTCTAAATAAAAGACTTATATTTGCACGGATTTTACGAAAAGATAATGATTGTTTTTTATACTGAAACCAAGAAAGTTACCTCTACAACCTCTGTTAAAACATTACAGAAAACTACTATTTGTAGTTCTTCATGCACGAGTAACTGTATTAAACCTAAAAGTAAATGCTGCAATAAGTATCAAAAGAAAGGAATTAATTGTAAAAGATGCCCTTTAACGTTTGATTTAAAAGCAGTATCATAAATTAATAACGATTTCCCCCTGTTTGTTTATATATCACAAACAAAAAGCCCTTAAAAGAAATTTCTTTTAAGGGCTTTTAATTTTATTTAAAAAAGCTTTTTATGCTACCTTTAATAAAAAGTAATTTTTCTTACCTCTTTGTAATAACACGTATTTATCAGCTATAAGATCTTTTGAAGTGATTACAAAATCTTCACTTACTTTTTCTTTATTTACTGATATTGAATTCTCTTTTAAGGCTCTTCGCGCATCTCCGTTTGATTTTAAGAATCCTGTTTTAGCGGCTAAAGCTGCAATCATATCTAATCCTCCAGCTATGTCCTCAGACGTCACCTCTGCTTGTGGCACACCGTCAAACACATCTAAAAAAGTTTGCTCGTCTAAATTTTTTAAATCATCAGCTGTTGACTTACCAAATAAAATGCTTGAAGCAGCAATTGCTTTATCTAACTCTTCTTTAGAGTGTACAAAAATTGTTACTTCTTCAGCTAACTTCTTTTGTAAAACTCTTTGATGTGGTGCTTCTTTATGTTCAGCAATTAAAGCATTAATAGTTTCTTTATCTAAAAACGTAAATATTTTAATATACTTTTCAGCATCTTCATCCGAAGTGTTTAACCAAAATTGGTAAAACTTGTAAACTGATGTTTTATCTGCATCTAACCAAACATTTCCTCCTTCAGACTTTCCAAATTTAGAACCGTCAGCTTTTGTAATTAATGGGCAAGTAGCTGCAAATGCTTTTGCATCTTCACCAGGTGTCATTCTACGAACTAGTTCTGTACCTGTGGTAATATTTCCCCATTGGTCAGAACCTCCCATTTGTAATTTACAGTTTAAGGTTTTATATAAGTGATAGAAATCATACCCTTGAATTAATTGATACGTAAACTCTGTAAAGCTCATTCCGTTACCCGCTTCTCCTGTAATACGTTTTTTTACAGAATCTTTTGCCATCATGTAGTTTACAGTGATTCTCTTACCAACATCACGTACAAATTCAATAAATGAAAAGTCCTTCATCCAATCGTAATTGTTTACTAATAAAGGGGAATTTTTAGCTCCGTTATCAAAGTCTAAAAAGCGACCTAATGTTCTTTTTAAACCTGCTACGTTTTTAGCTAAAGCTTCTTCATTTAATAAATTACGCTCATCTGATTTTCCTGTAGGATCACCGATCATACCTGTTGCACCTCCTACTAAAGCTACTGGTTGATGCCCTGCTTTTTCAATGTGAACTAGTAAAATAATTGGAACTAAACTACCAATGTGTAACGAATCTGCAGTTGGATCAAAGCCAATATAAACCGATGTCATTTCTTTTTGAAGTTGTTCTTCGGTTCCTGGCATAATGTCGTGAATCATTCCACGCCATTGTAATTCTTCTACTAAATTCTTGGTCATTTTATTCTATTTTTAAAGAAGCAAAGATAAGTTTATCAACCAAAATAAACTAAATTCGCTTTATGATTTTAGTTACAGGAGGAACAGGTTTAGTAGGCTCACATTTATTATATCATTTAAGCCAGAAAAACGACAAGATTCGAGCTATTTTTAGAACTGAAAAAAAGCGTGAATATGTTAAGAAAATCTTTTCTTTTTATACAGATGATGTGCAGCAGTATTTTTCTAAAATCGAGTGGATACAAGCTGACATTACTGATATACCTTCCCTAGAACCTGTATTTGATAACATCACACAGGTTTATCATTGTGCTGCATTGGTTTCTTTTAACCCAAAGGATTATAGAAAAATGCGTCAGGTAAACATTGAAGGAACTGCCAACTTAATCAACTTTGCTATTGATACTAACGTAAATAAATTCTGTTTTGTAAGTTCCATCGCTGCGGTTGGTAACGCTATTAATGGAAAACCAATTAACGAAGAAAACGAATGGGTTGATAGTGATGAAAATCATGGATATGCAATTACCAAGTATGGTGCTGAAATGGAAGTTTGGAGAGGTAGCCAAGAAGATTTAAGTGTAGTAATTGTGAATCCTGGTGTAATTTTAGGAGGAGGTTTTTGGAATGAAGGCTCTGGTAAAATGTTTACTCAAATAAGTAATGGATTTAACTTTTACACTGAAGGTGTTACTGGCTTTGTTGGAGTAAATGATGTGGTGAAGGCTATGATAGATCTAATGAATTCTAACATAAAAAATGAACGTTTTATTCTTGTTTCAGAAAACAAATCGTTTAAAGATGTTTTATTTAGTATTGCTGATAACCTAAATAAAAAGAGACCCTCTAAAAAAGTAGGAAAGTTTGTTACTTCATTTTTTTGGAAAATCGACTGGCTTTTAACAAAGCTTACTGGTAAGGAACCTTTACTAACTAAAAACTCTGCAAAATCTGCTCACAACAAATCGTTCTATACTTCTAAAAAAATTATAGAACAACTTGATTTTAATTTTGAACCAGTTAATGATGTAATTGTTAGAGTTTCTAAAGAGTTTAAAAAGTAAGTTACTTAATTTTCTTTAAGTCCTTTTTTTCAAACTCTCTATCTTCTCTTTTTATTAATTCTTTAGGAAGATCATTCAATAATAGTTCTTTATCTAAAACTGTATCTCTTTTTAATTTTCCTTCCTTTTTAATTCCTTTTATTGAGTCTTGAACTTCCTGCTTTTTTCTATATAAAACGTCTAATGAATCAATGTTCTTTTTTACTTTATTCAAAAGTTCAGTATACTCATCAACCATAGAAGTGTAATATGTATTACTAGCATCAAAGCGAGTACTATCAATTCTATACTTTTCGTATACCAAAAACATATAATTTTTTTCTCTCTTTAAAAACTTATTTTTTTGATTTTTGGCAGAAGAAGCAATATACATATCGGTTAATAACGAAATCATAGAATCTTTCGGAATTAAGTTGTCAGGCTTTTTGTATATCGTATTACTGGTACACGACACCAAAAGCAAACCAATACATATGTAAAAAAAAGACTTCATTTATCTGTTAAATAATAATCGTTTCCCTTTAATTTCTTCGTTAAAAATTCCCTCGTTATACATTAAGTTTCCGTTTACAAAAGTGTGTGTTATTTGATTTGAAAACTCAACACCTTCAAACGGAGACCATCCGCATTTATACAATACATTTTCTTTATCAACCGTCCATTTCTTATCTGCATCAACTAAAACCAAGTCAGCATAAAAACCTTCTTTTATAAATCCTCTTTTTTCAACTTTGAAGATTTTCGCTGGATTGTGGCTCATCTTTTCTACTGCTTTTTCTATTGACAGCACTCCTTCTTTCACCTTTTCTAAAATAGCTGGAACTGCATGCTGTACTAATGGACCTCCACTAGGTGCCTTTGTATACACATTATCCTTTTCTTCTAAAGTATGCGGTGCATGGTCGGTTGCAATGATATCAATTCTATCATCTAACAACGCTTTCCATAAACCATCTTTGTCTTTTTGGGTTTTTACTGCAGGATTCCACTTAATATGTGTTCCTTTTTTATCATAATCAGCATCGGTAAACCATAAGTGATGTACACAAACCTCTGCCGTAATTTGTTTTTCCTCTAGCGGAATATCATTTCGGAATAAGTGCGTTTCTTTTTCTGTAGATAAGTGGAAAATATGTAAACGTGCTCCTGTTTTCTTTGCTAATTCAATTGCTTTTGAAGATGATAAATAACAAGCTTCTTCACTACGAATTAGTGGGTGATACTTTACAGGAATATCATCTCCATATTTTGCTTTGTATTCTTCTGTATTTTTTCTAATGGTAACTTCGTCTTCACAATGCACAGAGATTAACATCTTAGTTGATGAAAATATTTTCTCTAATACTTCTTCATTATCAACTAACATATTTCCTGTTGAAGACCCTAAGAATAGTTTAATTCCCGCAACGTCTTTTGGATTCGTTTTTAACAACTCTTCTAAATTGTCATTAGTTCCTCCGAACATAAAAGAATAGTTAGCATACGATGTTTTACTTGCAATATCAAACTTGTCCGCTAATAATTCTTGAGTTGTTGCTTGAGGTACTGTATTTGGCATTTCAATAAAAGAAGTAATTCCTCCTGCAATTGCAGCCTTACTTTCTGTAGCTATATTTGCTTTGTGTGTTAAACCTGGCTCACGAAAATGTACTTGATCGTCAATCATACCAGGAATTAAAAACTTTCCTTCTGCATCAACCATTAATACATCATCCGTAGGAATTATATTTTCTCCTATTTCCTTAATAAATTCTCCTTCTATTAAAACATCGCCTTTAAAAACCTTGTTTTCGTTTACGATTTGTGCGTTTTTAATTAAATATGATTGTTTCATTTTCTACTAAATTTCCATTTTCATGTTAATCAAACTCTTGTTAAAACCAAAGCGTTCATAAGATTTTATTGCTGCTAAATTCTCATTATAAACATCTAACCTTAGTTCTTTTAATTCTTTACTCTTTGCCCAACTCTTTAAAGACTCCAAAATTAGTGAACTTATTCTTTTGCCTCTAAAATTTGGCTTTACATACATAAAGCCAATATATCCATTAAATTCATTTTTACGATAACTTTCAGATTTCTCTACTCTGAGATAACCTGACCCCACAATTTCATCTTCAGCTACAGCTACAATTAAATGTACATTGTCAGCAAAGATCATTTCTTCCAGATTATAGTAACTAATTTTCCCTTCTTTCAATGATGAATCAAAAGGTCTTTCAGCTTCTATGATACCTTGTTCAAACCCTAACAAGATTTCTAAATCTTCTTTCTTTGCTTCTCTTGTCGTAATTGTGGTCATTCTCCTATTTCGGTAATCCGTTAATTCTCATTTTTATCACACCAAAAACAGCTTCTTTAATTATTCCTTTACTTAATTTCGACTTTCCTAAGACTCTATCGGTAAAAATAACCGAAACTTCTTTGATATTAAACCCGTGCTTCCAAGCTTTATATTTCATTTCTATTTGAAATGCGTAACCAACAAATTTAACTTTATCAAGTTTAATTGTTTCTAACACTTTTCTTTTATAGCACACAAAACCTGCGGTAGTATCATGAATTGGCATTCTGGTAATTAGTCGTACATATTTTGATGCAAAATAAGAGAGTAATACCCTACTCATTGGCCAATTAACCACATTTACCCCAACAGAATATCTTGAACCTATAGCCACATCTGCTCCTTCATTAACACATTCATCATACAATCTAATTAAATCATTGGGGTTGTGTGAGAAGTCGGCATCCATTTCTATGATATAATCATATTGTTTTGCTATTGCCCATTTGAATCCATGAATGTATGCGGTACCTAATCCATTTTTCCCTGCTCTCTTTTCAATAAAAAGTTGGTTAGGAAACTCTTCTTGTAAATTTTCTACAATTTCTGCTGTTCCGTCAGG
The DNA here is from genome assembly GCF_003867015.1 of Tenacibaculum singaporense. Classification (NCBI taxonomy): domain Bacteria; kingdom Pseudomonadati; phylum Bacteroidota; class Flavobacteriia; order Flavobacteriales; family Flavobacteriaceae; genus Tenacibaculum; species Tenacibaculum singaporense. The sequence continues at coordinate 340,651 of NZ_CP032548.1, forward strand.
GGAATTATCATCAACAACCAATACATGAAATACCTTTTTTTGACTAAAAGTTGCTCGAATAATAGCTTCGATGTTTTCTTTCTCGTTATACGTAGGAATTATGACTAAAGCGTCTGACTTCATGTAATTTTCATATAAATCTGGGCAAAGATACACTTATTTATTACTAATTTTGTGTTAATTAAAAAGTATAAAAGCAATTGCAAGCAGTAGAACGAATTACAAACCATGATAGTTGGATTACCTTAGTTATTGTATTGGCTATTGTGCTATTAGCTATGATGAAATCGTTAAAACCTACTAAATTATATGGGTATACTGTTGCTTTTATAACTCCTGGTTTTTTTCATAAAAGAACTGAAGAAGGGGCCTCTTTTTTTACCCCTTTTAAGCTACTCTTATTTTCTTTTTCATCGATTGTTATTTCTCTGTTTTTATTCTTGACTTTAGTATCAGAAATATACTCTCATAGTTTTTTAGCTTTTCTAGGATTATTTTTATTTGTTATCTTATATTTTTTGCTACGCTTTTTAATAGACTATTCATTAGCTAACGTTTTAGGTTTATCATCAATTGTAAATTATTTTTTACATACTAAATCAGGATATTTATATGTTCTTAGCATATGGTTACTCCCTTTTATTATACTTTATCAATATACATTTACCAACAAACATTTTTTAATTTACTCTTTCGCTATCTTGCTTATTTTTAGGGCTTTTTTAATTTTAACAAATAATAAAAAACTTGTAATTAGCAAGTTGTTTTATTTTATTTTGTACTTTTGCACCCTTGAAATAGCACCGCTATTAATTCTTTATAAAACAACAACTACGTAATAAAGAGAAAGTTTATGAAAGTTAAAACTATTTTAGTCTCTCAACCTAAACCGAAGACAGAAACATCACCATATTTTGATTTGGCGGAAAAGCAAAAGGTTAAGGTTGACTTTCGATCGTTTATTCATGTCGAGGGAATTCCTGTTAAGGAGGTAAGAGCTCAAAAAGTTGATTTAAACAATTACACAGCAATCATACTTACTAGTAGAAATGCTGTTGATCATTTTTTTAGAATAGCTGAAGAAATGCGCTTTACAGTTCCTGATGACATGAAGTACTTCTGTCAATCTGAAGCCGTAGCTTATTATTTACAGAAATACGTTGTGTACCGTAAACGTAAAATTTATGTTGGTAACAGAACATTTCCTGAATTAACCAAACTAATTAAGAAACATAAAGATGAGAAGTTTTTACTTCCTTCTTCTGATAAGCTAAAGCCTTTAATTCCTGCTGAATTAGACAAGTTAGGAGTAGACTGGAAACGTGCAGATTTATATCGTACCGTTGTGAGTGATTTATCTGATTTAGAAGATGTTTTTTACGATATTTTAGTATTCTTTAGTCCATCAGGAATTGATAGTTTATTTAAAAACTTCCCTGATTTCAAACAAAATAATACTCGAATAGCCGTATTTGGCAATACTACTATCAAAGCTGTTGAAGATAGAGGTTTACGTGTAGATATTGCTGCACCAACACCTGAAACCCCTTCAATGACAATGGCTTTAGAAAAATATATTAAAGAAGCAAATAAAAAATAAACTCTTTAATTTTTCGAATACAATTAAGAGACTGTCTTTGTAGACAGTCTCTTTTGTTTTTAACAAATCATTGTAACTTAGGTAACGTTTAAAACATATTTAATTTATTAATTTTACGGAATATCTCACCTCTAAAACACATGAGTAAATATTTAGAAATCATAAAAAACTCATATACTGGTTACTGGAATTACATTAAGCAATCGGTACTTATGGAGTTAAACTGGGAGAATTATTTTTATGGTTTAATCATAATTTCTCTTGTTGTTTGGGGGTTAGAAATTATCTTTCCTTGGCGAAAAAATCAACCTTTATTTCGTAAGGATTTTTGGTTGGACACTTTTTACATGTTTTTTAATTTCTTTTTATTAAATCTAATTGTACTTATTGCCTTATCAAACGCAGCAGAGCAATTGTTTAATGATATATTAGGTTTAGTGGGCTTATCAGTTGCTAATTTTCAATTGTTTGATATTAATACATTTCCCTATTGGGCAAGAATTATCGTATTTTTTATCATTATTGATTTTGTGCAGTGGTTTACACACACTTTACTCCATCGTTATGAATTTTTATGGAACTTTCATAAAGTGCACCATTCCGTAAAACAAATGGGCTTTGCCGCACACCTTCGTTATCATTGGATGGAACCTGTGGTATACAACTCAATGAAATACATTCCGCTTGCTATTATGGGCGGATTCACAGCGCAAGACGTAGCCATTGTGCATTTTTTTAACATTACTATCGGACACTTAAATCACGCTAATATAAACTGGGATTACGGTTGGTTAAAATATATTTTGAACAATCCAAAAATGCATATTTGGCATCATGCAAAAGAGCTTCCTGAAAACAGAAAAATGGGAGTAAATTTTGGGATTACACTAAGCATATGGGACTACATTTTTAAAACTAACTACATTCCTTACAACGGGCGTGATATTGAGTTAGGTTTTGAAGGAGATGAAAAATTCCCTAAAGACTTTATTCACCAAGAAATATATCCATTAGGAAAGAAATAGAATTGTCATAGTTTTAAAAACTCATAATACTCTTATCATCAAAAAAGAGTAATTTTTAACGTATTTTAACTTACTTCTATATAAGCTTCCTCTCGGTAGTTTGCTCTCAATTTGTATCTTTATCACTTTAAAAATTAACAGATGAAGTACATAAAAATTCTATTCTTATTTATTGTCGTTCAGGTTACTGCTCAACAAGGTGGTATGTGGATCCCTTCACTTTTAGAAGGAATGAACGAACAAGAAATGACTTCTTTAGGAAGTAAATTAACTGCCAAAGACATTTACGATGTAAACAACTCTAGTTTAAAAGATGCTATTGGGCATTTTAATGGTGGTTGTACCAGTGAAGTTATTTCTCCTGAGGGATTAATATTAACCAATCACCACTGTGGTTTTGGGCAAATTCAATCACACTCTTCTTTAGAAAATGATTACCTAAAAGATGGTTTTTGGGCAATGAGTAAAAAAGAAGAATTGCCTAATGAAGGCTTATATGTTGAGTTTATTGTTCGTATTGACGATGTAACTACCAAAGCGTTAAATGGTGTTACTAGTACAATGACTGAGCGTGAAAAACAATCGACTATTGATAAGAACATCAATGAAATTACAAAAAACGTACAAAAAGAAACTTGGCAAAACATTAAGGTGAAGCCTTTTTACAAAGGAAATCAATATTTCTTATTTGTTACTGAAAAATTTGAAGATGTACGTTTAGTAGGAGCACCACCAAGTAGTATTGGAAAATTTGGTAGCGATACAGACAATTGGGTTTTTCCACGTCATACTGGAGATTTTTCATTATTCAGAATTTATGCTGATAAAAACAATCGTCCTGCTAAGTACAGCAAAGACAATGTTCCTTACAAGCCGAAACACTTTTTACCAGTTTCTTTAGATGGAATTGAAGAAGGTGATTTTACTATGGTTTTTGGTTTCCCAGGTCGTACTAATGAATATTTACCAGCTGTTGCTATTAAACATATTACACAAGAGTTTAACCCAAGTAACATTGCTATTCGTGAAGCTGCATTAAAAGAAATTGATGCACAAATGAAAGCTAGTGATGCTGTTCGTATTAAATATGCTTCAAAACAAGCACGTATTGCAAATGCTTGGAAAAAATGGATTGGTGAAAATCTAGGAATTAAAAAGAGTAATGCTATTGCAGAGCGTCAAGCTTTTGAAGCTACCTTCAAAAAAGCATTAAAGGAAAAAGGATTAGAAAAAACCTACGGAAATATTCTTCCTGAGTTTGAAAAATTATATGCAGACTTTGCTGATATTAATATTAAAAGAAGAAACTTTATTGAGGTTTTCTTAGTTACCAACGAGTTGATGCAAATGACTTTTAGAGCGTATCAATTAGAACAAGTAGCCCTAAACAAACCTGAAAAGTTTGAAGAAGCTAGAACTTCTTTGGTAAATCGAATTAAAGGGATTCACAAAAACTTTGATGCAAATGTTGATAAAGGAGTGTTTAAAAATGTAATGTCATTATACAACCCTACTAATGTAGATGCTTCTATTTATGACAAAACAAGTTTTACTGATTTAGATAAAGCTTTACAATTATTAGAAGGAGACGCTAAAAAAGTAGTAAAAAACTTAAACAAAGATGCTGCTTACCAATATGCAAAGCCTATGATTGAAGAGTTTTATACTAAAATCAATCCTGAATTTCAACAGAAAAATCAGCCAATTACAGCGTTACAAAAAACATACATGAAAGCATTAATGGAAGCATTACCTAATGCACGCTATTTCCCTGATGCTAACAGTACTTTGCGTGTTACGTATGGTCAAGTTCGTGGATACTCTCCTAGAGATGCTGTGTACTACAACCCTGTAAGTTATTTAGATGGTGTTATTGAAAAATACGTTCCTGGTGATTATGAGTTCGATGTTCCACAAAAATTACGTGATTTATATGACGCTAAGGATTTTGGACAATACACTGATAAAAACGGAAAAGTTCCTGTATGTTTCTTAGGTACAAATCACACCACAGGTGGTAACTCAGGAAGCCCTGCAATTGACGCACATGGAAACTTAATTGGATTAAACTTCGACCGTGTATGGGAAGGGACGATGAGTGATATGAATTACGATCCTGAAATTTGTAGAAATATTATGGTTGATGTTCGCTATGTATTATTTATTGTTGATAAATATGCAGGAGCAAAACACTTAATTAAAGAAATGAAGTTAGTACACCCAAAGAAAAAATAAAACATTTTTCTACATAAAGAATAGCTTAAAAAGCGAGGTTTGTATTTCACAACCTCGTTTTTTTATACAAAAAAAAGCCTTTAGAGATTGAACTCTTGGTTATCACCCTGCGATTAAAAATATTGACCTATACCAAATACAAATCCTTTTGATGCATTCTTTGTAAGTCCATGTCCATAATCAATTCTAAAAATTGCGTTGAATATTTTTTTATTGATAAAACGTAAGCCGATACCAGAATACATTCTAACATTATCACTATCTACAAAATCACTTAATCCTCCTCCAGGCTTTCGCCAAGTTCCAACATCCGTAAAGATGTTTCCTTGTAAAACAAACCATTTCTTTTCATACAAAGTATAACGATACTCTGTATTTAAAACAATGCTTCCTGTTCCTCTATCAACTAAAATACCAACACCTCGTAAATTCAAATTATTATCTAAAGCAAATGGAGCAAATGGAGTATCATCATTAGATGACAAACCAAAACGCAATCTGTTTGCCCAATTTCCTTTTTCACCTATTCTTTTAAAGTAAAAAAAGTCATTCCAAAAAATTAAAAAATCATTCTGATATTCATTTTCAGAAGTTACATATTGTCCATGAAACTCATTTTTTATCCCATTGATGTACTGATAATTATAATCTAGATTATCAAAAACATAAATTAGCTTCAGTAGCTTTTTATCTACATTTAACTCAGCAGGAACATCCGATGAAGTGCTTCCGTTTAAATAGCTATATTTTTCTTTAAAAAAATTGATTCCAAACTGAAACTGATTTTTAAAATCGTGTTGGTATAAAGCCAAAGCTTCATAAGAGATATTCTGATACTTATAATTGGCCGATTCACTATCAAAATACAGTGGTTCTTCACTCGTCCAGTTTTGATGACTTAATGACACCCCCCATTTTGCTGAAAATAACGTAGGAGCCTTAAAGTTAATTCCATAAGAATCAAAACCATTGTATTGGTAAAACGCACCTAAGGTCATGTTCCTCCCCAAAAAGTTATACTCACCCACTCCAATTCTGTAGGCTAATCTTTGATTGATCGTTTTGTGAAAATTGACTTCTGGAATTATTGTAAAGTTCTCTTCTACAGTTACAATAACATTACATTTACCCTCAGAACATGATGTTTTAAAATACGCATTAGAAATTGCTGGTAAGCGCTTCAAACGAATCATATCTTCTTTTAATACCATTGAATCAAGCACTTTATTTTCTTTTGATTTCAGTATTTTCTTTAAGACATGTGCTTTCGTTTTTTTGGCTCCTGAAAAAGTAATCTTTTCTATACTTTTTTCTTGTGAATAACAGTTTACAGACAACCAAAATGTTACAAGAATTATTGTCTTCAAGAAAAATAGATGCTTATTTTTATATTTCTCATTTACTATTTTCATACATCTTTTTTATAGTCAATTCTGCTGGTTTGTTTTGAGGTGTAAACCTATTGTTATCTTCCCCTCCAACTTCTTTATGATTATGAAACCATTTCCAAACAAAACCACCAGCAAACCAATCTTCTTTCCAAAATTGATTATACAAAGCTTGTAATGCTTTTTGTTGATTTTCTAAATTGACATCTCCTTCTATTCTGCCTGAGTTCCATGGTTCTTTCCCCGTAAAATTTACACTTCTGTACCCATACTCAGTAAATAAAACAGGCTTATTAAACTTACTTTGAACCTGAATAACCTCATTTTTGTGGGGTTGCCAACCTTTTTCAAAATCTTTAAGAGTGGGGGATTTTTGATCACTTAACGGAAAATAAGCATCAATTCCTATAAAATCTAAATCCTCCCAAAAGTCTACTCGCTTAAATTCGTCCCAATTTGCTGCATAGGTCAATTTTCCAAAGTATACCTTTCTAATTTTTTTAATGAGTTTTTTCCAATATTCTGGTCTGTTTTTTACAAACTGCTCCAATTCTGTTCCAATACAAAAAATTTCTGCATTAATTTCTTCTGCTACTTTGGCAAAAGCAAGAATAAAGTCTTCATACGATCGTTCTAATTTTCTCCATTCATCTTCGGAATTCATTTTTATAGATCCTGTATACACACCATTCCAAACCCAAATTTGTGGTTTCAACATAATCTTTATTTTACTTTGTTGAAACTCTTTGGCATATTGTTTCACACCTTCTTTTGTCTCTCCAAACCATTGTTTCTTAGAGTTATAAATCACATTTGGAGATGATAAATTTTTAACAAATCCAAAAGGCATCAGTGTAACATAATTTGCTGATACCTTTTTTACATCATCAATATGTTGATTTGTTATCTCTTTTGAAGAAGCAACAAAACTAACACCATTTATCTTTTTTGACTGACTCGTACAAGAGCCCATAAAAAGGATAAAGCTTACTAAAAGGAGTTTTAAAGTTTTCATTACTCCTCTAATTTACTACTTTTAAAATAATGCTCGTAATCCTAAATTAAAGCTTTGCCCCAATCCGTTATTTGTTCCTCTAACAAAGTTACTGTACAATACTTCCAAGTTTAAAACACTAGTTAATTGATATTTTCCTCCCAAACCTAAAGCTGTGTAATCTTGTGTAAAATCTCCAAACCTTTGTGAATGTTGAGAAAAAACTAATACGGTAGACTTTTCATTCGGAAAATAACTAAAGAAAATTCCTGGTGCTAACAAAAAAGTATTGTTCGCAAAGCTATTATCATCACCAAAATTGTACTCAGTGTTTAATTCAGTAAATAGCTGCCATTTTCCACTAGAAAAAGTATAATCGTAAAAAAATCGGTTTTGAAAAGTCCATGCTGTTTGATCTAAAAAGACACCATTTTCTGTTTCATTACTCACTAAAGGAATATGTATTGCTGATTGAACGGAAAAGTTTCCTACATTTTTTAATGGTTGAAACTTAATAGCTGGTGCAATTGATGTAATTCCTTTTCTTTCAGAGTTTGGATTATCTTCTAAACTAAATACTGATAATGCTTGACGTCCTCCAATTGTGTTGGAACGAAACTCTACAATTGCTCCTACGTTAATGCGATTGTTTTTAGAAATTCCAGTGAAAGCCTCCAACGTTGAAGTAAAGTAGTTCTCTCTTAATTTCGATTTGGTGTTACCATCTGCATCGGCAAATTTTGTTTCTGTATATAGGTTATTAAACCATTTAATATCCCATTGACCATTATTTAAAAGTTTAGATGGTGTATACGTTTGAATATTTGATTTTTCTGCTTTATCATCTTGAGCATTTGAAAATTGTACTACAAAAAACAGTAAAACTGTAAGGCTAACTAGTTGTCGTTTCATAAGGTTAATTTTTTATATAAATCATAGGTCGTCTAAAAAAAACTTCTCTTACAAAACCCTATTATTTAAAATCATTCTAAATTCAATTCCTTTATTAAGTTCTTAACTTTAGCAACGACCTAAACAGCAAATCAACATTTATGGAGCACGTTGTTATTATTGGTAATGGAATTTCTGGAGTTACAGCCGCAAGGCATATCAGAAAATTATCAGACAAAAAAATTACCATTATTTCTTCTGAAACTGATGAGTTCTTTTCAAGAACAGCTTTAATGTATGTGTACATGGGACACATGAAATTTGAACATACACAACCTTACGAATCTTGGTTTTGGAAAAAAAACAGAATCAATCTCAAAAAAGGTTTTGTTTCAAAAGTACATTCATCAGAAAAAGAAATAGCCTTTAGCACTGGAGAAAAACTGTCTTACGATAAGTTAATTATAGCCACTGGCTCTAAACCTAACAAGTTTGGTTGGCCTGGACAAGACTTAAAAGGTGTTATGGGAATGTATCATAAACAAGATTTAGAGGCTCTTGAACAATATGCTCCAAACAACAAAGTATGTAAAAGAGCTGTTATTGTTGGTGGAGGTTTAATTGGAATTGAACTTGCCGAAATGCTTCATAGCAGAAATATTCCTGTTACTTTTTTAGTTCGTGAAAATAGTTTTTGGGACAAAGTGTTACCCAAGGAAGAATCTGCCATGATAAATCGTGAAATTATAGAAAATCATATCGATTTACGATTAGGTGTAACTCTAAAAGAAATAAAATCAGATAAAAACGGATACGTTACATCTGTAATTATTGAAGAAACTGGTGAAGAAATACCTTGTAACGTTGTTGGTTTAACTGCTGGTGTTTCTCCAAATGTTGATTTTTTAAAAGGCTCGGAAATTGAGCTTGGTAGGGGAGTTAAAGTCAATCGTTTTTTAGAAACCAACATCAAAGATGTGTATGCAATTGGAGATTGTGCAGAACAACACGAAGCAATTGGTTTACGTCGTCCTATTGAAGCCGTTTGGTACACTGGTAGAATGATGGGTGAAACCGTTGCGCAAACTATTTGTGGCAACCGAATTCAATATAAACCAGGACACTGGTTTAACTCAGCAAAGTTTATTGATATTGAATACCAAACCTATGGTTGGGTATGGCCACAACCTAAAAAAAATGAAGCGCATTTTTACTGGGAACATGAGAGTGGTAAAAAATGTATTCGAATTAACTACGATAAAAACACACAAGAATTCCTTGGCATAAATACATTAGGGATACGCATGCGTCATGAATTTTTTGACAAAGTTTTGAATGAAAAGCAGTCTGTAACTTATACTTTAGAGCATTTAGCAGACGCAAACTTCGATCCTGAATTCTATAAACTTCACGAATCAGAAATTGTAGCAAAATTCAACAAAGAAAACAACACCAATATTCAATTAAAAAAGAAAAGCTGGAAGCGAATTTTCAGCAGAGTTTAGGATGAAAATAATAAAACAAACAGGTTTACTTCTATTCTTAATAGGATTAATCATTTTTTCAGGAGTAATTTTTACTGGTTTTTTTAATTTAAATCAATCAGAGTTAGACTCATTTATTACTGAAAAAGGATATAAAAGCGAAATTATAAAAGAGGAACTCAGTAAAGCTATCGTTACCGATGAAAGCTTGAATATTTTTGAGTTTTCTAGTCGAGTTAGGAATGCCTATGAAGCATCTAACAATCATTACAATACTCTAATTGCTAAATACGATGCTGAAAAAAATTGGGATAAAAAAGGTGAACAATATCAATATTTAATCTACGGTAAACCCCATACGCTAAGTTATGAATTGGCTAAAAAATCAGGCAATGGTTTTGTGAAAAACAACTCAGGATTGCTATGGTTACTTACTTTTGGGTTAGGTATTTTGGGAGCGTTGTTATTTATACTTCCTAATTTTATAGTACTTGGTCCAAAAGGAATAAAGAATAATGGTATTTATTTAGAAGCTAGTACAAATCGAGGATGGATAGCTTGGTTAGTTTTAATTTACTTAGTTGTTTTTTACTTGTTGCTTTATTTTTTCCCTGATTATGTGGTGAACTGGACTTTTATATTAGACCCTATCAGCAAATTTTTAAACGGTGGAGAAGCTAGCCAATGGTTTGTATATGGTTTTTTATACTGTGTGATTATGCTTACAATGGGAGTAAGAATGTATATAAAATACAGACATAACAAATATCAAGTTATTAGAACAACTTCTGTTTTATTCTTTCAAATTGTATTTGCCTTCCTTATTCCAGAAATCATGACCAGTTTAAATATGCCTGGGTATGATTTTAAAAATGCTTTTCCGTTAGACTATGATTTCTTTTTTGAATGGAATTTAGATAGCTTGAGAAATAGCGGAGCTATTGGTTTATTTATTTTAGTTTGGGGTATTGTACTTACGCTTATCATTGTCCCTGTAATGGTATATTTCTTTGGAAAAAGATGGTATTGCTCTTGGGTTTGTGGTTGTGGTGGTTTAGCTGAAACTTTAGGTGATCCATACCGCCAGCATTCTGACAAAAGTATGAATGCATGGAAACTAGAGCGCTGGTTAATACATAGTGTCTTAGTATTTTCGTTAATAATGACTGTTGTAACATTATACTGTTACTTTACTGGAGCACAATCTTTCCTTGGAATAAATTCTCAATGGATTAAAGATACCTATAGCTTTTTAATAGGTGCTTGGTTTGCAGGAGTTATTGGTACCGGGTTTTATCCAATTTTTGGAAACCGTGTTTGGTGCCGTTTTGGTTGCCCTTTAGCTGCTTATTTAGGAATTGTACAACGTTTTAAATCTCGATTTAGAATTACTACCAATGGCGGACAATGTATTTCTTGCGGAAATTGTTCTACGTATTGTGAACAAGGTATTGATGTACGTGCATATGCCCAAAAAGGAGAAAATATTGTTCGTGCAAGTTGTGTTGGTTGTGGAATTTGTTCGGCAGTATGTCCTCGTGGAGTATTAAAGTTGGAAAATGGTCCGGAAAAAGGACGTATCAATCCAACAGAGGTTTTATTAGGTAACGATGTTGATTTAATGAAATTGGTAAATGAAAAGTAATGTTTTCATACTATGCTTTTTTATTACTTTCTCTTTAGTTGGGCAAAAAACATATCATAAATCATTTTATGAAGAAGGAACACTAAAAGAAGAAGGCTGGCTTGAAAATAATAAAAAAACCGATTATTGGATTTTTTATTATAAAAATGGAAACATTAAAAAAGAAGGTAGTTTTAAAAATAACCTTCCTGTTAAGTATTGGCATTTTTACTATGAAAACTCTTTTAAAAAAAAGGAAGGACATTTTATTAATGGATTACCAAACAAATGGTGGGTCTTTTACAATAATAAAGGAGGTATTTATCAAAAATGTCAAATCAAAAACGACAAAAAAAATGGATACTGTTTGTTATACAAAAAACAAAAGTTAACAAAAGCTATAAAGTTTAAAGAAGGACTAAAGCTAAAAGAATGGAATAATTTGTCTTCTTTTGCAAAAGAAAACAATCTCAACGACTTAAAATAATTAATGAACCCACTTATAAAAGTTATCATCCCCGCATATAACGAACAAGATTCCATTGCCCATGTAATCAATGACATTCCTTCCATAGTAAGCGAGGTAATTGTTATTAGTAACAATTCAACAGATAATACTGAAATCAATGCTAAAAATGCAGGTGCTACAGTACTTTCTGAAAATAGAAAAGGCTACGGATATGCTTGTTTAAAAGGGATGGAATATATTTCTATTAAAAAAGAAAAACCAGATATCGTTGTTTTTTTAGACGGAGATTATTCTGATTATCCTGAACAACTTACTGAGCTTGTTGCCCCAATAATGAATGATAACATTGATTTTGTAATTGGTGCTCGTGTACAACGACTACGTGAAAAGGGTTCTATGACTCCTCAACAAGTTTTTGGTAATTGGCTAGCAACTACTTTGATGAAGTTGTTTTTTGGTGCAAAATTCACTGATTTAGGTCCTTTCAGAGCAATAAAATATGATAAACTACTAGCTTTAAACATGGAAGACAAAACGTATGGATGGACAGTAGAAATGCAATTAAAAGCTTTGAAACAAAAATTAACTTATACAGAAATTCCTATGAAATATAGAAATAGAATTGGCGTTTCAAAGGTTTCAGGAACTGTAAAAGGTAGTATATTAGCCGGCATAAAAATTTTAGGTTGGATCTTTAAATATAGCTTTAAATAATGGTCTTAGAATACATAATAATTACACTATACACTATATCATTAGTACTTATATTGTTATACGCTATAGCTCAGTTAAACCTGCTTATCAACTATTTGAAAGCTCAGAAAAAAAAGGAAAGCACACCCAAATTAGATTTATCTGACATTAACAAAGTTCCGTATGTAACAATACAGCTTCCTGTTTATAATGAGCTATATGTAATGGAGCGTTTATTACACAATATTGCTCAATTAGAATATCCACGCGAAAAGTTAGAAATTCAAGTATTAGATGATTCTACCGATGAATCAGTTGAGAGCACAGCTAAACAAATTAAAGAGCTTCAAAAAACAGGTTTAGACATTCAACATATTAGACGTGAAAACCGTCAAGGATTTAAGGCTGGCGCCTTAAAGGAAGGACTTAAAACGGCCAAAGGTGAGTTTATTGCTATTTTTGATGCCGATTTCTTACCTAAGGAAAATTGGTTATTGGAAACTGTTCCGTATTTTAAAGATCCTGAAATAGGCGTAGTTCAAACTCGTTGGGGACATATTAATAGAAATTATTCAACCTTAACAAAAATTCAAGCGTTTGCTTTAGATGCTCATTTTACGTTAGAACAAGTAGGTAGAAATAGCCAAGGACATTTTATTAATTTTAATGGTACTGCAGGTATTTGGCGTAAAGAGTGTATTTACGATGCTGGAAACTGGGAGGGAGATACTTTAACGGAAGATTTAGATTTAAGCTACCGTGCACAATTAAAGAACTGGAAATTCAAATATTTAGAAAATGTTGTTACTCCTGCTGAATTACCAGTAGTTATTAGCGCTGCTCGTTCACAACAGTTTAGATGGAATAAAGGGGGAGCTGAGAATTTTCAGAAAATGTTAAAAAGGATTATTACAAGTTCTACTATTCCCTTTAAAACAAAACTTCATGGAACGCTACATTTACTAAACAGTTCAATGTTTACTTGTATCTTTTTAGTAGCTGTTTTAAGTATACCTATGTTGTATATTAAAAATGAATATGCGCATTTGAAAATTTACTTCTTAGTAATGAGCTTTTTTATTGTAAGCACCTTTATTTTCTTTGTCTGCTACTGGTTTATGTATAAAAGGACTTATGGAGGAGGTTTCTGGAATTTTATCAAATATATTGGTGCCTTTTTCGCTTTTTTCTCTATTGCCATGGGCTTCTCTTTACACAATACAATTGCTGTTTTAGAAGGTCATTTAGGTAAAAAAAGTGAATTTGTAAGAACCCCTAAATTCAATATTAAGTCGTTAAAAGATAGTTGGAAAAACAATAAATACATTCGTAAAAGACCCTCTTTACATGTAATTATAGAAGGTTTGTTAGCTTTATACTTTGCTTTTGGTATGTATAGTGCTTTTACTGTTGGTGATCAGGGTGGAGACTTTGGTTTGTTCCCTTTTCATTTAATGTTATTTGTTGGTTTTGGATATGTCTTTTTTAAATCGATTTTCTCAAAAGCTTAAATGTCTTTTTTAAAAAAATATAGCTCAATTATACTAACCTTTGTTAGTGTTGTTCTTTATTTTTTATTTGCTTATACAATTGAACGCACCGAATTTAACAAGTTACTTTTTCTCTGGATTAGCCTATTTACTTGTTATTTTGCTCTTTTACGAGATAAAGAATTATCGTTTGCTCATTTAGCTGCAATTTCGGTCTTATTTCGATTGGTTTTCTTTTTTGCTACTCCTAATCTATCTCAAGATTTCTATCGTTTTATTTGGGATGGACGTATGATTTTAGAAGGGTTGAACCCTTATTTATCCTTACCTCAAACATTTATTGAGCAACATAGCTACCCTATTAACCAAGCTAAAGAATTATATGAAGGAATGGGAGCTTTGAATGGTAGTCATTATACCAATTACCCCCCAATTAATCAGTTATGCTTTTTAATAGGCGCTCTGTTTGCTAAAAACAGCATTATTGGGAGCGTCATTGTAATGCGAAAACTTATTATCTTGGCTGATATTGGTATTTTATACTTTGGTAAAAAACTTTTAGAAAGATTACAATTACCCGTTAAAAACATTTTTCTATACGTTTTAAACCCATTTGTTATAATTGAACTTACTGGAAACTTACATTTTGAACCCGTTATGTTATTCTTTCTGGTTTGGAGTATTTATACACTACATAAACAGAAGTGGTTTTTAGCAGCTATACTACTGGCTTGTTCAGTTTCTGTAAAACTGATTCCTTTACTCTTTTTACCTTTATTTTTTCAATGGTTTGTAAAGAATGATTTTTCACTTCTTAAAGGATTCAAAAAATTAGCATTCTTTTACGGAACTGTAGTTCTAACAATTGTGTTACTTTTTCTTCCTTTCTATTCTCCAGAGTTAATTTCAAACTATACCAACTCTGTTGGCTTATGGTTTAGAAGCTTTGAGTTTAATGCTAGTTTTTACTACTTAGCTAGAGAAATTGGTTATCTATTTAGAGGCTATAATGAGATTGCTATTATTGGCAAAACAATACCTATTCTTACCGTTTGCTTTTTATTAATTCTTACTTTTTTCAAAAAAAACAAGTCTACAAAACAGTTAATTCTAAGTATGCTATTTGCTTTGTCGTTCTACTATTTTTTAACAACAACAATGCATCCTTGGTATATAGCAACGCTTTTAATTTTATCTGTATTTACTCAATATCGTTATGCTGTTTTGTGGAGTTTAGTTGTTATTCTAAGTTATCAAGCTTACGCTAACTCTCCATGGCAAGAAAATCTTTGGTTAATTACTTTAGAGTATATTATTCTATACAGTTACTTTATTTGGGAAGTTTTTATAAAAAGAAAACCCACTCAAAATTGAGTGGGAAAAATTGCTATGAAAAAGAAAAAGAAAGTGGTTTTTAAACCACTGTTCAAATATAAATAAGATTTTTCTTTTCACAAATATTTTTTTCGAAATTTTTTACTTTTTTTAAACTTTAACTTAAAGTTTTCTTAACTCGTTGTTTTTCAAGGCATATTTATCTCCACTTTCTGGGCAAGTAGCCAAGTCTTCATCATCAAAATTTAACCGATGTCCGTACTCACTAATCCACCCTATTTGTTTTGATGGATTTCCCACAACTAACGCATAAGGTTTAACTTCTTTAGTTACCACAGCTCCTGCTCCTATAAAAGCGTATTCTCCAATATTGTTACCGCATACAATTGTTGCATTTGCTCCTATACTCGCTCCTTTTTTAACAACTGTTTCTAAGTACTGATCTTGTCTTTTTATGGCGCTACGTGGATTAATTACATTTGTAAAAACCATAGAAGGTCCTAAAAAAACATCATCTTCGCATGTTACTCCTGTATATATAGAAACATTATTTTGAACCTTTACATTATTCCCTAAAATAACTTGTGGTGACACTACTACGTTTTGTCCAATATTACAGTTATTACCAATGGTACAATTAGGCATGATATGGCAGAAATGCCATATTTTGGTACCATCTCCAATTACGCAACCATCATCAATAACTGCTGTTTCATGTGCAAAAAATGTTTTGTTTGTATCCATATACAACAAAAATAAAAAAACTCAACCAGTTGGCTGAGTTTTTACTTTTTATTCCACTCTAAAAGTAATAGGTAGCGTATATTTTACTTTTACTTCTTTATTATTCTGTTTTCCTGGAGTAAATTTTGGTATTTTATTTACAACCCTATCAGTTTCTTTTTTTAATTTATAATGTGGTGCTCTAATTTTAACGTCAACTACATCCCCTTTTTTATCAATAATAAATTGAGTTATTATTTTATACTTTCCAGAACTTAATCCTACATCTTGCGCCAATTCTGAGTTAAAATTACGTTGAATATGCTGTTGTATTTTTCTTTCAAAGCATTTCATATTTTCTTCTTCTGAGAGCCCTTCACATCCTTTAAAAACAGGTCTATTTTGCACATTGTTAATTGAAACTGGATCATCGTCTTTATCAACTACCTCTTCTTCTTTTACCTGAGTTAGTGTTGCAGCATCTATAGAACCATCATCAACAGGCAAATCTATTACAGTGGTGTTTTCTGTGTTATCATCTACTACTTCTGGTTTAAATACTTCTTTAATTACGCGTTCTTGCTTTGGTTTTTCTATTTCTTTTACTTCTCTTTTTACAATAACGGGAGTGTCAAAAGTGTAAACCTTCTCATAAACCTGTGCATTCGTAGGTTCAACTATTGCAATGTCTTTGGCTGTTTCATGTTCTAAAACAAGAAAAACTACAAACAAAGTTAGCACCAAGCCTAACTGTGTGAAAATAGTTGAGAATTTTTCTAATTGCTTCTTAGCATGTTTTTTAGGTGTTTTCATAGTATTCTATTTTTATGTTAATACTTTGTTAAAAACAAGAAACGTGCCAATAAAAAAGGCAATCCTAATTGGATCGCCTTTTTTATATCTTGTTAAAGCTATTACTACTCTACATTAAATGTAATTGGTAAAGTATAACCTACTCTTACTGGTCTACCTCTTTGTCTACCAGGTTTCATTTTAGGTATCTTTCTAGCAACTCTTTCTGCTTCCTTCTTTAACCTTGGGTGCGGAGCTCTAGCTGCTACATTTGTAATAGATCCATCTTTGTCAATTTTAAACTGAACATAGATTCTTTTCTTCCCTGGAGATAAACCTAACTCATTCGCAAGTTCCGCATTAAAGTTACGTTGAATATGCTTCTGTAACTTTTTATTTAAACATTCTTTCTTTTGAGCCTTTGTTCCGCTACAACCTGGAAATACAGGTACTTCTTCAATAATAGCGAATGGTACATCTTCTACCACTTCTTCTACCTCTTCTACTTCTTGAATATCTTCTACCTCTACAGCTTCAGATTCATCAGTTTCAGTAGATTCAATTACTGTTTCTTCAATTTCTTCCTCGTCTTCTACTACTTCAATTTTTTCAGGAGCTGGTGGTGGAGGTGTATTTGGTTTTGGCTTTGGTGGCTCAATTTGAAGCTCAATAGTTTCCTCTTCAATATCAGTAGCCATGTTAGCCATACCTAGCTCTCCATACTCTTTATCATATGTCTTATTTTCAATAGCAACATACGTTACAAATAAAGCTAAAACCAAACCTATTTGCATAAATAGTTTACTATAGTTTTCTAAGTTTGATTTTGGATTTTTCTTGATTTCCATCCTAAATGTTTTTAATAGTTCGCTAATTTAATTAATTTATTTCAACTTTTACAAGCTTAATCTTTAAATAGCTTTATTTTTCTTAAAAAAAGAGTTGTAAACTATGAAAGCTATTAAAATACCCGTCGTGTTTGCCATTATATCTAAAATCTCTCCTGATCTATATGACGTGGTTGTAACTTGTAGAACCTCAATAATTATGCCGTAAAAAAAACAACAAAAAACGATAATATATTTATTAATTTTTGTTGTTTTTAAAGCTAGCAACCATACTAAACTTAACACGAAATAAGCAAAAGCATGTTCTAACTTATCTATATGGCTAATTTGTATGGGTGCTTTTCCTAGTTTGATTAAACTAATAATAGCAATACTTAAAGTTATTAGTATTGCTATTATGATTAGTTTATCCTTTAATAAGTTCTTGATACGCTTCAGCACTTAATAAATCTGCTACTTGTGAATCGTCAGATAATTTCACTTTTATCATCCACCCATTTCCATAAGGATCCGAGTTTACTAATTCTGGTTCATCTTCTAACGCTTCGTTAAACTCTACTACTTCTCCTGATAAAGGCATAAAAAGATCTGAAACTGTTTTTACTGCTTCTACAGAACCGAAAACTTCTTCAGCATCTAATTCCTCATCTAATGTATCTACGTCAACGTATACGATATCTCCTAACTCTCCTTGTGCAAAATCAGTAATACCAATAGTTGCTACACCATTTTCTACTTTAACCCACTCGTGGTCTTTGGTGTACTTTAATTCTGATGGAATGTTCATTGTAATGATTTTTTATTGTGTTTGTTTTAATTTCCTAAGTTGTATACTAAATTAATTCCTGCATTAATAGATTGTCTTGGAAAAGTTGTAGAAACTGCGTATTCAAACGTTTGGTGATTATAATAAAAAGATGCTGTTAAATTGCTACTTAAATTATAGTCGGCAATAAATTTTAATCCAAATAATTTCTCACCTCCTGTAATCTGACTATTCTCTTCATCTACGCTTCTTATCAATGTTAAGTTGTCTCTTAACGATATATCAGCTCTTAAATTTATATCTCCTTTTAAAGTTTCTTTCTTCCCTGTAAATCTGGTGACAAATTTAACATCTCTTATCTTATATCCAAATCCTAAAACATATTCTGTTCCTTTAACATCTGTTAAAGTATTATTGTTAAAATTTAATGTTAAAGATCTGTCTCTTCTTATCTCTCCTTTGAATGAAACTGAATTTTTCATTCTAAAATCTACTTTAATTAATGGTGAAAATTCATCAATTAAAGTTGCCGACGAAATTAAGAGTTCTGGTTGATAATTACCAGAAGTATTTATATTTGTTTCTCTATTATTAGAATCGTATTGCAGGTTATTCGTATAATTACCTATAGTATATGACGATTTATACCCATGTGATAAGGTAAACGAAGTAAAATTCTTCTTAAACCACTTATACTTCATAAATCCATTATAACGTAATGTCCAGTTTGGAATTGGTATGTTTTTAAAGATTCCTGTACTTACTGAATTTGGGCTGTTACCTGAATATGCTGCAATAAACGCTGGTAACATTGCTTGCTGTCCATTTGTTTGGTATGCTGCTGTACCTGTATTAGGTAAGCCTGTTTCAGCTGATAATCTATTAGAAATAGTACTCCTATAGTCTAAGAAATTTTGATACAATGTTTCATTATCTGTAAAAATAGTTCCTAACATAAAATGACTTATACTATAATTACCTGTTTCAAAAGGTTTAATATTTGGATCTTGCTCAAAACCTCCGCTACCATTTGAAACAACATCCAACTGTTGTGTTAAATTACTTGTTTGAATTCTGTTCCCTCGTAAATCAATAGTTAAATCTTTAAAAGGTTTTACAGATACGTTATAGTCTAGTTTTTTATATCTTGTTTTAGAGTAATTTTTACTATAATATTCATCTCCAGCATTTCTGGTAATTAACCATCCATTCTCAATAGCTGTATTTAAAATATCCGTTTGACTACCAAACACAAATCCTAATGTTGGAGCTAAGCCTCCATCAAAACCATTTCTTCCTAAAAATCCAACTGAAGGTTTATATCCTTGTAGTAAAGTTCCATTATTTTGAGAGTAACTGATTTTTGCTCTTTTTACCGATGTTAATACATCATATACTCCTTTTCCTAATTTCTGACCAAAAGTAGCTTTCTTTTTAAGCTGTGGTTTTTGCGCCACTTGATTTCCTCCTAATGTAGCTGTTCCTTTTTGAGTCGGTTGCTTTTTTGTTCCTTTTAATAATAGTTTATCTACTCCCACAATTTTATAAAAACGACCGAAATCTATATTAGTATTTAAGTTGTGGGTATTGGCATTCTGAATCATGTTCCCAACTTGCTCAATATAACTTTGCGATCCTGCCTTCCAATCAAAATCAGCTGTATAACCATAATCTGCATTGATAAAATTTAGAAAAGGGAATTTATCTAATGGTAGTTTATAAGTTGCGTTTAACTTCTGATGATAATTATCTGGTCTTCCTATACTAAAAAACTGATCGTAAACTTCTAATTGTTCATCTTCCCCAAAACTATCGTATATATAGTTGTTTGTTGCATTGAAGTTTAATTGTAGCGATTTAGTTAAGTCAAAACCGATTGTATAATCCCAATTAAATAAAAATCTTCGTTGAATTAACTCAGGTTGTGCAGGTAACGGATTTACTGGGTCAATAATTAAGTTTCTTGACTGCTGACTATTATAATTTCTGTTAATTCTTGAGTTTAATGCTATTGTTTTTGGCACCGGATTAAAGTTTAGATCTCTTATAAATTGTAAGTATCTATTTTTAAATCCTTCTGATTTTTTAAATGGTTCTATATTAAAAGGAACAAAAGTAAAATTATAACTAGCGCCTGCCATTACATTTTTGTTTACATAACTTTCAATATTGTAATCTTTGTGAAACTCTTCACTATGTGCATACGAAGCAGAGAAATTCTCTACATCATAAAATTTAGGTTTCTTTTTACTTTCTGGGTTTCTATTCTTTTTTACATTGATAAAACTAATGCTTTTTCTTCTTGTATAGTCTTGGGCATTTTTACTATTTGGGTTTTTGTCAATAGCGTCTTCTAATTCTACATCTTGAAATTGTGGATCGTATTTTGGATCTCTAAATTCTTCTCCATAGCTATAATTCATTGGCACTTGCATGTTCCATTTTTTAGGCATCATTTTACCTAACTGAATATTTGTTGCTACACTATATTGTTTTATCTCCTCAATACTTCTTTGTTGTACACGATCTTCTACATTACCAAAACCTATGGTTGACATTCTTCCTGCTAAAGACACATCCATCACATCGGCCATATTAGCATCTGCATTTACCACAGCTGCCCATCCACCTTTATTATCAAAGCCTACTGCACGTAATTCGTTAAACCAAACTTCTACAGTTTTATCGTCAGCAACAGTATTTTTCACCCCTAACATTACTGTTCTTACTTGTGCTAATGTTGGATTACCTCTCACAGAAATTTTTAATCCATTAGAACTTGTTGACGAATACACATCAGTAAGGTTACTTCCTGTAGGTCTTTCAATTTTTAAGTTAGCTAATTCTTCTAACGGAATATCTAAATTGTTTTCTGCTGGCCAAACATCTAAAGATGATGCGTTTGATGTAGATATTTTTAATGGCTTTTCTACTTGGTAATAGTTATCGTTTAAATCTGTACCTAAACGTATAATAGCAACCATTTCATCATCATTAGCTCCGGTTGCACTATTTTGATTTTCTGCATGTAAAAACATACGTAGTTTTTTATACCTACGCATATCAATACTAATATTTTTATAAATCGTTCTAACCTCGTCAGCTTCTAAGTCAGTTACCTTTAACGTTACAGATTGCTCATTTTGACGTTGGATTCTATTGGTTCCTTGTAAACGCTCTCTTTGAATTCCCGGTGGTAATTGATAACGATCTTGATTTTGTTCAATACTTACTACTCCTACCTCAAACTTGTTTAATTCATCTGCATCTAAATCTTCAGAAGGAATATTAGTGTCTGGTAATGTTTTTGTGTAACGACGCCAATCTCCTCTTACCAATTCTAACTCTCCAAAACGTAATACTACTGGCATTTTGAATTGCGTTAAAAACATTCGTATAAAACGAATACTATTAAAATCAGTAATTCCATTAATTTTTTGAGCATCGGTAACATTTCTAACTGGTATTCTAAATTGATACCACTTAGTGGTTCTTGTTGCTCCATTTAAAAGTGTTACATTTTGTGTTTTAACATCAATAATATGATTTTGACCTAATACTAAATCTGTTTTATTCAACGAAACCTCGTACTCAAAATAACTATTTACAGGATTCATTGTTTGATCCTTATTGATATCTTCTGTATCTGGATATGTTGTTGATGATGTTGGGTACGATTCGTTTGATTGACTCGCTGTTGGTGAGTTACCTTCTGTCCCGTTAAAGTTTTTATATCTAGATAAAACTGATGGATTGGTATTTTCTATAGCCCCTCCTCTAAAAAATTGAAAATTATCTCCCGCTGGATCATCTAACCCAGCAAATGCTGGATATTTTGCTCTTTCCTCTTCATCGTTTAACCCATCTAAACCAATATCTTGATTTGTTCTCGCATCATTACTAGAATCAAAAGCATATATAATAGAAGGGTTTATAGGTGTATCTCCCCAAATAGAAGTCTGGATATTACCTCCATCAGCTTTTTGTCCATCGGCAGGAAGTCCATTTTCATATTGCTTTCTTCCATCTTTTAAAATATCTTCAGAAACGTTACCCAAGTTTATAAATAACTTTCCTACTTGATTCGTTGGATCATTAGGGTTAATTCCCGCTGGTAAACCTTCTTCAGTTGTAATTGAGTAGTTTTCATATGGGTCCATTAACCAAAACTGGATATACTCAACATTTGCTTGTTCAAAATTGTTTGTTGTTAACGATCGCATAATACCTCCCCAACGCTCTTCAGCTGTAACGGTATTTGCATTCTCATTATAGTTGTACGGACCTCTTTCTGCAGGGTAATAAGCTAAATCTAGAGTTCTAACTAAGTTTTGCTGTGTAATATCTAGGTCTGTGTTAGGAAATAATTCATTGTAACGAATTTGACGTACCTCATCTCTAGATAGTTCATTCTCATCAATATTATCTGGTCTGTTTCCGCTTCCATAGAATAACTGATCTATATTATACCAAGCTAATTTTCCTCTTTTGTAATTATACTCTAAACCAAAAGTACCTCCATCAAAACCTTGAGATTCTGGTGTACTGGCTAAAAACCATTGCTGTGGTGAATTTAAATTAATGGGTATTTGTGAAGCTTCAAAATCATCTAAATACGATGTCGCAGTACCATCTACATTTATTCCACTAGGAGATCCTGGTAATAAATAAGCCATATCCGCTCTAACCGAAACATTAGACGGTGCTTCTGTTTCAACAAAAGGTAATTTATTTGCTAGTTTTGTTAAATAAGGTACTTCTGAAGAATAATCTAAATTCAACCCTAACATGATATTATCTATAGGTTCTCCTCCTAAATTTACCTTAGGCGTAATTGGCTTTTCACTAACATTTAAAAAAGTTCCCCCTAAAATAAAATCTTCAGAAAAACGATGTTCAACATCAATTCCAATAAATGTTTTTCGTTGTTGATTAAAGAATGTATTATTTTCTACAGATGCATTAATTGGTACTCCAGATGCTTCTAAACCTGGGTCTAAAATTTGCACACGACCCAACTGATAATCTACCACATAATCTATTCCTTCAACCAGTTGTCTTCCTCCTGCTGTAACTCGTACAGAACCTCTAGGAACATTAAAAGCTCCAAGAGAAATACCTCTACTCGTTTCTGATTTAAAATATCCTTTTAAGAAGAATTTATCTAAGTTCTGATACTCGTTTTTAGCTTGAATTTTTGTAGTTAAATACAACTCTTCAAACACATACTTATCTTGATCTGCTGGGTTAGTAAGTTCGTCTTTTAAATCATTACCAAATGGTTCTGGTTCAGGAAATAAAATATACCCTCTTTCAGAATTTACTGTAATTCCTTCAACATAATCAAAGAAACCATCTCCATTAGGAATAGCATATTCACTTTGATCTAATTTATCTAAGTTTAAAATACGTAGTAATGGCTTATCAGTTATCCCAGGAGTTTGTGCTTTTTGCAGAGTATTTTGTAGCGTTCCTGTTTCATCATCACGATACAATAATTCAAAACGAAATCCGTCACGTTGTAGCGGAAATGCTCCAAGTGCATATACGTTTTTCATCATTAATCGCCAAGTTGGAAAAGCTTCCGTATCATCTCCTGGTCTTGTCGTATTTAAAATTTCACTACGCAATAACTTAACTGCAATATTTGCTGGCGCTACAATTCCATCGTTTGAAAATTCTCCTACTTTAAATACTGTTTCTCCATTAGAGGCTCCTACTACAGTATACTCAAAAGCCACTGCTAAAACCTCTCCATCATTCAACCTTCTATTTAATGAGATGAAACCTAACTGTGAGTGTAGTTTAAATTCATTAGGTTGTAATCTACGAGCATTTTGTAAATATGTATAGTTAAACCCTTGTTGTGCCGGTACTCCTATACCGTTAATGGCTGCATCAATCGTTGCTACATCTCTTATTCCTCCAGAATTTGCTGCTAATAATGAACTCAAATTATTCACTCCATTATAAGGTATAATTTCAGAGTTAACTGATATAGCTCCTGGTGTTGTTGTTATTTCAGCAGGATTTACCTCATTTGCATCATCAGATTCTCCTAAATCGGCAAGAGCTACAATACTTCTATAATCACTTACATTTTGATTTCTGTTAGTTACCCATACCTCAACCCTTGTAATATTTATAGGGCTGTTAATTAAAGGATAATTCTCTAAAGCTTCTTTGTAATTTTCTCTAAAGTATTGTGATAAAAAGAAGTGTCTATCATTATCGTAATCAGATGCTCTTAATTCAAATGGTTCTATGGTTGCTCCACCTTCAGCAACTACTGTTTTAGATTGTGAATTTTGCTGTGAGAATGCAGCAGTTACGTATGTTTTACCAAACTGTAACTCTGTTTTTACTCCAAATAACGATTGTGCTCCATTAATAAGTGAGTTTTTAATTGGCATACTAATATTACCCGCCTCGATATTTCTAATGATGTCATCTTCAGTTGGAGTATATTCTAACTTAATAATATTTTGAAAATCAAAAGTAGATTGGGTATCATAATTTGCCGTTACCGTTAATCGTTTACCTACTTTTGCTTGTAAACTCGCACTAATTTGTTGATCAAAATCAAATGTAAAGCTGCTTTGATTTTCAACAGAGATTTGAGGGTTTTCATTGTTTTGATATACACCTCCGAGTTTAATATTTATTTGTCCTGTTGGGTTTACCTCAACAGTATTACCTCCAAAAACGGATTCAAAAAACTTAGAATTTACATAGTATTTAGGTAATAAATTTTTACGAGCTGCTTCGTTTCCTTTCTTTTTAGGATTAGTAGCATCTACTTTTTCTTTGAAGTAATCTTTTAAATCATTTTTTAAACGGTACTCATTATACTCTTTAGGTGTCATAAAAATAGGGGTACCTACATAGTAGTCTCCTATTTTTTCAACAATCATAAACTTATTCAACGCCTTATCATAAGTTACTACTTTTTGAGAAGGGTTGTTTAAGTAAAGTGTTCCGTTTTGATTGTATTTAAAATTGTATTTGAGGGGAATTACAGTATCTTTTTTAACAGCGTTAATGCTATCTTTTTGAGTATTTTGTGAAAACGAAACAACACTTACTAAAACAGTAAGTGCCGTAAGTAGTCTATTCATAACTGCTTTTTCCAACCTTTTTTATAAATTTTTTAACGCCTGTTTTATAAGTTTTTCAACACTTGCATCAGGTGTTTCTTTTAATATATTCCCTATTACCTTGTCAGCTTGCTTCCGCGCAAATCCAAGAACCTCTAAAGCTGATAACGCTTCTTCTTTATTTGTATTGTTCTGTACCACAGAAACTTCGTCAATATCAAAGGTTTTTAATACCTTATCTTTTAAATCAACAATAACTCGTTGTGCTGTTTTGGCTCCAATACCTTTAACTGTTTGAATTAGTTTCACATCTTCAGAAGCTATTGCTTGTGAAACTTCTTGTGAAGTCATTGAAGATAGCATTGTTCGTGCAGTGCTTGGTCCTACACCTGAAACTGAGGTTAATAACCTAAAAACTTCTCGTTCTGTTTTTGTTGAAAACCCATACAACGTATGAGCATCTTCTCTAATAGATAAGTGTGTATACAATAACACATATTCATCGTTTGGTAATGATGAATATGTGTTTAAAGAAATATGCATTAAATATCCTACTCCATTGCAATCTACAACAGCGTATGTAGGATTTTTTTCCACAAGTTTTCCCCTTATTTGTGTTATCATCCAGCTATTTTTTCTATTTGTCTAAAATAGACAAAATTATCTTTTAAAAAAATTTCTCTCTATGCTATTGAGAAACCTTGGTTTTAGCTTTCATTTCCTTGTTTTGAGCATCTACAACTGCCACTGCAGCCATATTTACCATTTCATCTACACTCGCCCCCAATTGCAAAATGTGTACTGGCTTGCTCATCCCTAATAAAATTGGCCCTATAGTTTCTACTTCATCAACAGCTTTCATTAATTTATAAGTAATGTTAGCTGACTCTAAATTAGGAAAAATTAATACGTTTGCTCTTTTCCCATTTAACTTAGAGAAAGGAAATTCTTTTGCTAATAATTCTGGGTTCAAAGCAAAATCTGCCTGTAGTTCACCATCTACCACTACATTTGGATAATGACGGTGAATGTAAGAGACTGCTTCTCTAATCTTAGTTGAGCTTTCTGCTTTTGATGATCCAAAATTCGAAAACCCTAACATTGCAACATTTGGTTTCATTCCAAACATTTTAGCCAACACAGATGTTAATTGTGTAATTTTTGCTAAATCTTTTGCTGTTGGATTGATATTAATTGTAGTATCTGCTAAGAACATAGGTCCTTGCTTCGTTAGCATCATATTTGTTGCTGCAACCCTTGTTACTCCTTGATCTTTTTCAATCAACTCTAACATTGGCTTTACCACAGAAGGATAAGGTCTTGAATACCCTGTAATTAATGCATCTGCCTCCCCTGAATTTACCATCATTGCTGCAAAATAGTTGCGTTCACGCATCCATTTTTGCGCCTCTAAAAACGTAACTCCTTTACGTTGTCTTGATTTCCAAAATATTTCAGCATATCGGTTTCTTCTTCCTTCTTCCTCATCTGTTTTAGGGTCAATAATTGGCACATCTGCATCAAATCCTAACTCAGTTTTCAGCTCTAAAATAATTTCTCTTCTTCCTAATAAAATCGGTTTTCCAATTTTTTCCTCATATACTCTCTGTGCTGCTTTTAATACATCTAAATGATCTGCTTCAGCAAACACTAATCTCTTAGGATTCTTTTTAGCTCTGTTATGTAGTAGTCGTACTTCTTTACTTCCTGTTCCTGAACGATCCATCAACTCCTCACGATACTTATCCCAATCATCAATAGGTTCTTGAGCTACTCCTGAGTCCATCGCAGCTTTTGCAATTGCTGGTGGAATTTCATAAATTAATCTTGGATCAAATGGTTTAGGTATAATATATTCTTTTCCAAAAGAAAGGCTTACTTCATCATATACAATATTTACCTGTTCTGGCACTGATTGTTTTGCTAAATCTGCTAATGCATGTACAGCAGCCATCTTCATTTCTTCGTTAATTTTTTTTGCGCGTACATCTAATGCTCCACGAAAAATAAAAGGAAAACCTAATACATTATTCACCTGATTAGGGTGATCTGATCTTCCTGTTGCCATAATAATGTCGTCTCTTGTCGCAATAGCTAAATCATACTCAATTTCTGGTTCTGGGTTTGCCATCGCAAAAACAATTGGGTTTTTCGCCATTGATAATAGCATTTCAGGAGATACCACATTTCCTTTTGACAAACCAATAAACACATCGGCATTTAACATTGCTTCTTCTAAAGTGTTTACATCTTGATCTGTAGCAAATTCCGCTTTTTGTGATGTTAGATTATCTCTATCTTTTCTGATAACCCCTTTACTATCACACATAATTACGTTTTCACGACTCGCACCTAAAGCTAGATACAAACGCGTACATGATATTGCTGCAGCTCCTGCTCCGTTCACAACAATTTTTACATCCTTAATATCCTTTTCATTAATTTCTAAAGCATTTTTTAAGGCTGCGGCTGAAATAATTGCTGTACCATGCTGATCATCGTGCATTACCGGAATATCTAATTCCTCTTTCAATCGCCTTTCTATTTCAAAAGCTTCTGGAGCTTTAATATCTTCTAAGTTAATTCCTCCAAAAGTAGGAGCTATAGCTTTTACTGTTTCAACAAATTTATCAACATCAGTTGCATCTACTTCAATATCGAAAACATCAATATCAGCAAAAATCTTAAAAAGTAATCCTTTTCCTTCCATTACAGGCTTGGATGCTTCAGGACCAATATCTCCTAATCCTAAAACTGCTGTTCCATTTGAAATAACAGCTACTAAGTTACTTTTTGATGTGTATTTATAAACGTTGTTTTTGTCTTTTGCTATTTCTAAACAAGGCTCTGCTACTCCTGGTGAATATGCTAACGATAAATCGTGTTGAGTTGCATATTTTTTGGTAGGTACTACTGCTATTTTTCCCGGCTTCGGCTTAGCATGATAAAGTAGTGCTTCATGCCTTTTTCTAGAATCTCTCATAGGTTCGTTCTTGTTTGTTTGAACTTACAAATATACATTTTGTTATGAAGTAAAAAGAATTTGCAACCTGATAAAAGTCATATTTCATCTTTAAAAATTTCCTGAATTTTGCTCTAACCTTAAACCAAATAAAAATGGAAACTACACAAAGACACATTATTGACGAAGAAGTACAATGGGATAAAACAAAAACCATTGTAAGTAAAACTGATATTTACGGAACTATTTTATATGCTAACGATGTTTTTTCTAACACCTGTGAATATAGTACCATTGAATTAGTTGGCGAACCTCATAATATTATTCGTCATCCAGATATGCCTAAAGTTGCTTTTAAAGTTTTATGGGACGCTCTTAAGAAAGGCGAAAACTTCCATGCAATTGTTAAAAACCTAACAAGAACCGGTAGGTATTACTGGGTTATTACCGATTTTACTATTGACAAAGATGAAGAAGGTAAAATTGTAGGATATACAGCTCGAAGAAAAGCCGTTCCTAACGGAGTGGTAAAAAAGATTGAACCTATATATAAAACACTGTTAGACATTGAAAAACTAAAAGGCGAAAAGGCAAGCGAAATGTATTTTGACACTTACTTAAAAGAAGAAGTTGGTAAAACATACAATGAATTTGTTGTTGATTTATTTAATGAAGAACTTTCTAAAGAGGAAACTGAAAAAATTAAAAACGAAACCAATCCTTTAAAGAAAGGACTGAACTGGTTTTTCTTCGGTGAAACAAACCCGACGTAAAACTTATTATTCCCCTAAATAATCCTCTTAAAAAACATTTTTCCAAAAAGGATTGAGACAGTTGTCTCAATCCTTTTTCTTTTAAAATTATCCCAATACCCATTCTTTATTAAAACAACACGATTCTATCATTACAAAAGAAAAACTAACACAATACAATTATCTAACAATCAATTTTTTAGACCAAATAAAAATTATCTTCTTTTACCTCAACTAAAAATTCATTCAAAACATACTCCTCCATCAAAAACCTTATATTTGCTGATTATTTTTAAGTAAACCACCCCGAATAACTATTAAAACAAAAAAAATGCACACAAACAATTCTCTTAGACCTTCCAAAGTTATAGATGAGGAAGTAAAATGGGACAAATCAAAAACAATTATTAGTAAAACAGACCCTGCAGGAACTATTTTATATATGAATGATACTTTTGAAGAAGCTTCGGAGTATAATAAAATAGAACTTATTGGAGAGCCTCACAACGTAATTAGACACCCCGACATGCCTAAGGTAGTCTTCAAAGTTTTATGGGACAACTTAAAACAGGGAAACAACTTCCATGCTATTGTTAAAAACTTAACAAGAACTGGTAGATACTATTGGGTTATTACTGATTTTGATGTAGAAAAAGATGATAATGGAAAAATTACCGGATATACCGGAAGAAGAAAATCCTTACCTGAAAGCGTAATAAAAAAAATAGAACCTTTGTACAAAACACTATTAGAAATTGAAAAAGTTAAAGGTGAAAAAGCAAGTGAATTATATTTTAATTCATATTTACAAGAAGAAGTTAACTCTTCATACGAAGATTTTGTTGTAAACCTATTTGAAGGAGAAACGGCTAACACAAAAGAAGCAGACAAACAAACTCCTGCCAAAGAAAGCGGAATGATTAAAAAAGGACTTAATTGGTTTTTCTTCGGAGAGACGAATCCTAAATAATCTTCAAAACATAAATAAAACCGCTTTTCAAAGCGGTTTTATTATTTTATAAAGTCAATATTTCTTAACAGACCTGAAAACTTAGTACGCTTTACTGCTGATTTTTTAAACACTTTACTAAAGGTTTCTTGTGTTAATTCTTGCCAGTCACGTTTATTCATTTGCAATAAATTTTCTTGAGGCGTAAATAAACTTTCTTCGTGTGGTTGTGAAAAACGATTCCATGGGCATACATCCTGACATACATCGCAACCAAACATCCAATCTTGCATTTCTCCCTTAAATTCTGACGGAATTGCATCCTTTAGCTCAATTGTTAAATACGAAATACATTTGCTACCATCAACTGTATTATTTGGTAAAATAGCTTGTGTTGGGCAAGCATCAATACAACGAGTACAACTTCCACAATGATCTGTTTTAAAAGGCTCATCATATTCAAGTTCTAAATCGATAATTAATTCAGCTAAAAAGAAAAATGATCCTTGTTGCTTTTGAATTAATAACGAGTGTTTCCCCTTCCAACCCAACCCTGACTTTTGCGCCCAAGCTCGTTCTAGCACAGGAGCAGAATCAACAAAACAGCGACCAGAAACCTCTCCAATTTCATCGTTAATTAACTGTAATAGTTCCCGTAACTTTCCTTTTATAATATGATGATAATCTTGTCCGTAAGCGTATTTAGAGATCTTATAACTTCCTTCTTGCTGAACTTCCGAAGGGAAATAGTTATACGATAAAGAAATCACAGATTTTGCACCATCTACCAACAACCTTGGGTCTAAACGTTTATCAAAGTGATTTTCCATATAACGCATTTCACCATGATACCCATTTTGTAACCATTGCTCTAAACGGGGTGCTTCTTCTTCTAAAAAGTCAGCTTTGGCAATACCACAACCCAAAAAACCCAAACGTTTTGCTTGTGTTTTTATAAAGTTTGAGTATTGCTGTTTCTTATTCAAAATACGTGGTTTTATCGCCGCAAAATTACCAAAAGAAAATTTATCATTTCATTGACTTTCTATTTACAAATAAATGTTGAAATTTGTTCGTTAGTATTACATGATAAACTTTATTCATTATGAAAAAGATATATAAAATATTATTAAGTATTGTAGTTTTTTTCTTCATCCTTTTGGTTAGTATTCCCCTACTATTTCAAGATAAAGTGATGAACTTGGTAAAAACTACCATTAACAACAACGTAAACGCCAAAGTTGATTTTAGCGATTCTAGCTTAAGCCTGCTTAGAAATTTCCCAAATGCATCAGTTCAATTATCTAACCTAACGGTTATTAACAACACTCCTTTTGAAGGTGATACTTTAGTATATGCTAAAGAAGTAAACTTAGCATTAAAACTTACGGAGCTTTTTAAAGCTTCATCTGAGCAGCTAAACATCAAATCATTTACTATTGATGATGCTCTAGTAAATGTATTGGTTGATAAAAAAGGAAATGCTAACTACGATATTGCAAAACCATCTGAGACAGAAGAGACAAAAGATGAAGAACCATCTACTTTTGGACTGTCTATTAATTCATATGCTATTAACAACGCTACTGTAAAATACAATGATGAACAAGGTAAACTAAACCTTGAGCTAACCGAGTTAAACCATAGTGGAAGTGGTGACTTTTCTCAATCAAATACAGAACTAGATACCCAAACATCTACTTTAGTATCTTTTGGAATGGACGGTAATTCGTATGCCAAGAACCAAAAAATAGAATTAGATGCTATTTTAGGAATGGACTTAACTAATATGAAGTTTTCTTTCTTAAAAAATGAGGCTAAATTAAATAACCTTCCATTGGTATTTGATGGTTTTGTTCAAGTTAACGAGAAAAACCAAGAGGTTGATATCAACTTCAAAACTCCGTCTTCCGACTTTAAAAACTTTTTAGGTTTAATTCCTGAAGCTTATACCAAAAGTATTGCTGGTGTAAGCACTACGGGTAATTTTAGTGTAAACGGAAAGATAAACGGAATTATTGACGATAAACACATTCCGAAGTTAGATATTTCTATGAAGTCAAATAATGCTTCATTTAAATATCCAGATTTACCTAAAAGTGTTCAAAACATTAATATTGATGCACAAATAAAAAACACTACTGGTAAAACCGAAAATACGTTTGTTACTATTAATGGTCTTTCTTTTAAGATTGATCAGGATACTTTTTCTGGAAAAGGAAATATTTATAACCTAACTACTAATCCAAAGGTAAATGCTAGTTTAAAAGGTGTTTTAAACCTTGCTAATATTAACAAAGCATATCCTATTAATTTAGAAAATGAGTTAAGCGGAATTTTAAAGGCTGATTTGTATACGGAATTCGACATGAAAGCACTTGAGAATAATACTTTAAGCCGTATTAAAAATAACGGAAAAATGGAAGTAAGCGACTTTGTTTTTTCTTCGGAAGATGTTGTAAACCCTCTTCATATTAAAAATACAATTGTCAATTTTACACCTGGTACCGTTAGCTTAACAAAGTTTGATGCTACAACTGGAAAAAGTGACTTAAATGCTACTGGAACACTTAAAAACTTATTAGGTTTTTTACTTTCTGACAAAAAATTACGTGGAAATTTCAAACTGAATTCGAACAACTTTTATGTTAGTGATTTTATGCAAGAAAATCCTGAAACTGTCGAAAACGAAGATGACTCTAAAAAAGATACACCAACTGAATCTTTAAAAATCCCTGCATTTTTAGATTGTGCTGTTTCTGCTAACGCTAAAACTGTATATTACGATAACTTGACTTTAAAAAATGTAAGAGGAACATTGCTTTTAAAAGATGAAAAAGCCATTTTACAAAACATGAATGCTGGTATTTTTAATGGTCAAATTGCTTTAAATGGAGAAGTTAACACACAACAAAAGAAACCTACTTTCGACATGAAATTAGGTATTAAATCTTTTGACATTGCTCAATCGTTTACCAGTTTAGATTTACTACAATCAATAAGTCCTATAGCAGGTGCTATGAATGGTAAATTAAATTCTGACATTGACTTAGCCGGAAGTTTAAATGATGATTTTACACCTAACTTAGCGTCTGTTTCGGGTAAAGCTTTAGCAGAATTATTAACTACTAGTATAAATCCGCAAAAAACAAAAGCTTTAAGTTTATTAAATGATAAATTATCGTTCATTGATTTATCAAAACTAGATTTATCTGATATTAAAACACACCTGTCTTTTAAAGAAGGTAAAGTGGTGGTAAAACCATTTGATTTAAAATATAAGGACATTGGTATTACCGTTGGTGGAAGCCATGGGTTTGATAAGACAATGAGCTATAATGTCACTCTGAATGTTCCTGCAAAATATTTAGGTAACGAAGCACAAGGATTACTTTCTAAATTGAGCGCAAAAGACCAGCAAAATATTACGGTTCCTGTTACTGCTAACATTACAGGTAACATGACAAATCCTTCTGTAAAAACAGATTTATCTTCATCAGTTACTAAGTTAAGTCAGAAGTTGGTTCAGCAACAAAAAGACAAGTTAGTAAACAACGCTATAGGTGGTTTATTCGGAAACAAAAAGAAAGACAGCACTAGTACAACCAACAAAAAAGAAGAAACCGTTAAAAAAGTAACGGATGTTTTAGGTGGTTTGTTTGGAAAAAAGAAGAAAAAACAACAAAAAGACACTGTTAAATAATCTTTTGTAACATTTTCTTTACTTCATAGTCTTACATATATTAAGAGAACTTTGTAGGTTATTTAACAATTCTTAAATACACTTTACAAAGTTCTTCTTTTATGTTTGTTACCAACAACTAACTGACTATGAAAATCATAACTACATTTTTATTTTTAGTATGCTCTTCAATTACTTTTTCTCAAATTACAGGAAAAGTTACCGATACTAAAAACCAGCCTATTTCTTTTGTAAGTGTATATTTAGAAAACACTATTACAGGTACTACAACCAACACAAATGGCGACTATGAATTAGCTTTTAACTCAACAGGACAACACACTGTAATATTTCAAATGTTAGGCTATAAAACCGTTAAAAAAACTGTTGAAATTGACTCTTTTCCTTTTACATTAAATGTTGTTTTAGCTGAAGAAGAAGTTACCTTAGATGAAGTGGTTGTTTCTTCTGAAGAAAATCCTGCTAACAAAATTATTAGGAATGCTATTGCTAGTAAAGCAAAAAACACGGATAAATTTGCTGAGTATACTGCTGATTTTTATTCTCGCGGCTTATTTAAAGTAAAAGATTTACCCAAAAAATTTTTAGGGCAAGATATTGGTGACATGGGTGGCGGATTGGATTCTACAAGAAGTGGTGTAGTATATCTTTCTGAAACCGTATCGAAAATCGCTTTTCAAAAAAGACCTAAAAACTTTAAAGAGCATATTATAGCTTCAAAAGTTAGTGGACAAGACAACGGAATTAGTTTTAATCAAGCAGAAGATGTAAATTTTAATTTTTATGAAAATTCTTTTGATTTGGCTGACGTTAAAGTTGTTTCTCCCATTGCTAATGGTGCTTTTGGATACTACAACTATAAACTAACAGGTGTTTTTTATGATAAAAACGGAAAATTAATTAACAAAATTCAACTTTTACCAAAACGAAAGAACGATCGTGTTTTTAGTGGTTTTATTTATATTGTTGAAGATGATTGGGCTATTTACGGTGCTGATGTTATGGTCACTGGTGCACAAATAAGCTTGCCTATCGTAGATTCACTACACATTAAGCAAAACTATAATTTCTCTACTAAAAACAAAGCGTGGATACCCATTACACAAACTATAGATTTTAAAGCTGGTTTATTTGGGTTCCATTTCAACGGTCGATTTTCTGCTGCTTATTCTAACTATAATTTCAACCCTAACTTTACTGAAGATACTTTTGGTAACGAAGTACTTTCGTTTGCAGAAAATGCTACTGAAAAGGATTCGCTATACTGGAATAAAATTCGTCCCGTAACTTTAACTTCTGAAGAAATATCAGATTACAAATTAAAAGACAGCATAAAAACCATTCGAAAATCGAAGAAATATTTAGATTCTATTGACACCAAAAACAATAAATTTAAACCGTTAGATTTTCTTTCTGGGTACACTTATCGAGACTCTTACAACAAGTGGTCGTTAAGCACTTCTTCCCCCATTGAAAGCCTTAACTTTAATACGGTGCAAGGGTGGAATTCTTCTTTAGGTGTTAACTATCGAAAATCACTTAACAAAAAAGGGAAACGTTTTAGTATTGGGGCTAATGTTAATTATGGTTTTTCAGAGAAAAAAGTGCGTCCTACAGCCAACTTTAACTATCGTTGGAACAATACTACGCGACCTGTTTTAACAATTTCTGGAGGAATTGCCACACCACAGTTCAACCCAAAACAACCAATTTCTAAGTTTTGGAATACGATAAGTTCTGTTGGTTTTGAAAGAAATTATTTGAAAATATATGAAAAGACATTTGCTAAAACATCCTTTTCTCAAGAAGTAACGAACGGAATACGCATGTTTTCTTCTTTAGAATTTGCAGACAGAAAGCCATTATTTAATACAACCGATTATGCAATGTTTCCGCAAGACGATTTAGACTACACTTCTAATAATCCGCAAAACCCTACTGATTTTTCAACAGGTTTTACACCTCATCAAATGTGGACTTTCTCTGTAGGGGCAAACATAAATTTTGGACAAAAGTACTTATCATATCCTGATGGAAAATATAATATCCCAAGTCGTAAGTACCCATCGCTATATATTGGCTATCAAAAAAACTTTGGCTCAGGAAATTCTGAATGGAATTCAGATGTGATTTTTTCTCAATTGTATCAACAAATCAATTTGGGTAATTGGGGTGAGTTTGCTTACAAAGCAAGAGGAGGCATATTTCTAGAGCAAAAAGACATTCCGTTTATAGATTATGCTCATTTTAACGGAAATCGCTTGTTAATATCTCCAAAAGACAACTATTTGGACAACTTTTACATGCTTCCGTATTATCAATTAAGTTCTAATGATAAATACGCTGAACTTCATGGAGAATATAATTTTAAAGGAGCATTGTTAAGTAAGGTTCCTTTGTTAAATAAACTTAACTTTCATTTAGTTACTGGTGCTAAAGGATTATTTACAGCAGGTAACAAACCTTATTCTGAGTTTGCTATTGGTTTAGATAATGTTGGTGTTGGAAAATGGCGTTTTTTACGTGTAGATTTTGCTCGTTCTTACTTTAATGGAAAATCTGAAAACAGAGTAGTTTTCGGGATAAAATTGTAGATTTGCTACTATGAAAATAAGCATTCTATTTTTCGGTATGGCTACAGACTTAGTTGATAGTTCTTCTTTGGAAATTGAACTACCTAACAAAAGTTCTGTTGCTAGTTTTAAAGAATTTCTTTTAGCAGAATTCCCTGAGTTACAAAAAATGAGTTCGTATGCGGTAGCCATTAACGAAAGTTACGCTACTGACGATATGCTCATAAAAGAAAATGATGTAATCGCAATTATTCCTCCAGTTAGTGGAGGATAATTTATTACCATTTGAAAAAACTAAGCCTCAGCCTTTTTTTAAGTATTTTCCAACGAAAAATGTTCCGAAAGGTAAGATAGAAAGTAAGCTAACAATTCCGAAAGTTTTACCGTTCCAATTTAGCTCGTACTTTAACATGATTGCCAATACTATGTATCCTACAAATAACAATCCGTGAGGCATACCAAGCATTTTAACATACTCTGGGTTTCCTTGCATGTATTTAATTGGAACTGCTATAAAAAGCAATAAAATATAAGATATTCCTTCTAATAAACTTACTAATCTGAAAAAATTAATCATTTGGATTTTCACTTAAAAATTGGTTAGCAAAGATACTGAAATATTACGTCCCGCAGCTGAAACTCCTGAAGCAAATTCCTTATAATGCTCATCAAACAAGTTAGACAATTGTGCTTGTAAAGCTATGTTTTTTGTAAATTGATATTTTCCATATAATCCAACAGTCACCCAACTAGGGCTTCCGTAATATTTATCAATATCTTCGGTTGCATTTGCATTGACAATTGGTGTTTGTTCATGATTATCAATACCCTCTGTTATATTATAGTCTGAAATATCTTTTTTTGCGTTGAATACTAGGTTAGCTCCACCTTCAAACTTCTTGTTTACATAGCTTAAATCAAAACGCCCAAATAGTGGTGGAATAGATGACATTGGTTCGTTGGTATCGTATGTTTTACCATAGGTATACGTAACAAACCCAGAAGTATTCCAGTTTTTATGTAGCCTCCCTTGATAACTTACCGTGGCACCCGTAACATAAGCTGTTCCTTTGTTTACATTAGCAACAATAGCTCCGTCCTCTCCATCATATTCAATAGTTGAGCTTCCATTCAATTCAAAACTCTCTCTATAAATGTAGTTATTCAATAAAGTATAATACACATTTGCCCCAACTCTAAATTTTCTATTATTAAAATATTTTTGAGCTCCAATTTCAGCATTATATGCGTGTTCTGGTTTTAAACTAGTATTTGGTATGGTTACTTTTCCGTTTTTCTCTCTTATCTTTCCTACATCATCAATATTTGGTGATCTGAAACCAGAAGATAATACTGTATTTAATTGCCAAGTTTTATTAGGCTTGTACACATAACCTATAGTTGCTGTTAACGATTGGTTATCTAATTGAATATTATTTTGAGGAATATCAATAAAAGTTTCATCTAACCATTTTGCTTTTAATACTGTATTTGTTCCTCTTATACCTGTATTTAACGTTGATTTACTATTGATATCTTGACGGTAATCTACATAAAAAGCAGAGCTCAAATAACTGCTTCCCACATCTGGGTAACGCGACTGCACTGTAAAATCTCCATCAAAACCAATTATGTTACTATCATTAACTCGTAACGTTTTTCCGTAAGAATTAGACTCCACATCATTGTAAGTAACTTCAATTCCATATCCTAAATTTCTATTTTCTGCTAATGGTATTGTAAAATCTCCATTCAAACTAAAAGCATCCACACTTTCTTTTCTGTAAGACCTATCTAGACTTCCAAACTTTCGTTGAATACGACTTTCTTTTATATTTTGATAAGCTAAAGTAATGGTTCCATTATCCATCCACTTTTTCTTTGGATTGATAATTAACTGAGGAGATATTAACAAACGTTTTTGAGGCCCATAATACCATTCAGCAAACTTTAAACTTCCTTTTTTCAATTCATTTAACTTATCAAAACGAGGTATATCAGAAGAAGTTGAATATTGAATATTTAATTTAAAATCTGTGTTTTTTGAAAAAGGCACATAAAACTTTTGCAATACGTCTGTTTGACTGTAACCTGTATTTCTTTGTAGGTTTTGGTCAGAATTAACTACTGGTGTGTCGTTATAAAAAGTACGAGTATTATTAGAATAAAAAGGAACTTTCCCCCAATTTTCAAAACCGTGAGAACGGTTTTCTCCCATCTTTAAGTCTCCAAAATTACTATGAGATATACTTGTAAAAGAAGCCCATTTTTTAAATCTTAATTCGGTAGAAACCACATTGGTTACTTCATTATTTACCGAACTATATCGTAAAAAAGTATTCCCTTTAATTTCACTTCCTTTTTCTGATAGTTTTGGGGTTTTAGTGTAATAATGAATTACTCCTCCTAATGCGTCTGAACCATAAATTACCGATGAGGGTCCAAAAACAACTTCTGTTCTGTCTAATAAGTTTGGAGCCACTGTTATTGAATTTTGTAAGTGTCCTTTTCTGTAAATTGCATTGTTCATACGAACACCATCAACCACTAAAAGTACTCGATTACTTTCCATTCCACGTAAGACAGGACTTCCTCCTCCAAACTGTGATTTCTGAACTTTAATTCCAGGAACACTTGCTAATAAATCTGCTGAAGTTTGAGGTGATAGTTTTTCTATTTCTTTTAAAGATACTACCGCTATTTGCTCTGCAATACGGTTGGCTTTCTCTCTATTTTTAAAAACCGAAACAACTACCTCATCTAACTGTTCTGAGTTTTTCGATAAATAAACATGATAGTTATTTCTTTTTATTACTGATTTTTTTTCTTGATATTCAGCATAAGATACATGTGCAAACGTAAGTAACTCATTCACTCTAAAATCAGAAACATCAACCTTTCCTAATTCATCACTTATAGCAGACGTTGTTTTGCTTTTATTAAAAACAGCAACAGCCTCTACAGGTTTCCCCGTTTCAGCATCAATAACAGTAATAGTTTGAGAAAAAATTGTGGTAACAAATAGTAAAAAAAATACAGTAATTCTGTGTTTCATATTAATTAAATACAGTTTCTAAAACATCTAATGATTTAGGCTTTCTAAATCCTTCCAAATGTAATTCATAATACTGAACTATAATTCGGAGAATAATTTGTCTTTCTTTTTTTGAATAAGAAATTGAATTAATTGCATCAAAATTTATGCCTAACAAGCTTTTAAACAGCATTATTTCTTTTCCTGAAATCGTTAGTTTTTCATATTCGGTATCTGTAAAGCCTCCTTCTAATAAATTAAATGCTGTCTTATCAATATTGGTAGTATCTGGATAGAAGCCAAGATACCTAGATAAGTTTAACAAAAACAGTAAGTGAAAGTTTGCAATCTCATCATGCGTATCCAACCAAATCAAAGATGTTTCAATATAACTATATAAAGGATTATTTTCTTCCTCTTCTTGTAGAATATATGATAACACTTCAGATAAAAATAATACAATTGTTTGCTTAACAACTGAAGTATAAATAGTTTCATACGGGTGAATCACCTGTACTTCTTTAATAGAATGCAACGAACTTTTGTTACTATGGTTTGCCGTAAGGTTTAATTGCGTTAATGGCTGAAAATGTGCAGGCTTTAACTTTCCTTTTTTTGATTTCAGCACTCCTTTTATCATGTACGATTTTACTCCTTCTTGTAGAGTAAAACATTTTACAATCAAACTAGTATCTCCATATTTAAGAGAACTCAAAACGATGACTTTTGTAGTAATTACTGCCATTTAATTAAGCTTATCTATTAAAATCATTACTCAAAGATATACCAATAATACCAACAAAAATAGTACATTCGTGTAAAATTGATTCCTTTAGTATGGCAACAGAGATAGAGCGAAAATTCTTGGTAAAATCTACAGACTTTAAACAAGAAGCTTTTCAAAAAAACTACATCAAACAAGGATTTTTAAACTCTGATAAAGAACGTGTGGTGCGTGTTCGCATTAAAGATGATAAAGGCTTTTTAACCATTAAAGGTCCTTCAAACACTAATGGAACTACTCGTTTTGAATGGGAAAAAGAAATTGACAAGGAAGAAGCTGAAAGTCTTTTTAATTTATGCGAAAAAGGTATTATTGAAAAGTATCGATATTTAATAAGCATTGGCAATCATACGTTTGAAGTAGATGAGTTTTTGGGAGACAATAATGGTTTGCTTATTGCTGAAGTAGAGTTAGAAGACGAAAACGAACATTTTTCAAAACCAGAGTGGTTAGGTAAAGAAGTTACCGGAATCGCTAAGTATTACAATTCAAACTTAAGTAAGTATCCGTATACGAACTGGTCTTAAACACACATATAGATCGCTAAAAAATGACTCAAACTACCCAAGAGAACAAAAACATGAAAGATTGCGTGATTATATTCCAATTTTTTAATAGAATATAGAATAGCTCCTACAGTATAAAAAACTCCACCAAGAAAAAGATACAACAAGCCTTTATCTGATAAGTTTTCCATTAAAGGCTTAATTACAAAAACAACTTGCCACCCCATTAATAAATACAATGCAGTTGATAGTTTGTCAAACCGTCCTGTAAAAAAAAGCTTTAGTACAACCCCAGTTTTGGCAAATAACCAAACAAAAATAAACATATACCAACCCAGTTTTGGCGGTAATACGACTAAGCAAAATGGGGTATATGTTCCAGCAATTAATACATAAATAGCTGCATGATCAAAAATATTGAGTCTTCGTCTGAGTTTAGGTTTTTTGGCGGCATGATAAAATGTAGATGCTGCATAAAGAATTATCATACTTAACCCATAAATACAAAAGCTAGCTATTTTCCAAAAAGCATGATAATTAAGGGATTTTTTCACTAAAAAAGGAAAGGCTATAATACTTAACAACAATCCAAACCCGTGAGTAAGGATGTTTAACCTTTCTTCTTTTTCGCTATAAAAGTGATTTAAATTCTCGCTCATTGTTAGGTCGGTTAGTATCTTTCATATACAACTCGTCATTTATCAATTCATTGTATATTACATTATATGTTTGCTCTTTAAGTTTTTTCTTGTCTCCAATAGCCAGATTCTCTGTTTCAATAAACTTGCATTGTTTTACTCTCAGTGTTCCAGGGGCACCTTTAAAAAAATCCCAAGAAAACAAACGTTTTCCATCATAATACACTTGAGGGACGATTGGAATTTGATGTTCAATAGCTAAACTAAATGCTCCATTTTTAAAAGGAGCCAAAACGATGTTTTCAGCAGGCACTAATCCTTCTGGAAAAATTGCAACACTTGTTCCATTTTTTAATCTTTTATGTGCTTCTTCATATACTTTTTTTCTACTTTCTAAATCGCTTCTATCAACTACAATAACCACTTTTTTGTAAAAAAAACCAAAAATTGGAAACTTTGCCAATTCTTTCTTTCCTACAAAAACTATTGGATTTTTACTCATCGCTATTAGAATCCATGGATCTATAAACGACGCATGGTTAGCACAAAACATGTAGCTTTTATTTCGATCTATTTCTTGTTCTTTTTCAACTTTTAATCGGAAACCCATACCATAAATTAAAAAATAAGCCCAAGCTCTAACAACTTTCCAAAAAACTGGGTAATATTTTTCATCTGACGTTAAAACCAACATAAAAGGCGCCATTATTAATATTGAAACTACAATTAATGTGTAGAACCAAATACGCCAAATAAAACGAATAGGAAAAAATAGATATTTCAACTCTTTTAAATTATAATCAACTAATTAACCTTATGCTTATTTTCTCAACAAAGTTGAGAGCATTAAGGTCTCCCCAATATGCGAATGTAGTAATTTCTTTTGTTTGATAAATTTTAAGCTTATTTTTGCTCACTTAAGCAAGCACTTAT
Organism: Tenacibaculum singaporense; assembly: GCF_003867015.1. Lineage (NCBI taxonomy): Bacteria > Pseudomonadati > Bacteroidota > Flavobacteriia > Flavobacteriales > Flavobacteriaceae > Tenacibaculum > Tenacibaculum singaporense. Next base: position 382,939 of record NZ_CP032548.1, read on the forward strand.
TTAAAAACATTTCAAAACAGACTTATGTCAAGAATTTTAACAGGAGTACAAAGTACAGGGACCCCGCATTTAGGGAATTTATTAGGAGCAATTTTACCTGCAATTGAAATGGCAAACGATTCTAAAAACGAATCGTTTATTTTCATTGCCGATATGCACTCTTTAACTCAAATTAAAGACGGAAACGAATTGCGAGAAAACACCTATAGTGTTGCGGCAACTTGGCTTGCTTGTGGTATTGATATTAACAAAACCGTATTTTATCGTCAAAGTGACATTCCTGAAGTTACTGAATTAACTTGGTATTTAAGCTGCTTTTTTCCGTACCAACGTTTAACCTTAGCACACGGATTTAAAGATAAAGCTGATCGTTTGGCTGACGTAAACGCTGGATTATTTACCTATCCAATGTTAATGGCTGCGGATATTTTATTGTATGATGCTGAAATTGTTCCAGTAGGAAAAGATCAGTTACAACATTTAGAAATGACACGCGACGTTGCTAACAGGTTTAATAATATTGTAGGTGAAACCTTGGTTCCGCCTCAAGCAAAAATAAATGAAGACACCAAATTAGTTCCAGGTATTGATGGTGAAAAAATGAGTAAATCAAGGAATAACTTCATTAATATTTTCCTCCCAGACAAGAAGTTACGTAAGCAAATTATGGCTATTCAAACGGATAGTAAAGCGTTAGAAGATCCAAAAGATCCAGATAGTGACAATGTTTTTGCTATATATAAATTGTTAGCTTCTGAAGAACAAATAGCTCAAATGCGTGCTAATTATGAAAATGGAGGGTATGGCTACGGACATGCAAAACAAGCTCTTTATGAATTAATTGTAGACAAATTTGATGATGTACGTGCTAAGTATAGTCACTATATGGAAAACCGTCATGAAATTGACGAAGCTTTAGCTGTAGGTGCAGAAAAAGCTCGTATAATAGCTAAAGATGTGCTACAAAGAGTTCGAGGTAAAATAGGATATTAAATTATATACCCTTTAATGAATAAGTTATTTTATCCTTCAAAAATAAGGAATATGTCCCTATTAAAAATGGGAAATAGATAACCCTTGTTGGCTGTGTTTTTTGATAGTTTTACACTACTATTAACTCAAACTAACATATTATGCCACATTATGCACAAGGAACGACAGGGTGGACAAAACTGAAAGGCTATCAGGCTTTATGGGATCCTAAAATTGATTTAGGTAAATTTTACTTTACAACATTTCAGGGAAAAAGACAGGAAACTCCATATATGACAGCAGATAATTTCGCAAGAGTAATTGATATTCTAAGAAATGAAACTCCTGTCTACGGAAACGCAACTACTGGCTCTGTGACCACACAAGGAGAACTTGTTGGTGAAGAGGAGAGCTAGGAGGTTTAAATACTATAATTAATTAAACCCAGAATAAATTTATTCTGGGTTTTTTACGCTTATTTTTCATAAATTCACAACATGAAAAAAATATTAATTTTAGTGTTCTTAGGAATTGTTGCATGTAGTAATCCTAAAGAAAAAACACAAATAGTAGAGGCTTCGTGTGGTCAATGTAAATTTGGTTTAGATAGCCAACAAGGGTGTGATTTAGCTGTAAAAATAGATGGGCAAGCCTATTTTATTGATGGTGCACACATAGATGATTATGGTGATGCTCATGATAAAAATATCGGTTTTTGTAATGTAATTAGAAAGGCTGAAGTTACTGGAAAAATTGAAGACGGTAAATTTAAAGCTTCTTCTTTTAAAATAGTTGAAGAATAATTTTAAACAAAAAATAAAAAAATCCGAAGTAAGATTACTTCGGGTTTTTTTGTTTTTACAACAGTTTCCTTTATTACCCTATCAAAATTGCACTCCAACAGAATTAAGTTATTGATTTAGCTAAACTTTATAATAAAAATAGTATTTTTAAACTCATTAAAATTCTTTCGCGAGAAAATAGACACAAACCTTGAGTGTCTATAAAATGTTCAGGGATTTAATCAAATTAATTAAATCGTTATTATTATGAAAAAACAAATTTTAAATCTAGGAAAAAGATTAAACAGAAAAGACCAAGAAGAAATTAAAGGAGGAAGAATGTTTTATGACTGTGCAGATTTTTGTAGAACTGCTTGGCGTGAAGGTGATAGAGAATTTTACATACAAGATCAAATGGAAAAATATGGTTTAGATTGGTCTCACTGTGTTTGTTAGTATCGAAATATTTTGATATAAAAAACGCCTGAAAAACATTTTTCAGGCGTTTTCATTTTTATCTTTAACCCAACTATGGAGCTGGATTCGGGATAGCTTTGTGCACCGCTTCTATCTCTTCTAAAATAGTATCAGACAATTCTATATTGATAGAATTGATATTCTCTTTTAACTGACTCATTTTCGTAGCTCCAATAATATTACTCGTTACAAATGGTAACTGATTAATATATGCTAAAGACAACTCTGTTAATGTTAATCCGTGTTTATTAGCTATTTTTTGGTACTCTAAAACCGCTTTTTCTGAACCTTCATTTTTATATCTAGCTATAAACCTTGGAAATAATGTTCCTCTTGCGCCTTCAGGGGTTTTTCCATCAATATATTTTCCTGTTAATACTCCTTGTGCTAATGGAGAATAAGCTAACAAACCTATATTTTCTCTCATCGAAACCTCAGACATCCCCACTTCATATCCTCTATGAATTAATGAGTACGAATTTTGAATCGTAACCATTCTTGGTAAATTATGTTGTTCTGACATTTGCAGATATTTCATCGTTCCCCAAGGTGTTTCATTAGACAAACCAACGTGTTTGATCTTCCCTTCTTTTACGAAGTCATTCAAGGTTTCTAAAATCTCTAAATGTTTTTCAGCTTCTTTCGCAGAAGTTTTATACGGATAATCACGTACTCCAAAACAGTTTACTCCACGATCTGGCCAATGCAATTGGTATAAATCAATGTAATCGGTTTGTAAGCGTTTTAAGCTACCTTCAATGGCTTCTGATATATTTTTTCTATTGAAACCACCTGTTCTAATATGAGCTGTGTAATCGCCTCCTCCAGCAATTTTAGACGCTAACACTACTTTTTCTCTGTTTCTTGTTTTCTTAAACCAAGAACCAATAATTTTTTCTGTTGCTCCATATGTTTCTGGTGTTGCTGGTACAGAATACAGTTCCGCAGTATCAAAAAAGTTTACTCCTTGTTCTAAAGCATAATCCATTTGCTCATGTCCTTCTGCTTCGGTATTTTGTCGTCCCCATGTCATCGTCCCTAAACAAATTTTAGAAACTTTTACATCGGTATTTGGTAGTGTAGTGTATTTCATCCTTTTTAATTTGAAAATTTGTTGATTTGAAAATTAGCTAATTAACTCATTTTCAAATTCACTAATTAAGAATTGCTTCAATTCCTGGTAAGGTACGCCCTTCTAGCATTTCTAACATTGCTCCTCCACCTGTAGACACGTAACTTACTTTATCAGCAAATCCAAATTGTTTTACCGCAGCAACTGAATCTCCCCCTCCTACAAGCGAGAACGCTCCATTTTTAGTTGCCTCTTCAATAGCATTTCCTAAACCAATGGTTCCTTGTGCAAACTTTTCCATTTCAAAAACTCCTAAAGGACCATTCCATAAAATTGTTTTAGACTTTGCAATAACTTCAGCAAATTTTTCAACGGTTTTAGGCCCGCAATCTAATCCCATCCATCCATCAGGAATTTCATTTGTGTCTACAACTTGCGTATTGGCATCATTTGAAAAAGCATCTGCAATAACTGCATCTACTGGTAAATGAATTTCTGTATTATTCTCTTTTGCTTTTGCTAAAATTTCTAATGCCAACTCTAATTTATCCTCTTCAACTAATGAGTTTCCTATCTTACCTCCTAAAGCTTTGATAAACGTAAATGTCATACCTCCACCAACAATAATATGATCTACTTTTTCAATAATATTTTCAATCACACCAATTTTAGACGACACTTTTGCGCCTCCTAAAATAGCGGTCACTGGTTTTTCTGAATTGTTTAATACCTTATCGATACTTTCTATTTCTGTTGCTAACAAGTTTCCGAAACACTTATTTTCTGGAAAAAATTGTGCAATAATTGCAGTAGATGCGTGTGCTCTGTGTGCAGTACCAAAAGCGTCGTTTACATACACATCACCCCATTTAGCTAATTGCTCAGCAAAAGCAACATCTCCTGCTTTTTCTTCTGGATAAAAACGTAGGTTTTCAAGTAATAAAATCTCTCCGCTTTTTAAATTAGTTACGGCTTCTTCAACTGCTGAGCCAATACAATCATCAACAAACTTCACTTGTACGCCTAATACTTCTGTTACCTTGCTAACAATATGACGTAACGAAAACTGATCTTCTTTACCTTTTGGACGCCCCAAATGCGACATTAATACACAGCTACCACCGTCTTCTAATATTTTAATAATAGTTGGTTTTGCTGCTTGAATTCTTGTATCATCTGTTACTACAAAAATATCATTTAAAGGCACATTAAAATCTACACGGATTAATGCTTTTTTATTTTCGAAATTGAAATCGTTCAATGTTTTCATTTTAAGTTGTATTCTATAGTTGTGTTCTTTATTTCAGCAAACAAAAATAATTATTTAAATCTGATTGGTTTCTATTCTTTTTGAGCTTTCAATCTTATATCTTTGTTAAACTTACACGCTGATTAATATGAACACATCATCTATAAAAATAACTTCAGAAAAACTCAACTTACAAGAGTGTTACGATTTTGTGGCAGATCCTTCTTGTGGTGGGATTGCTGTTTTTGTAGGTACAGTTAGAAATGCAACACGAAATAAGGAAGTAACTCAATTAGATTTTTCTACCTACAAGCCCATGGCAATTAAGGAAATGCAAAAAATTGCAGATGCTGCTTTGGAAAAATTTGGGGTAAAAAAAATTGCCATTCATCACGCAGAAGGTTTGTTAACTATTGGTGATATCCCTGTAATTATTACGGTTTCTTCTCCACACAGAAAAGCCGCTTTTGAAGCTTGTCAGTATGCCATTGACACCTTAAAAGAAACAGTACCTATTTGGAAAAAAGAATTTTTTGAAGATGGAGAAGTTTGGGTGAATGCGCATCCTTAAAAATACTATATTTGGTATTAAGTCATTTCTAACAATGTAAATGCAAAACAATCTTTATTGGGGCATTAGCTCAGTTGGCTAGAGCGTTTGACTGGCAGTCAAAAGGTCATCGGTTCGACTCCGATATGCTCCACTTTTTTATCTTTAAATTATGATTGAGTTTACTACCGCAACCAACCCAACAGAATTACTTCAAATATTAGAGTTACAACAACAAAACTTGCCCGAAAATTTATCAGAAGCAGATAAAAAAGAACAGGGATTTGTTACGGTTCGTCATAATTTAGAATTGTTCCAAAAAATGAACGATGTACATCCACATATTATTGCAAAAAGTAATGGACTTGTTGTTGGTTATGCTTTATCAATGTCTAAAGTTTTCAGAAATGACATCCCTATTCTCATTCCTATGTTTGATGAAATAGACACTACTTCAGAGGGAAGTAAACCTTATATTTTAATGGGGCAGGTTTGCATAGACAAACACTACCGAGGAAAGGGAATTTTTAGAGGTTTATATGCAAAAATGAAAGAAGAATTCTCTGGAATATATAACTCTATTATCACAGAAATTGATGAGAAAAACACTCGATCTGTCAATGCACATAAAGCGATTGGTTTTAGAACTTTAAAAACCTACACAAGTAACGACCAAGATTGGGAAATTGTTTATTTAGAGATTTAAGTAGTAAACTTATAATATTAACTTTAGAAAAAAATTATGGAAGGAGAAATTAAAAATGGATATTATTACCCAACTATCTCTGAATTAAGGGAAATAAATAAAGCATCATTTGATCATTTTTTAGCTACTTTAGAATTCGAGAACAATAAATTTGACACTTCAATAGACAGTTTAATTTCTTCTAAAGAAAAAGACATAAAAACACTTAACGAAAAATTAAAAAAGTATCCTCAACAAGAGTTTAATCATCAAAATTTTAATGCGAAAACTTTCAATTTCGAAAATGAATCATCTAGATTGGAAGTTGAAAGTGAAATTTGGTCTATTCAAGAAGAGCTAAAAGCATTAGCTGAAATGAAAATTGTATATGCTTTTAAATTTATAGAACTTAATATTAAAAAGCTTATTTCTGATGCTTTTAGAATAAAAAACAAACGAGATTTTTTTAACTGGAAAACGGTTGAAACTTTTTTAAATAGTAAAAACATCAACCTAAAAAAGGTAAAAGGATATGAAGAAATATATCAATTAAAGCAACTAAATAACTCAATAAAACATTCTAAAAAAGTAGAAGAAAAAACATTAAAACTGATTTTTAATAAAGAAGAATATGATAGAGTTCCTACGTGTCCTTTCTTTTCAGAAAAAATAATTACCTACAAACATCTTTTAATTTTTTATACTAGAATTGAGCCTTTTATCAAAAAATTTCTTTCCGACTTATGTAATATGATTTATAAAGAATTATATATTTTCAGTAAAGATAAAATTGAAAATCTCGCTGAAGACTTGGTTTTAAGAATGGAAAAAGAAGATGCTCTTGAGTTAATTGACAAGATTAAAAAACATTATTAATAAGGTAAATTAGTAGCTTCCATAAAACTTACTTCAGGATTGTATAGTTCTGTTAACACAGCTTTGATTTCGGTCATAAATTCTTCTAACCTTTCTTCTTTAATAGCATTATCAGGTTTTCGATAATTAGATGAGAAATTCATCTGTAAAAAGCCACTTTTTAAATTCTTAAATGAGATAATTCCTGCTGTCAATGGCTTCTCAAAATTAAATTGTGTGTGTTGAGTATACAAAAACGCATATAACATTACCTGAATTGCTTTGTGATATTTTAAGTCGCGTATCACTTCAAAGTCGAGTACTTTTAAGTTCGTACTATCAACCATTCCTGTTTTATAATCAATAATTCTAGTAACACCATTTAGTTCATCAATACGATCTACAATTCCCTTTATTTTTATCGGAAAATTAATTCCTTCAACCATAATTTCTGAAGACAACTCTTGCTCAGTAGCGATTATTTTTAGTTGGTTATTCTCATCCTTCAGCAGTTGCTTTTCCTTCAATAAAAAATTCTCTACAAAACGATTGGCTACTTCAAAAATCAATCGGTTTTTACCTGTGGTTACATCACCGTTTTTAAAATGCTTCGAAAAGTAAAAAGTAATGAGTTTTTTAGTTTTCTCTTGCATTCCTTCAACATCATGTACTTGTAGAAACTTCCCTAAATAAGGTTTGTACAACTCTTCTAATGTATCGTGTACTACCGTACCCATTGTATTGGCGGCAACAGTTTCTTCTACATCTTCTAGCTCGTTTATTTTTAAAATTTTCTGCTTATAAAATGCAATCGGATTGTATAAATAGTTAGTCAATGCAGATGGAGAAATTCCTTTCTGAGCTATTTCTTGCAAACGCTCTAATACCTTTTTATCCTTTTGAATTTCTTTTAATTGAATAGGAGACGTTACTACTTTCGGACTGATAATTTTCTCAGTAATATCATCTCGCATCATTTCCAGCTGTGTTACAAAACGACTTTTTTCTCCACTTCCAAAAACATCGTGTTCGGTATTATACAAGATGTAAATATTTTTGGCGCGTTGTAATAATCGGAAAAAGTGATAGGAAAACAGCGCGTCTTTTTCTCTGTATGTTGGTAAACCAAACTCAATCTTTACATCAAAAGGAATAAATGTGTTCTGTTGATGATTTCCTGGTAAAACCCCTTCATTTACTGAAGTAATGATTACATTTTCAAAATCTAATACACGTGTTTCTAGTACACCCATTAGCTGCAATCCCTGTAACGGTTCTCCTTGAAATGATAAACTTTCTGACTGTATTAGTTGTCTAAAAAATTGATGCAAGGTTTTTAAATCTTGTACATATCCAAATTCATTATGTAAGTTTTGTAACTGAGTAAATGCTGTGTAAAAACGGAATAAATATTCCTTTTCTAACTCGTTAGTATTTTCTTTCAACAAGTTAATTAACTCTATAATTCTATTTAAGAACTCACTAATCGATACAAACGAATTGAAAATAGAGACAACTCTTTCTTTAATCTCCTTACTAACTGGAGAAAGAAATGTTATGATTTCTTCTTGATTAATAAAGGTATTATTCTCTTTGGCTACTGTTTCTGAAAGTACGTCTGCAATGTTTGTTTGCTCATCTACCTGTAATAATCTGTAAATAGTTGCATCTTTTATCAAGCGAACCACATCTTTATGGTAAAAAAGGTTTTCTTCCTTCTTTTCTAACTTCTCTTGATTCAGAAATAATTGAAAAATAGCAAATATTAAGCTCGTTGTTGGAATATCTTTTAGTGGATATCCCATCGTAATATTAATAGCATTCACAGTTGCTGGTAATGAGTTCAACGTAATTGGCAATAATGTTTCATCCGCCAACACCAACGCTGTATTATTATAGTTAGGAAGTTTTTCTAAAATCTCTCCTGCATACTTTATCTGCGTGATGTTTTTAGAAGCTCCGATTACCTCAATATGTTTACTTTCTGAAAAGTATTCTTTAATCGTTTGAATTGGGTGCTGCTGATAATACTTCCATCGAGTTTTGTACTTCCTTAAAAAGCTTCCTGCTTGGTGTTGACTTTCATAAAACGTTTTATCAATATCCCAATAGGCTTCTGCTTTTCCATTCAACAAAAACTGTTCAAATAGCAATTCTTCCGCAGCATTTAATGCATTGAACCCTATAAAAAAGTATTTCTTTTGTTGATTTTCATGAATGAAATCCGCTACTTTTTTTGTTGACTCTCTATATAAAACTCCTTGGTATCCGATATTGTTTTCAACCAAAAATTGATAAAAGGCATCGTAATATTTATTCAACTTTTCCATAAAAGAAAAGTGATCTTTCATCAATTCTGTTTCTTTAAACTCTCCTTTTACTGACCATTTTCGTAAACGATGGATATCTCGCAAATACACAAATATTTCTCTTGAATTAATCAAATGCTGATCGATTTCATTAAAATCTTGTAGAAGCGTAAATGCCCACGATGAAAACACATCAAACGAATCTGGGTTCTCTTCTTGTTCTTTGTAAATGGTATAAAAATGGAAAAGGAGCTGAACTGAATCAATCTTTTTCATTTCAGAAATTTCTTCAACAAAATCACCAATATTGATAATCTCTGGTAAAAAACCTGCCGAAATTTTCTTTTTAAACGTTTCTTTTACAAAAACTCCTGCCCTTTGTGAAGGCAATATAAACACAACATTTTCAAACGATTTGGTGTTTTGTAAAATAGTATCTAACGTTTCTGAAATAAAAGACTGCATACCTTGATTTTCTTGTAAGCAAAGTACAATTTTTATCCTATTTTTGAGAGTACAAATAGCCTATATTCATGAACACAACGAATCACTTAAGAGTAGCTTTGATTCAATCGGATTTAGTTTGGGAAAATCCAACAGAAAACAGAAAACGATTTGAAGAAAAAATCAATAGTTTATCAGACGAGATTGATTTAATCGTTTTACCAGAAATGTTTACTACAGGTTTTACCATGAATGCTTCAGCAGTTGCTGAAACTATGGAAGGTGAAACGGTACAATGGTTACAAAATTTAGCTCAAAAAAGATCTACAGCTATTACAGGTAGTATTGTTATTCGTGAAGATGATTATTTCTACAATCGTTTGTTATTTGTGCATCCTTCTAGGAAAATAGATTCGTATAACAAAAAACACACCTTTACTCTGGCAGGCGAACATGAAGTATTTTCTGCAGGAACTGAAAGAATCATCGTTGACTATAAAGGATGGAAAATTTGCCCGTTAATATGTTATGATTTACGTTTTCCTGTATGGGCTAGAAATACTGAAAATTATGATTTATTGCTATATGTAGCCAGTTGGCCTAAACCTCGTATTGAAGCTTGGGATACTTTATTAAAAGCTCGCGCAATTGAAAATATGAGTTATACCATTGGTGTGAATAGAGTAGGAGTAGACACTAACGGTTATGAATATATTGGGAATACAGTTTGTTATAATACTTTAGGAAATTGTTTGGTAAAAAATAATCAAGGAACTGAAGAAATATTGATTGTTGAATTAGATAAAAATGAGCAAACAAAAATCCGTGATCGATTTTGTTTTTTAGATGACAAGGACAAATTTATATTGCAATAAAAAAGCAACCTAATAGGTTGCTTTTTTATTCTTATGCAGGAATCATCCATTTAAAATTGAATTTTGTATCAGGTACTACGATACGTTCGGTGATTCGATACATTCTATCCGGTAATTTCATTAAGAAATCACGTGCTTTTTCTGCTTCTGGAGTTAAATTGGTTATCTTATCTATTTCCCAAGTCGTATTTAACTTCTTCAAGATATCTACATAATCAAAACCAGTATACACACCTACTCGTTGTGCTACTGTAGAAAAATCGTCAAATAAACTTCCTTTAGCACCAAAAGATTCTCTTAAATGCATTGCAGGCATAACTATTTTGTGTTTCATCATGTGTTGAAACGCCAACATCATCTCACTTGGGTCTATCTTAAAAATTTCTTTTACAAATTCTGTATAGGCCATGTGGTGACGCATTTCATCTCCTGCAATGATCTTAGACATTTTAGCCAAGGCTTTGTGTCCTTGCTTTTTGGCAATTTTAGCTACGTTATTATGTGAAATATACGTTGCTAATTCTTGAAAACTTGTATATACGAAGTTTTTGTACGGATCGGTAGCGGTACCGATATCAAATCCGTCGGCAATTAAATGCTGTGTAGACATTTCTACCTCACGCATATTTACTCTTCCTGATAGATATAAATACTTGTTTAACACATCTCCGTGGCGATTTTCTTCAGCTGTCCAAGCACGAATCCATTTTGCCCAACCATTATCCGGTTGTTGGGTTACTCCATCTAGGTCTAACAACCAAGATTCATACGTTGGTAATGCTTCTTCAGTAATAGTATCTCCAACCAAAACTACCCAGAAATCATCATCAAGTTCTTTTGAAAGCTCTTGAATCTCTTTTACTTCATCAATAAAAGAATCTTGTTGTGAGTTCGGTAAAAAATCGGTCGGTTGCCAAATCTTCTCTATTGGCATTAAGAATTTGTCTACAAAACTGTCAATATTTTTTTCCAGCGTTTGCATTACTTCCTTTCGAATGTTTTGTAATGACATAATTAAATTTAAGGGTTTATATTTATTGTTGTTTGTTTTTAGTGTATTCCAGATTTAACTGTTGTTTCCACTTTGGTAATTAACTCATCAAACGGTAAGCTATCTACTTTTATAGGTTCGTGAGTTACGATTTTTATCGGACTGCCAATTCCTAATGGGAATTTTCCGTATTTAAATACTTTCCACGAGTTATTTATTGATAACGGAACGATATAAGCCTGTGGATTGTATTTAGCTATCATTTTAAGTCCGTTTACAGAGAATGCCTTTGGTTTTCCTGTTCTACTTCTTGTTCCTTCCGGAAAAATCGCTGCAGACCATTTATTTTTATTAATTCGTTTGGCGAACTTACCTAATTCAGATAGGGCTTGCTTAGGATCTTTCCTGTCAATTAAAGCCGCTCCTCCATACTTTAAGTTGAAAGAGATACTTGGAATTCCTTTTCCTAATTCTTTTTTGGATACAAACTTTGGGTAGTGTCTCCTAAGATACCAAATAATTGGCGGAATATCAAATGTACTTTGATGATTAGCTACAAAAATTAAGGTAGTATTTTCTGGTAACTCATGTTTATTTTCAAACTGAACACGAATTCCTAATATTAACAGTGATTTTATTAGAAACCAATTCATGATATTTACTACATTTTGATGTCCTTCTTGACCAAAAAGTTTTAACCCCAGCCATTGTATTGGATGAAAGATTAATAGTAAAGAAAAAAACACCAATGCAAAGATTGATGAGAGTAAATAGCTTAAGATTTTCATTCTATTTAGTTGTTTTATTATTTGCCTAGTCTCGTTATTTAATAATTAAAAACCTATTATTAAAACATACCGATTTCATTATTAAAACTTTACTAGTGCGCAAAAATAGAAAATCCCGCGAAAGCGGGACTATAAATTTGTCTTAAAACCAATTACTCCAAGGAATTCTTGCTAGTATTAGTACTAAAGCCAATCCGTAAAAGATGGCAAAGGTTTTAAATTTAGCTTCGCTCTTTACTTGTTTTTTATGTTTAGACCATCCTATGGTGATTAAGGCAATAGCAATTATCATCATTAATGGGTGCTCGACAGCTAGTAATCTTGCCGCTGATTCTTTCATTACTTCTCCTCCATTAGCTTTTAAAGCTTTATACCAAGGCGACATAAAGTACCATCCTAAACCAATTAATAATTGAATGTGTGCTGTAATTAGCGTGAATAAGCCTAAACGGAACTCCTTATGGGTAAATTCTTTTTTTTGTACTAATCCTATAATAGCATTTACCACAGTAAAAATTAAAACTACTAATACAATATATGCCCAATAAGAGTGCAATGTTTTCATCATGATTTTTAAATTTTATATCTGTAAAAGTACTGATTTTTCTGCATAAAAAAACCACCTCAATTGAGGTGGTTTTTAATTTTATGTAGACAGCAATTAGAATGTATAATTTACACCAATATTCCAAGTTCTACCTAACCCAAAGTATACTCTGTTATTTGTATTAATTCCTCTGTAAGTATTATCTCCAGCATTTGCTTCAATGTTTGTATCAGATTCAGAAATATATAATTCATCAGTTAAGTTACTAACATTTAATCTTAATCCAATAGAGCTATTATTTTTAAAGCTATACTTATATGATAATCCAGTATCTATTAATGCATAACCTGGTAACTGTATAGTTTGTCTATTTTTAGCTTCTAATATATCTGACGGTGAATCAGTAGAGCTAGCTCCAAAAGATTCTGGATCAATTCCACCACCATATAAGTTCCCTACGTAAAAGCTACTAATATCAAACCTTAATCCTTCAGTTATTTTGTAATCAAAACCTAATCTGAAAGTCGTTTGAGGAGCATCACCAACTTTTTTACCATCTAAGTATAAAGTTTGTGTTTGCTCTTGACCATTAACTAAAACAGGATTATTTGCTTCATCAAAATAAGTAGCAGTTACATCTGCACCATATTCGTAATTAGCTATAGACCCCATTAAGCTTACTGTTAAGTTTCCAAATTTTGCAGTTGCATCTAACTCAACACCTTGGTGAACTTGTTCAACACCCTCTAAGTTAGCAGTACCTCTTACTTCATCTGCTTGACCTCTGTTAAAAGTAGCTGATGCTCTTAGGAATCTATCCTTCCAAGATGTTCTATATAAGTTCAAATTAACACTATAATTTTCATGACGGAAACCATAACCTATCTCTAATCCTAAGATCTTTTCGTTTGTTAACCCTTCATTTACGTTATTATCATTAAAGTTAGGAAATACTGCATCAAATAAAGGTTGTTTAGAATAGAAACCAGCATTACCAAAAATATTATGCTCTTCATTAATATTCCAGTTAAGACCACCTTTTACGTTTCCTCCCCATAAATTTTGCCAGTCAGACTCTTGCTCTGGGTCAGAATCTAAATAGTTGAAGTAATCAATTCTTTTAAATCCTTGACGAGAAACAGCCGCTTGAATAAATGCAGAAATATCGTCGTTCTTATACTCTAACTGAGTAAATCCACCCATCCAGTTTACTTTACCATCATTGTAATAATCTACTTTTACTTCATCATCTACGTTAGAAAATACATTTAAAATGTTAGAGATAGAAGGCTCGTAAGTTTCAGTTACTACATTACCTAAATTATTAATATCATCATTATCAATATAAGCATCTGCTCCCATTAAGTCAACTAATCTTCTATAGTGAATTCCTTTATAAGTTCTTAAATCAACACCAAAGTCAAGTGTTAAATTCTCATTTAATTCTGTATTAAAATTAGAAATAACTCCAAACCAGTTATGTGAATTCATTGAAGATCTTTGAGTAATTCCATTTTCAGCACTATATCTCCAATTTCTATCGTATCCTGGTATTAAATTCCTATGAGGTGTATTACTGTTATTTCCATTAATAAACTGTCCTTGAATAGAAGCAGGACCACCTTCACCTCCAGTATAACCTTCTCTATCATCTCCAAAATCAGGAACTGACTGTCCAGAGTTCCACGCTACAATATCATCAAAACGAATCAATCCATTTTCATTTTTTAAATCATCTGAATAAGATCTTGCTCCATTTATACGTCCTAAAGAACCTACAGATCCTCCACGTCCTAAAGAAGCATATAAAACAGTAGATAACTTAGAGTTATCGTTAATATTCCAATCCCAGTTTAATGACGCCACCGGTTTATGGTAGAAGTTTCCACTAAAAGTATCTTCTTTTCCGTTTCTATACCCCCAATCAGAATTATATCTTCTATTAGGTTCTCCATTACTACCATATTGAATATAAGTAGCTATACTAGGAGCAAAACCTCTTTGGTTATGTCTTTGTGGAGCTCCTGTAATTGTTAACTGTAAGTTATGATTATCATTTGGTCTGTACCCAAATGCTAAGTAGTAACTATACCCTTCAAATTCAGTACCGTCAACATAACCATCTCCATTTGTTCTACCAAATAACGCTGAAACTGACATACCATTTTCTAATAGACCTGTATTGTAAGAAACAGTCGTCTTTAAGTAGTTATCATTTCCTACACTAGCATAAACTCTACCTCCTTCTTTTTTATCAGCTGAACTAGTTAGTACATTTATAGTACCCCCCACAGAAGAAATTGCTAATTTAGAAGACCCTAAACCTCTTTGCACTTGCATAGCAGAAGTTACATCTGATAAACCTGCCCAGTTAGACCAATAAACCCATCCGTTTTCCATATCGTTAACAGGCATACCGTTAATCATAACAGCTGTGTTTCTTTGATCGAAACCACGAATATTGATTCTTGAATCACCAAAACCTCCACCTTGTTTTGTTGCATAAACAGAAGGAGTTGTGTTTAAAATCTCTGGAAATTCTTTCGACCCTAATTTCTCTTGAATTTCTTCAGCTTTGATAGTAGATACTGCTACAGGAGTTTCTCTATCTTTTGCTACATCGATAACTCCAGTGATGATAACCTCACCTAAAACATTAGAAGGTTCTAAAGCAATCGTTCCTAAATCAGATGTCCCTGAAAAAGAAACCTCTTTATTGGTGTACCCAACAAACGATACTACTACTACCCCAGATTCTGAGCTAGCGTTTAGTATAAATTTTCCATCAAAATCAGTTGCTGAACCGTTTGTAGTCCCTTTTACTACAACGTTCGCTCCTGGTAATGGTTCCCCCATTTCGTCAACTACTGTACCAGTAATTTTTGTTTGACCTAAAACTGTAGCCGTTACGAAGAACAAAACTACAAGTAATACATTTTTAAATGTTTTCATTTTTTAATCTAATTGTTATTAAATGCAGGTGCAAATATCCCGCTTTTCATTAGTGCTAATATTAACTTAATGTTAAGTTTTAACAAGAAATTAAGACGACTCAATATACAAAACAACGGATTACCTGCTGATTTAAAATGAATTAACTTTAAGTACTATTATTAACAAAATCTATATCTATGTTAAAAAACCTAAAAAAAATACGATTGAGTAGAGTTTAATCGTTTGTAAGTTTTTTTTGAGCCAATTCTTTTCCTAATTCAACACCAAATTGATCATATGAAAATATATTCCATATAACTCCCTGTACAAAAATTTTATGTTCATATATAGCTAAAAGCATTCCTAAAGAATAAGGTGTTAGTTTTTTAAAGACTATTGAATTACTAGGATGGTTACCTCTAAATATTTTATAAGGTAAAAGTGTATTTATTTGATTTAATTGACCATTTGTTTTTAGATCTAAATGTGCTTCTTCTTTTGTTCTGCCAAAAGCTAATGCGTCTTGTTGTGCGAAATAATTTGCAAGCAATTTTTCATGATGATTTTCTAAGTTATGTAATGATTCTTTAAAACCAATAAAATCAACTGGTATTAACTTAGTTCCATGATGCAATAGCTGCATAAAAGCATGCTGAGAATTTACACCTGTTCCTCCCCAAACAATAGTTCCTGTTTGATAATCTACCCTATTTCCATTTCTATCTACATCCTTACCATTACTTTCCATCACAGCTTGTTGTAAATAAACAGGTAGCTTTTCTAGACATTCACTATATGGCATCACCATTTCAGTCTCTGCATCAAAAAAGTTATTATACCAAACGCTCAACAAAGCTAATATAACTGGTATATTTTCATTAAAATCAGAAGTTCTGAAATGTTTATCTATTTTTTCAGCTCCTTTTAGCAATTTTTCAAAATTATCAAAACCTAACGACAAAGAGATTGATAACCCTACAGTTGACCAAAGAGAAAATCGACCCCCAACCCAATCCCACATAGGGAATACGTTTTTTTTATCAATCCCAAAATTATCAACTGCTTTAGTATTACATGATACTGCTACAAAATGCTTAGAAACATCAAAAACAGTTGCTGACTTTAAAAACCAATCTCTTATTGTATTCGCATTGTTAATAGTTTCCTGAGTAGTAAAACTTTTAGAAACAATAACAAAAAGAGTCGTTTCTGGGTTTATTTTTTTTAAGATTTCAGCAACATGATCTCCATCAATATTTGATACAAAGTGTGTATTTAACTTATTTTTGTAAAACTGTAATGCTTCTACGACCATTTTAGGACCTAGATCCGATCCACCAACACCAATGTTGACAATATCTGTAATTGATTTTCCTGTATACCCTTTCCATTTACCTGAAATAACCTTATTACTAAAAGCTTTCATCTTTCGTAAAGCGGTTTTAATTTTAGGCTTTATATCTTTTCCATCTACAAAAACAGGAATATCAGTGTTACTTCTTAAAGCTGTATGTAATACGGCTCTATTTTCTGTAACATTAATTTTATCTCCTGAAAAATATTTTCCAATAGCATCTTTTAATTCAACTTCTTCAGCTAAAGAAATCAATGAATCAATTGTTTCTTGAGTTATTCTGTTTTTAGAATAATCCACAGACAATTCGTCTAAATAAATAGAAAACTCATCTTTTCTGTTTTTATTCTTACGAAACAGTTCCTTTAACTCATAGCCTTTCGCCTCATTAAAATGTTTTGTTAACCTCTCCCAAGCTTTAGTTTCTGTAGGGTTTATATTCTGTAATGGCATAATTAATGTGTAGCTAAAGTTTCTTTTTCTTTAAATGAAAGCGGTTCTGGTTGTGGCAATTTTATACTATCCAACTGTCTTTTTAATGGTTTTATATATTCTAAATATGTTGGCTTTATTTTAGGATCTAAGGGTTCAGCCGAAGGTAATTTTTCACGGAATGGATCTACTTGACGTCCATTTTTCCAAAAACGATAACAAACATGCGGACCACTTGTGTTACCTGTCATACCAACCCAACCAATAATATCTCCTTGCTTCACATAATCTCCTACTCTAACATTACGTCTTTTCATGTGTAAGTATTGTGTTGTGTAAGTACCATTATGCTTTATTTTAACATAGTTTCCGTTTCCTCCTCTTCTTGCTGACTCAATAACAGTACCATTTGCTGTAGACATAATTTCTGTTCCATACCTAGCAGCAAAATCAGTTCCTTTGTGAGCCCTTACTCTGTTACCATATAATTTTATTCGTCTTCTTAGATTATAACGTGATGAAATTCGATATTGAAATTTTATAGGTGATTTTAAAAATGCTCTTCGCAACATATTCCCATCTTGATCGTAGTATTCTGGAATTTTCTTAATAGAATCAGCTACAAATTTATAAGCATATAAATCTTCACCTCCATGAGTGAAAATTGCGGCTTTTACTTCACCATATCCCACAAATGTAGTATCATTTATAAATTTTTCTTCAAATATCAACTTAAATGTATCTCCTTTTTGCAGACGATAAAAATCTAGCGTCCAAGCATAAATATCTGCAACTGTATTCGTTAATGTTGGTTTTAGTTGCAAACTATCCATTGTTATAGATAAATTAGAATAAATCTTACCAGCTATTTCTTTTTCAACCGTTTTTATCTTTTTTCTATGTTTATATGCAGATATTATTGAATCTTTAAAATCGATAACAGTAGCTTCCACCTTATTATGTTTATAGATAAAAACCTGAGCTTGATCTAAACTATCTTTAGAAGCTAAAATTGTGTATGCTTTCCCTGATCGTATTCTTCTTACATCAAATGTGTCTTTAATTTTGGTTGCTATTTCATTAATTTTTGGATACATAACATGATGTCTATCCATAATAACTCCAAAACTCTCTCCATTTTTTATAGTATCGTTAATAACCTTATAATTATCTAAATTAAACCCATAAGCTATAACAGGTTTTGGTTTTTCTATTTTAACGGGTTCTTCTACAACTACTTTCTTTTCTTTTTTACATGAAAAGAAAAGACATAGAAGAATGAATGTAAGAATGAATTTTTTCAAAAAAAAGCTGCTTTTAAATTTGAGTTTATGCGCAAAAGTACAAATAAATACTATTTTTCCTTCCACTTTAACAATTCTTAAACAGCTTATGTGATTTTTTTAATCAACCACTATCTCAAAAGGGTTTGCTAAACCTTTATAGGCATCTAATTCTGCGCGCAATGAACCTACAGCTAAGGAAGCCTTCATTTTTATTGGTATTTTATTATCATCTGCTGAAATCCAAATAGTAACACTTTCTTTTGCCTTAAAAACTCTACCAGCCTGAACCAATGGCCTAAACTTTTGTGTTTTAACCTTACCAAACTTTGTTTTTAAGGTTTCGTGCCCTAAGAATCGTAATTTAAATGGGTAACTTTTATTGTCAAAAAACATATCAAGTTTAATCTCATCTCCTTTTCTTAAGTTTTTAGTATTCTGACTTCTTAAAAAATAGAAGGTAGAAATCATATCTTGAGGAGAATTAACAGAAATTAATGTGTCTTTTTGCTTACGAAAATCCTGTACGTACGCTGTGTTTTTTTTATGGTTGAAAGTTATATGACGGTTCTTTTTATGACCTCCTTCATCTATTTTTCTTTTGAATAAATAAGGTTCAACTTTATCAATTCCAAAGTAACTTTCGTACCTATCTTCAACTTTAAAAAACCAACTAATCACACCTGTTGTTTTACCTGTTCCTACAGCATGTAGTACTTTCTGATTATTTAAACTCTTTTCTTTTAGTTGTAAAACCGCTGTTCCAGCTTTTAAGAACCCACTATAACTCATATCAAAACGAAGCCATTCTCCACTTTTGTATGCTCTTGGTTCACTTTGTGCAAAAAAACTTTGTGCAACGACTAAAAATGTAAAAAACAATATTCTTTTTCTCATAATATTCAAACTTATGAAAATTGATGGACAATTACCGTTCCAAAAATTAAAAAAGCTGTTTAACAGAATATTAAACAGCTTTTATTTTATTATTACTAGAGCTTAAAAAGTTCCCCAGTTTTTTAATTCTTCTTGACTCCACAGGTACGGAAAGAAAATTCTTCTTTGATATTTTGGGTGTAAATATTTACGCCAATTACTTCCTCCTGTAGCCTCTAGATCTCCATCACTTCCTCCTAAATACTTCCCTGCAGCATTGTAATGTGCCATTACCCATTTTACATTTACTGTGTAATCATAATGACGCATTGCTTTAATTAGCTCTTCATTCTCTTGGACTTCTTTAGGTAATTGCTTGAATTTTTTTGAAAGGTTACAGTCATTATAATCTTCCATAAAATCTATAAAATCACCCATATACTTCTTCTCAAACAATTTTAAAAGTGTTGTTTTTTGACCTGTGGTATAATTTTTCCCTGCTGCTTGCCAGTATAAATGATCATAGGCATTTTTAAATGATGAGTTTCTATCAATTGTATCTCTATAACGTGCATCTATTAAATTAATAAGATCAGTAGATGCAAATTCAATTTTACGGTATTGTGCACTTTGAAAACCACTTGCTGGTGTTAATGTGTTACGGAATTTTAAGTATTGGTCTACATCCATTCCGTCACCCATTACTGTAAACGAACTACATAACATATCAAAATAGCGGCTAATGCGCATTAGGTGTTTTGAAAATTTTTCTGCTGTAATTTCTTCAGATTTTGCTACCTGATCAATTTCCCACAAAATCATTTTAAACAACAATTCGTTTACTTGATGATACATGATAAAAACCATTTCATCTGGCAACGTAGTTCTAGGGATTTGCAATCCTAAAAGTGCATCTGTTTGTATATAATCCCAATAGGTTATAGGTTCACTCCAAAGCAGTCCTTCTAGCATTGCTTCAACAGGAACTCCTAATTTATCATATTTTTCTTCTATCGCTTTTAATATTTCTTCTTTACTCATTTGTTTGTTCTTTTATTATTACTCTAAATTCTTACTCTTAACATAAAGTAAGTTTTATGAGAAAGGAGATTTTATATTCAAATACCTATTTTGATTCATTATATAAATAATTAAGAAACCAAGAAACAAGGCAATTTATACTGTCTTGAATCTTGGTTTTTAATTTGCTTTATCTTATAAAAATAAGTTTTTACAGAGTTCCTCTTAATTCTTGTTCTCTTTCAATTGATTCGAACAATGCTTTAAAGTTTCCAGCTCCAAAACCACGAGCTCCCATACGCTGAATGATTTCAAAGAATAATGTAGGACGATCTTCTACTGGTTTTGTAAAGATTTGCAATAAGTATCCTTCTTCATCAGCATCTATCATAATTCCTAAAGATTTTAGCTTTTCAATATCTTCTCTTAACTCATGACTAAATTCTTCCAATCTGCCAGGAACTGCTTGGTAATATGCTTCTGGCGGAGTTGATAAAAACTCTACTCCTTGAGATTTTAATTGGCTTACTGTTTTTATAATATCGTCAGTAGCTACTGCAATATGTTGCACACCTGCTCCTTCATAAAAATCTAAATACTCTTCAATTTGAGAACGTTTTTTTCCTTCAGCTGGTTCATTAATTGGAAACTTAATTCTTCCATTTCCGTTAGACATTACTTTACTCATTAAAGCCGAGTATTCTGTATGAATTTGTTTATCATCAAATGATAAGAAGTTTTCAAACCCCATTACATCTTCATACCATTTTACCCAAACATCCATTTGATTCCAACCAACATTACCTACCATGTGGTCGATATATTTTAATCCTGCTGCTGGTGGATTATAATCTGACTCCCATTTTTGGAAACCTGGTAAAAATGTTCCGTTGTAGTTTTTACGCTCAACAAACATATGAACTGTTTCTCCATACGTGTAAATCCCTGCTCTTACAACCTCTCCATGTTCATCTGTTTCAACAGTTGGCTCCATATATGACTTCGCCCCTCTTGAAGTTGTTTCTTCGTATGCTTTTCTTGCATCTTCTACCCAAAGCGCTACCACTTTAACTCCATCACCATGTTTTACAATATGATCATTAATTGGAGATTTACTATTTAATGGTGTTGTTAAAACTAATTTAATTTTATCTTGCTTTAACACATAACTTACTTCTTCTGTAGAACCGGTTTCTAAACCTTTATATGCGTGTGATTGAAAACCAAAAGCTGTTTTATAAAAATGTGCTGCTTGTTTTGCGTTTCCTACATAAAACTCAACATAATCTGTTCCTAAAAGTGGTAAGAAGTCTTGCGCTCCTTCAAATATTTTTTCTAAACCGTAGTTTACTGATTTTATTTCTTTTGACATTTCTCTCTATTTTGAAAATTTGATAATTAGTTAATTTGAAAATTGAATTGACACATTTTCAAATTGTCACATTAATATACTGAATTACTCAAGCCAAGATTTATAATAATCTTCATCTGCTATTTTCATAGCTTCTTCAGTTACTTTTAATGGCTTAAAAGTATCAACCATTACCGCTAGTTCTTCAGTTACTTTTTCTCCAATACTTCTTTCAGTAGCTCCTGGATGTGGCCCGTGAGGAATACCTGCTGGATGTAAAGAAATATGACCTGCATCTATATCATTTCTACTCATAAAATCTCCATCTACATAGTATAATACTTCGTCAGAATCAATATTACTATGATTGTATGGTGCTGGAATAGCTTCTGGATGATAATCGTATAAACGAGGCACAAAACTACAGATTACAAATGCATCTGTTTCAAATGTTTGATGTACTGGAGGCGGCTGATGTATACGTCCTGTTATTGGTTCAAAATCATGAATTGAAAAAGCATAAGGATAATTATATCCATCATAACCAACAACATCAAAAGGATGTGTTGCATATACCATTTCAATAATTTCGTTTTGTTTTTTTACATTGATAACGAAGTCTCCTTTTTCGTTATGTGTTTCTAATTCTTCTGGCCTGCGAATATCACGCTCACAAAATGGCGAGTGTTCTAATAATTGGCCAAACCAGTTACGGTATCTTTTTGGAGTGTATACTGGACGATAAGATTCTACAATAAACAATCTATTATCTTCCGTATCGAAATCTAATTTGTATATGATTCCGCGAGGGATTACTAAATAATCACCATATTTGAAATCTAAATTACCTAACATCGTACGTAACTTCCCTGTTCCTTTATGGATAAAAATTACCTCATCTGCATCAGTATTCTTGTAAAAATATTCTTTGGTAGACTCTTTTGGAGCCGCTAAAATGATATTACAGTCAGAGTTGGTAAGTACTACTTTTCTACTTTTTAAATAGTCATTTTCTGGCTGCACTTGAAATCCTCTAAAACGATATGATTGAATATTATTTTCTTTCGCTACTTTAGGTGCTACCGAATATTGTTTACGAATTTCTTTGACCATTGTTGGTCTATATTCATGGTAACTGTTAGTAGACATTCCATCAAAACCAATCGTACCAAATAATTGTTCGTAATATAAACTTCCGTCTTCTTTACGAAACTGAATATGTCGCTTATGTGGAATTTTTCCTAATTTATGATAAAAAGGCATCTTTTCTTAATTTTATAATTCAACAATTTGTTAATCTCCCAATTAACTCCCTTTCTTTATTAGTCAGTTTATCCTACTAATTACTAGTGGTGACTAAATCTCAAAAATCAATCAAAAATAGCTACTCCGGATTCCGTTTTATCATGAACTTTAAATGCGCTAAAAGATCTTTCCAATGCATTTTAATAGGTTTTTTAGTTGCGTTTTACAAATATACCAAAATTAAAAGATGTTGATATCTCATTAAATTTCAAAATTTTAGATTTTTTTATTTAAAATTAATCTAAATAAATTTTGATACTTAAACCTCCTGGAATACATTTGTGTTGTTAAAATAATTTTTATTAAATCTAAATAAAGAAACAAAATGAAAAAAATTATACCTGTATCGTTGGTATTGTTTTTATTTATTACGACAACATTAGTTGCCCAAAACAATTCTATTAAAGGAATCATCATATCAGACAATAATGATTTCCTTACTTCAGTAAACATAACTTTAACTCCAACTGACAAAGGACTCGTCAGCAACGAAAAAGGAGAGTTTGAATTCAAAAACTTAAAAAAAGGTAAATATGTAGTTAACTTATCAATGGTTGGTTTTGAAAGAAAAACAATTACCGTAAAACTTAAGGGTAACGAATCTAAAAATCTTGGTAAAATTATTCTTAAAGAGGCTATTGATCAATTAGATGAAGTTACGATTAATGGAGTAAAAAACAGATATTCTAAAAACAATGTTTCAAATTCTTTACGCTTAAAAACTCCAATTAAACAATTACCGCAAAATGTTCAAGTAGTAGGTTCAGAAATATTACAAGATCAACTTGTTACAAACATGCTAGAAGGTGCTTTTAAAAATGTTAGTGGTGTTAGTAATATAGAGCATTGGGGACATTTTGCTCGTGTTAACATGCGCGGATTCAGATTACCTGCTTTTAGGAATGGAGTGAACATCCAAGATTCTTGGGGACCATTATCCGAAGATACTTTTATGGTAGATCGTATTGAATTTGTTAAAGGACCTTCTGGTTTTATGATGGCTGCTGGTGAACCTGGTGGTTTTTACAATGTAGTAACCAAAAAACCTACAGAAGAAAAAATTGGATATGTAAACTTAATGGCTGGTAGTTTTGACACTTATAGAGCGGCGGCTGACTTTGGTGGTGCTTTAACAAGCGACAAACGTTTATTAGCTCGTTTAAATCTTTTATATCAAAATACAGGAAGTCATAGAAAGTTTGAAGATACCGAACGTATTGGTATCGCTCCTTCTTTATCTTATAAAATAACAGATAAAACAAACTTCTTAACCGAATTTTCTTTCCAAAAACTTAACACTCTTATTGGTGCAGCTTATATATTTGGTCCTGTTGATAAAGGGTTTGGTAGCCTACCAAAAGATTTTACTATGGTTGATAGTAATTTCCCAGATACTGACATTAAAGAAGTTAGTTTACTAAACCAACTAACTCATAACTTTAACGAAAACTGGTCAGTGGAAGCAAAATATGTAACAATGCTTTACACACAAGAAGGGGCTTCTGCATGGTTAGGTAGTATACAAAATAATGGTGATGCTATTAGAAGTGTAAGCATTTGGGATGCTATTTCTGAAAGTGAATATTTCCAGTTATACACTAACGGAAAATTCAACACAGGTGCTGTTAGCCATAAAATTATGGGAGGCTTTGATTATACTGACAAAGAGTATTTTGCTGATTTTAGTCAAGCTGGTACGGTAGACTCTCCTGCTAATCCATTCAATATTTATAACCCAACTTATGGAGATAGAGTTTTTCCAGTATTTGATAGAAGTACTCCTTTAAAAGAACGCGCTAGTTTATATACTTACGGAACTAAAATTAATTCTTTGTATGCACAAGATGAAATAGGGTTTTTAGAGAATAAAATACGTTTAACATTAGCGGGTAGGTATACTGAATTACAGCCTAAAGGGGATATTACCACTAAAAAATTTACTCCTAGAATTGGTTTAAGTGCTGATATTACTCCGCAAATTACCGCTTATGGATTATACGACCAATCATTCTTAGCAAATGATGCTATTGATAATACAGGAAAGAGGTTTGACCCTATTGAAGGAACTATTTACGAAGCTGGTTTAAAAACCAATTGGTTAAACGGTAAAATAAACGCTTCATTAAGTGCATATATTATCAATAAAAATAACATGACTACAAGTGATCCTACCGATCCTACTCGTCAGTTTAGCATTTTACTTGGAGAAGTAGAGTCGAAAGGTTTTGAATTTGATATGCAAGCACACATTACAAGTGAATTAGACTTATTGTTAAATTACGCAAATACAAATGTTGAGATTGCAAAGTCTGACATTCCAAATACAGTAGGAACAAGAATTGCTGGACATGCAAAACATATCACTAATGGGTGGTTAAATTATAACTTTAATGAAAATTCAGCTCTGAAAGGTTTTGGTCTTTCTCTAGGATATCAATATTTAGTAGATAGATCTTCTTGGGCTTGGAACGCAGACAACAAAACAGAATTACCTGACTATTTTAGAATGGATGGTGGTATTCATTGGAAGAACAACAAATTACGTGTTGCTTTAAATATCAACAATATTTTAAACAAACATTTGTATTCTGGTGCAAACTACGGAACGTACTTATACTGGCAATCTGAACCAGGAATTAACGGTAGAGTATCTCTTACTTACAACTTATTCTAAATAAACTAAAACCACCTATTTTCTTAGGTGGTTTTATAAATTATTAAAAATGAAAAAATCAATTTTAACAATACTATTTTTAACAGTAATTAGTAATTCGTTTGCTCATTACTTATGGATTGAAACCAACCCTACAGGAAAACTAAACAACGAACACGAAATTAAAATTCGTTTTGGAGAATTTTCTGAAGGTGTTATTGAAAAGGTAGGAGGAGATAACTATAACAATGTAAAAGACTTTACTATTTGGTTAATCGCTCCTGATGGAAGTAAGACCTCTTTACAAACAATCGCTAAAAACGATTACTATAGCACTTCTTTTATTCCACAACAAAAAGGAACCTATACTATTGCTTTAGACAACAAAAAAATAAAAGTGTTTGACTATACAAAATACGATTATACAATCTTTAAACCGGAATATCACGCAAAAGCACGAGTGGTAGTTGGTAACTCAATTAGTGAATTAAGAAGTACAAACCCAAAAGGAATTGAAATTATAGATGTCACTCCAAAACATCATAAAAACACTGATGAAATCACTTTAAAAGTATTGTATAAAAATTCAGCCTTAAAAGATGGGGAAGTTACATTGTTTGCTGAAGGCAAATGGTTTGTAAAAGAAAAAACCAATAAAAAAGGATTGGTTACTTTCAAGTTACCTAAAAAAACTATGTATACAGTAGAAACTACTCATGAAGAAAAAACTCCTGGCACCTACAAAGGAGATGACTATAAAATTATTTGGCACTGTGCTACATATTTCATTGACAACAAACTATAAGTTTTAGTTATAAACTTTAACTGAACTATGAATAGCTATTTGAATTATTAAATGTTGCAAACACAAAGCTCTGAACTTTTATGTTTAGGGTTTTGTTATTTCAATAAACCACTATGAAAACAGTTACCTTTCTTATTATTTTCCTCGGATGTTATGCCTTATATAACTCCTCTGAAAAAGCTTATCGATCTGATAGTTTTACCTTGCAAAAATGGTTTCAGTCTAATAGTTTTTTCACCAAAACAACTGGATTAATCTTCTTACTTATAGGGTTATTCTTATCCATCTCTTTTTTTGGGCTTTCAGCAGGAATTATCACATGGCTTGTAGCTATTTCTCTGTTTCTAAGTCTTATTATTCTCATTATTCCTTTAAGAACGATAAACTATATTTTCTTAACAGTCTTATTTATGTTAACCTTTATAATAGAATACTTTTTATAATATGCCTGCTAACTCTAAATACTTAAACCAATCACCTTGGCAACAGTTTGCTAAAATTTCTGCAGGCTTAATAGGTGGATATATGATAAGTGCTTTACTACACATGTGTTTAGTCTTATGGTTACCCAATCCAAAGGAAATATTAATTACCTCTATTTACACCATTTTTATTGTTTGGGGTGCTCTGTTAATTGTTCCTTTTCTGTTTAAAAATGGATGGAATGCTTGGGTTATATACCTTGTAGCTTTAATAATACTATACATTGTTTATTACTTCGGAAACCAACAAAATCCATTTGTATAATGAGTAACAGAAATTACAATGTGTTTTTCAATACACATACCGTTAGTGGTATTGTTATAAGTGTAGCCTTATATGTGATTTTTTTTACAGGATCTTTTGCCCTTTTTAAAGATGAAATAGAAGCTTGGGAAGACGGTAAGCATTCGCAAAATATTGCTCGAGAAAATATTAACTATGACTTTTTATTAAAAAAACTTTCAGAAAATTATCATTTAACGAGTAGAGATATTCGTTTTTATTTGGGGCATAAAAGTGACAACATTTATGTGTTAACCTCAGCTGCAAAAGATACAGTAAACATTCCTGATGAAGCAAAATACCAAAACTATCAAGCTATAAATATTCATACTGGTGAAACAGCTAGTTATGTAGAGAAATATGGATTAGGAGAATTTTTATACCGCTTGCATTTCTTTACACAAATACCTATTATTGGAATTTACCTTGCTGGTTTTGTTTCCTTATTCTTTTTATTTGCCATTGTTACTGGTGTGATTGTACATTGGAAAAAAATCATTACAAACTTTTACCAATTTGATCCCAAAATTGCTTTAAAAAGAGTCTGGACAGACGCACATACCGCATTAGGTATTATTGGACTTCCTTTTCAATTTATGTATGCTGTTACTGCTGCTTATTTCTGTTTAAGTCTTTTTGTTTTGCTTCCTGCTAATTTTTTATATGGTGGAGATCAAAATAAACTAATGGAAGATTTACGTCCAGACCGTACATCTTATGAATGGACTGCTAAAACAGATAAAGAAATTCCAAGTGTAAACCAGTTTGTAAAAGAAAACGCTAACCGCTGGTCTCATTTTAATTCTAATTATGTTTTAATAAAAAACTATGGCGGTAACAACATGAAATATTGCTTAATTGGTGAGCTAGATTATAAAGAACGTTTTTTAAGTTCGGGAATGGTGATTTACGATTTTGAAACTGATAAAACTTCTGTTGTAAGAAATCCTAATGAAAGTAAGTATACAGATGACATCCAGCTTTCTGTAAGCCGCCTACATTATGGTAATTTCGGGGGTATTGCTGTAAAAGTTATTTACTTTATCCTAGCACTTATTACTTGTTTTGTAATTATTACTGGTGTGCTCATATGGATAGAAACTCGTAATAAGAAAAGTATGAGTTTAAAACAGCGTTTATACACAGCTAAAGTAGGACATATTTATCTTGCTATTTGTTTGTCATTATTTCCTGTTATTGCCTTATTTTTCTTGGTGGTAAAATTGTTACCCGAAGCTTATCAAACTCAAAAAATGAGCATTTTATATACTTGGTTTTTTGTTATTTGGTTACTAGCTACCATTTTCTTCAGATTTAAACGAAATAATTACCTCACAAATAAAACTACTTTAATAGCAGGAGCTGTACTTGGTTTTTTAGTTCCAATTGCTAGTGGTATTGTTTCTAATAACTGGATTTGGAACACGTATAAAGCTAAACAATTTGACATTCTTACAGTTGATTTGTTATGGATAGGTATCTCAATTACTGCGTTATTTATCTACCTTAAAATTAAACCAGAAGCAAAAGCTAAAAGTGCCTTTACAAAGCATCCTATAGATTATAAAAATCGCAAACATTTATTAGCTGAAGAAGCACAAAAGACAACTAAAGATTTAACTAACCAGAAAAAGCAACTATTAAACAATAAAAATCACATACCTATGAGAACAAAAATTATAATCCTTTGGATATTTTTAGCAATTGGCTGGATAGTTCACCATATATATGGACTATTCAATATATACTACAATGAAACTTTAGTAATGGAAGGCGCAACAGGTGAAGCTCCTTTTATACATCACATATATCGCATCTTATTTGAAGGAATGTGTTTGCTTTTTGGTTTACTAACTATTGAAGTTTCTAAGAAATGGTTTAAAATAACTTCGTTAGTTTGGGCTAGTATTGCTGGTTTATATAACGTATATCATTTGTTTGAAGCCATTATCCATGAAGCGAGTAACCTCTCTGAAATATTCATGCTCCTTTTAGTAGCTATATCAAGTATCTTTTTAATCATTAATATTTATAAATGGATTAAAAATATTTAATAAGCTTAATTCAAATTTCCTTTGTCCCCCAATTTTATGGAAATTGCCATAGTCAATGATGAAACATTGTATTTAAAAAACATACTACAGTTACAAAATAAAAACATAAACTGTGGTATAACAACCTGTGTCTATACTGTTAATCCTTCATATGGTAGCGGAATCATAACTAGCTACTATTTTGATGGCTTACTAATTACTATAATTAATGCTAGATTTAAACACGATTTTCTTTTTACTTCAAATCATAACTTAAGCTCTTTGGATCTTTCTGTTTTAATAGAAGGGGAAAAAATTATTCGTTCTCTTGATTCCAAAAATGACCTTATTCTTGAAAAGAATGAAAGTTGCCTTCTATACAGTAACAATGAAGAGAACAAAGCCTTTTTTTATAGAGATAAACCTATAAACGAAATTAAAATTAGCATGTATGATTCTTTTATACAAAAACATCAAATGCAGGATCTTTTGTCCAATAACAAGGTATTTGGTTTAAAAAAAACAGAAAACTTTACTCAACAATTAACTCCTAATATGGAGAAAGTTGTTAATGAAATACTTCTTAATTCACAAAAAGGGTTGCTTAAACGTCTTTTTTTAGAATCAAAAACGTTAGAATTACTACATCTACAATTAGCCGTTCGTACAGAAAAAGCAAGCAGCTCTAATGAAAATATTCTTAAGAAAATATATAAGGTAGAAGCTATACTTCAAACAAATCTACACGAACAAATATCCATACAGCAACTTGCTCGTAAGGTGCTTTTGAATCAAAATGTTTTAAAAAATGAGTTTAAAAAATTGTTCGATGAAACAATTTTCAATTATTCTAAAAAATTAAGAATGGAGAAGGCTAAAAGCTTATTAGCTCATACTCAAAAACCTATTTATGAAGTAGCTGATATGGTAGGATATAAAAACCCTACCCATTTTACAGCTGCTTTTAAAAAGTTTGAAAAAGTAACTCCTAAAGAGTTTAGAAAGAATTATTCTTCTCTTCTTAAAAACTAGAATATAATTTTATACTCTTTTATTTATCAAGTTTATTTAACCAAGCTTCTTCTCTATACTCTCTTGCCTTTTTTCCTCCATCAATGTGGTTCCAACCTGGAGGCATAAAAACATATTTTACTTTGTCTATTAACCTTGGTGCATTTTTAACGTCTAACCATAATTCTTTCCATAATAGAAACTGCACATCCCATAGGCTTTCGCTATTCAATTTGTCATGCATAATTCCATATTCAATCTTTTCATTATCTAACTCTTTTTGAAAAGTTTTAAATAAGCGATCCCAAATACTAAAGGTTTCACCATAATTTCTATCTAAATAAATATGATTTTTAGCGTGATGCACCCTATGAACTGAAGGTGTAATTAATATCTTATCTAACTGTTTTTGTTTCCCAATAACTTTTTCATTTATATGTGTTAGTGTGGCATATAATCGTGCTATGGGTTCAATTACAAAAATCATCAATGGATGAAATCCTACTATTGGAAGCCATATAAAATTAAACGGAGTAAAAAACACATCAAATATTGATCCTCGTGCAACTACAGTTAAGTTCATTTCTTCTGCAGTATGATGTACTCCATGAATACACCATAAAACTCGAACTTTATGTCCTAATAAATGAATAAAAAACACTGTAAAATCGTACAACAAGTAAGCCGCAACCCAGACATACCATTGAAATCCCAAGGTGAAAAGTCTGTTTTCATACAACCAAAACATGCTAGCCACAACAAACACTTTTGACAATAAAAAATATGGTATACTTTGCACTAAATAAGATACAATACTAACGACTCCTTCTTTGTTTTTTTCTACATAACTTGTTACTATAAGAATTCCCCATTCAACTAGCATTAAAACAAGCACTATTACACTCATGTGTTCTAATTGACCTACAAGTGTTTTTATAGATGATAAATCCATTTCTTAATTATTGTTATAAAAATTATTCATTAAAAAAGTACAGACTTGTGCTACTGCTGCTTTTGAAGCTTCTGTTTCTCTAAGGGCATTTAATACTATAAAATCGTGTATTGTTCCTCCATATCTTGTTGAAATAACTGGTACTTTAGCTTCTCTTAATTTTTTAGCGTACGCCTCACCTTCATCTCTTAACACATCATATTCTGCTGTTATTAAAAGTGTTTTAGGTAAATTTTGAAGTTCCTCTAAACTAGCTTTTAAAGGGGCTACAGTTGCTAATGATTGCGTACTATTATCAGGAGCATATACTTCCCAAAACCATTGCATAGTAGCTCTAGTTAAATAATGTCCTTTAGAAAATTGTTCGTATGATTTGGTATTTAAATTAGCATCGGTTACAGGATACAACAACACTTGCCCAAGAATTTTAGGGGCTCCTTTTCCTTTAGCCTTCATTGCTACGACTGTTGCCATATTTCCTCCTACGCTGTCACCACCAACTATAATTCTGTTTGAATCTAATCCATATCTTTTTCCATATTTCGATATAAATAAAGCTGCTGTATATCCTTCTTCATTTGTCACAGGGTATTTTACTTCTGGTGCTCTAGAATACTCTACAAAAACAACACCTACATTGGCTTTTAAAACAATATCTCTCATCAAACGTTTATGTGTTTCAAAACTATTAAACACCCAACCTCCTCCATGAAAGTATATTAATGTAGGAAGCAACTTTTGTTCTTTTTTAGGCTTAATTATTACTGCGTTTACTTTTTGATTCTCTTCTTTAAAGGTAACTTTTGTAAAAGTTACTTCATCATACGTTAAGGTTGAATCTTTTTGCATGTTTTCCATTGCTAGCCTTCCCACATCCAAAGGCAAATCTTGTAATGGTGGGCCTTGATAAGAATGAATTGCTTCTAAAAATTCTTGAACGATAGGGTCTAATCCATAACTCCCTGCTAATGTTGCTTGTGCTACGGATTTAAACTGTAACAAAACAACGATAATAACTAATAACTTCTTCATACTTATGCCATTTGTTGTGTTACCCTTGTTTTTTTACTTCTCTTAGCAACCTTGTATTTGTTAAACAGATATAATAAGCTGAAAGTTCCTAAGTTTACAGCCAACATAATGGCTAAAACCATTGGTTCGTTATAAGCTGAAAATTCTGTAAACACTAACAACCAATAAATTAACACCCACTGTATCATATAAAAAGGGGTAACATTCTTACTACAGTAAAAAAACAATCTGCTTACATAATTGTTCTTAGGAAGATTTTGTTCTATTATATAATACACCCAGAAAAGAACTAAGATACACCCCATTAATCCCATACTTCCTCCTGGACCTAAATGATAATAATCTCCAAAATGGTATTCATAATTATAATCACACAACAACTTTCCTGTTACAAGAAAAACGATGCCTATATACAACATTGGTCTGAACAAAGATTTATCGGCATTTTCAGGTGCTTCCTGGTATCTTAATCCTAAATACAGTCCCATTAGAACAAATGAAATCCACGGAAATAAAGGAAAGTACACATCAAAGTTATTACCCCAAATAAGGTTTAAAACATAATCTACCCCAGGGATTCCTAACTGAATACCACTTACAATTTTTGAAAGCCACATAACGACCAGTGCTATATGTATGAGTATGTTTTTATTCTTAATTAAGAACTTGAACGATATCCCTATTAAAAACAATGATATACCTATCAGTTGAAACATATCTCCTTTTAAGAAGTAGTTTAACATGCCATACGGATTACTTACTTGAAGCCCACTTGCTTCTACAAAACTTTCTGGAAAACCTCCAAAAAATAAAAGTGGTACTATAAATCTTAAGAAGTTTAAAATGTACCCTAAAGTAATAATGAATAAAGCTTTTTTAAGGATTCCTTTTTTATTTGAGTTTCTTGAGAATGCAAATGATATTCCCATTACAATAAGGAAAACCGGTGATCCTCTTTCTAATATCTGAGCTATATTTCCAGTTATCGAGTTTTCCCAAGTATCCATATTGGAAAAAATCATCATCACATGTACTGGAATCATAATAAGAACACTAAACCCTCTTACAAAGTCTACTGCTCTTACTCTTTGTGTTTTTTGCATTTGTAATGTGTTTATTTTATGTGTTTTGAATTGTTATCTTAGTTTCTATTTCCTCTCCTTTTTTAAATTTCGCTAACGGATTTTCTAAGGTTCCTTCCAGTTTTAAGCTTTCAATTGGATCGACTAAACTCAACATTTGTTTTGTATTACTTAATTGTAACCTGTTTAAGCAACAGCGGTCAAACTCATCAACAAACAAATCGTATCGTTCGTATTTCTCTAAAAACTCTGGATGCTCTTCCTGATACTCATACACACATTCTGCCACCAGCTGCCAAAAGTTTTCTTCTGAAAAATTCGCATAACTATCTAATTGTTGTGCCATAAATCGGAAGAAACAATCGAAAACATCAGTGAAGATTGAGAGCACTTTCATTTTATCAGAAGTTTTAGTGAACAGTCTTTTAGCATGTTCTGGCAAACACATTTCTTCATTAAAAACAATCACTTCTTCAGTAATGTCTTTCATTAGCACATATACTGGTGTGTTTTCTTCTAGCACTAGAATAAGATTTTCTCCATGTGGCATAAACACAAAATCGTACTTATAAAAACAGTGTAATAATGGAGCTAAATAGGCTTTTAAATAACGCTGAACCCAAGTACTTGTATCATATGGTGACATCTCTATTAAAGATGCCAACAAAGATTTTTCTTGATAATCTACATGTAACAAAGCTGCCATGGTAAGCACACGTTGGTTGGAGCTAATTTTTGTAAACGGACTCTCTCTCCACAGCGCTGATAGCATTTTGTTATGCGGATTTGTTTTTCCTAATACCTCGTAATAATGATTGTGGTATCCTACTGTTGCCACTTCTCCTAACATGGTAAAACCATTATTTTTTAGGTACGTATCATCTGTCAACAAATTAGTAATCCATCGAGTTATGTGAGGTGTGCTTTGCATGTAATAAGGAGATAATCCACGCATAAATCCCATATTTAAAATCGACAAGGCTGTTTTCGTATATAACTTTTCTGGATACGAAACATTAAAAAGTGTTCTGATGGATTGTTGCGCTGAAAATTCATCATCGCTTTCTCCTACCAAAATGATATTCTTTTGTGCTATGTCTGCCCCAAAAACGGCTACTATTTTATTTTTCCATTGCCAAGGATGCACAGGCATAAAAATGTAATCGTCTAAGGCCACATTTTGCTTCTTTACAACTTCTTTAAATGACGTTAGTTTTTCTTTTCCTAACTCGCTTTCTAAAAGTTTTTCATAT
The DNA here is from genome assembly GCF_003867015.1 of Tenacibaculum singaporense. Taxonomy (NCBI): domain Bacteria; kingdom Pseudomonadati; phylum Bacteroidota; class Flavobacteriia; order Flavobacteriales; family Flavobacteriaceae; genus Tenacibaculum; species Tenacibaculum singaporense. Next base: position 417,676 of record NZ_CP032548.1, read on the forward strand.
TCATAACCTTCAACAGCTGTGTAGATCGTATATTTTTTATGAGCTGCAATCCATATAAGTTTAAATGGATGATTGCTTTCTGGTGCATATACATGGTAATCATCAATGTTAAATCCTATTCTACCATTATTTGCCACAAAACAAGGATGACCTTCAGTCATCGCATGTTCTATTTCTTGAAAGCTTTTTTCAGCCAATTCTTTTGCTGAAAATTTCTCGTTTGTATACTTATATGCTGCTCCTGAAAGCGTACTTGTTGTTTCCTCTAAATAGGTTGCTAGAAACTCATTAGGAATCCCCAAAGTATTTTGAAACTCTGTTATAAAATTTAGTGCATCTAGGCAAACTTCTTCCGAAGCATTGTCTTTTTTGCTAATACTTTTAGCATCTATCAACCAATGATCTAGTAAATACTTTTTTGCTTTAAAGCGATAGATAAACTTATTATTATCCGACGTTATTTGGTATATACCTCCATCCTCATCTTCTAAAATAAATTCAGGAGTTAAAATAAGTTCGTGAGAGAACTCGCTAATGGCTTTTTTTATTAATTGACGATTTACAAACCTCCATACTTCGGGTTGTAAATGTGCTATATTATTTATCATGTTGTTCTAGTTTGGTTAAAGCTGATTGATACATTGTTTTAGTACAAAATGCCAATGCAGCTTTTTTATGAGGTAACTCAATTTCTTTTTGATATACAAAGCCTGCTTTTCTATTTAGCGTATGAATCTTTTCATTATTCACATCTGGTTCAACAACAATTCTTTCTATTTGTGGTACACTGAAAAAATAATCGATGATAGTTGAAAACACATGCCATGTAAACTGGGGTATTCTTTTTTCCACTGGAGCTACCAAAACATGCATTCCATAATCCTTTTCTTGTACATCATAATAGTTTGCAATGATGTCTTCTGATGCTTTGTATTGTTCCATCAAAAACACAGGAGCATCATTTAACATCCCGATATAACTATAATGATGTGGGCTCTTTTCAATTTCTTGATATTCGGCACGTACTTCTTCTAACGATTTTTCCAACATTCCCCAATATTTTGCATACGGTTTTGTTACCCAGCTGTGCAACATTAGTGTATCTGTTTCCAATTGAAACGGACGAATACTTATTATTCCTAGCCCTGTTATTTTTTTACTGAAGACTGTTTGATATGTTTGAACCATAATTATACTTCCTGAGTTTTAAATACCGCTATCGGATTTTCTAGTTTTCCTGCAAATTGTAGTAAGGCAACAGGGTCGTCTAAATCAATCATTTGTTTATGATTATTTAATTGCAATCTATTTAAACACGAAAGCTTAAAATCTTCAGCAAACAAATCATATTGTTCAAACTTGCTCGATAATTCTGGGAACTGTTCTTGATATTCTTGAATATTCTCTGCTACCAACTTCCAAAAATGATCCTCGTTATAATCAGCATGTTCTTCTAAAATTGGAGCTAAAAAACGGAAGAAACCATCAAACATATCTGTGAATATTGATAATAGTTTTACATCTTCTGGTACTGGCGCATACATTCTTTTTAACTCTTCTGGTAGCTCTACTTCCGGATTTAAAATACATGCTTCTTCAGTAATATCTTTTAGTAAAGCATACACAGGAACATTGTTTTCTAATACCAAAATAATGTTTTCTCCATGTGGCATAAACACCAAATCGTACTTATAAAAACAGTGCAACATCGGACTTAAATACGCTTTTAAATAACTACGTAGCCAGCTGTCTATTGAAATTCCAGAGTCTTTAATTATTTCTGGCAACAATGCTTTTCCATGATGGTCAATATGTAATAATGCAGCCATCGTTAGCGGTTTTTGATTTTGTTTAACTACTGAATATGGACTTTCTCTCCATAATGAAGCTAGCATTTTATTGTAATCGTTGTGTGGACCAAATTCTTCAAAATATGGATTCACATAGCTAACCGAACCTATTTCACTTAACATTCTAAATCCGTTTGCTTTTATGTAAGCATCGTTGTACAGTAAGTTTTCTAACCAAACTGCCATTTTTGGAGCGGTTCCTAAATAATACAATGGTAAACCTCTCATAAAGCCCATATTTAGAATAGACAATGCCGATTTTGTATAAAATTTCTGTGGATTGGTTATATTAAATAAGGTTCTTATGGATTGCTGCGCTAAGTATTGGTCTGGTCCATATCCTAAACAGATTAAATCTCCTTTAGCCACTTCAGAGGCAAAAATCGTAGCTAGCTTGTTAAACCATTGCCATGGATGAACAGGAATAAATAAGTACTCTTTTGAACTAAAGCCTTTTTCTTCAATTATTTTATTGAATTGTGCTATGGTATCTGCATCTAACTCTTGTTGTATTAAAGTTTCATAAGGCAATGCTTCTATTGCTGAAAAAATTGCTTTTGATCTATGTCCTGCCAACCATAATAACGAAAAAGAGTTTCCTGCTTCTGGCGCATAGGAACGGTAATCGCTACTATCAAAACCTATTCTACCATTATTTGCTACAAACCCTGGATGTCCTTCGGTCATAGATTGCTCTATCGTTTGAAAATCAGCTGTTGCTAATGCTGCTGATGTTGGGTTTCCTTTGGTCATTTTAAATGCACTTCCGTACAACGTACTTATAATTTCTTCTAAATACACAGGCATTTTTTCATCAGCAATTCCTAATGCTTTCCTAAACTCTTTTATAAACGTGATTGCATCGATTTCTTCTTCAACATCTTTTGCATATTTTTTTATAGAGCTTTCATCAATCATAAAATGATTTAAAGCCATTGGTTTTGCTTCAAATTCGTATTGGATTTCAATATCATCTGCATAAACTTTATACTGATTGTACCCATCGCTTAATTCTTGAATTATTGCTGGTTGAATTAATAGTTCATGAGAAAACTCGCACAATGCTTTTTTTACTAATAATAAGTTGGCTTTTTGCCAAACTTCTGGTTGTATATGTTGCGTTGATTGTTGTGGAGAAACCACATTATCTAAAGTATTCATGGCACTTCTTTTTGATGGTGAAAAGGATTGGATTTTTTGTTGGTAATTGGTTTTCGTTAAAAATGCTAATTGCGCTGTTTTGTTAGGGAGTTCTATTACGTTTCCTAATTGAAAACCTATACGTTGACACAGTGCAAACATTTTTTTGTTTCGGATATCTGGTTCTACTACTATTCTATTGATGATAGGGTTCGTAAAGACAAAATCCATGATTGCTCGAAACATAAACCACGTAAAGTTTGGTGTTTTAGTGATTTTTGGTGGTGCTACTATGATATGTACACCACAATCGGATGTTTTAGCTTTATAAAAACCATTAATAATATCTAATTGCGGGTTGTAACGTTCTACTACAAATGCAGGTTCATCATTAAACATTCCTACAAAAACATCGTAATGTTCTGGAGCTATAAGTTGAGTATATTCTTCTTCAACTTCTTTTACTGTTGCATTTTGCATACCCCAAAAAACAGCATATTCTTGAGTTACCCATTTTTGTAAGAAAACACTATCTTTTTGTACTTGAAAAGGACGAATGGTAATTCTTCCAAAGTCTTTGTACTCTTTTGAAAAAGCGATGGTATCTGTTGTCATAATTTAGGCTTTAGCTAATTTTTTGTGTACTTTCCTTACCGATTTAAATACGATAAAGTACAAGACTAGTGTTAGTGAAAACCCTCCTAATGCAAGGACAAACGGTATTCGTAAACCGAAACTATCGACTATAATTCCTACGTTTAGCGAAGCTAATAGCACACCTAAGTTTTGAAAGAAATGTATTTTACTGTAATCTACTGAGTACGAATCTGGTGAGCTTAATTCAAATAATAGGATGTCAAATTTCACGACTCCTTGAAAAATTGCCCAACCATAAATAATTCGCCCTAAAACAACTACTGATTCATTAGGTATTCCTTGTAGCATAAGTCCAATTAACCCAATACACAAGGCATTGATAATTCCTTCGTGTCCTTTTGATTTTCGTTTGTTGTTAATCCACAAGGCTATTAATGCTACAAAACCAGGAATGGCATAGATAGTACCTGAAACCAATTTGCTTTTATACACTGAAAAACTTTCCCAATACGTTGAAAAGAAAGGTCTTATTAAAAAATCACTGAAGTATAGTATCAATGTAATTAGACCTAGCTTTAAAATAAATCCTTTCGGAATAAGCTTTTTATCGGTAACCGCTGGTTCTTGTGAAATAATTAAATCGGTAGCGTGTTTTTTACTTTTTAATAAATAACCGCTCATAGCCATTTGAATAAAATCTCCTGCTGCCATGATTAAAAAAATACTACTCGGGTTTATATAATCTACAGTTACACCTCCCAATACAGCTCCTAAAATTCCTCCTAAATGCACCACTACAGAAAGTAACCCAATTGTACTTGGGTGTTCTTCTTTGGTAATAATCTTTAAAATGTAAGGGTACACTAACAAGTAACTTCCTTTAAATAATACCATAACAAGAGATACTATCCAGAAATTAATGTATGATGTAGTATAATAGCAATACAGAGCTAATACACCTGCAATTGCTTGAGTGTAAACTAATATATTTAGTTCTGATACTTTTTTAGAAACATACGCCCAAAATGGAAACGCAATCATTACCATAAAACAGATAGCTGCAAAGTAGTAACCTACATTTTTAGGGTTTGTCATTCCAAAGCGAAGCTCGAAAAACTGCGGATAAAATGGATGCAGTAAATAATCACTTACTACTGCAACCAGTGTCATTAGTATTAAAAATGTTTTTAACTTCATACCTCTATGCAAAGACATTGAGTTCTATTTCTTCTTCCTGTGTTACTTCAAATTGCTGAAATGCAATTTTCTGCTCAATAGGGTAATGTTCTACTCCTGTTATTTCTTTAATGATGTATGAGTTTTTATAGGCTGCCATCCCTAAATCGGGTGTTACAAAACCATGGGTATGTAACTCAACATTCTGAACAAAGATTTCGTTGTGATTTTTATCTATGCTGTAATTGCGCTGTACATCAAATCGATCTTGATAATCCCATAAAATCCTGTTTGAAATTCCCTCTATAAAATCAGGTAATTGATATTCATAACCTGTAGCAAGAACCAATGCGTCTGTTTCGTGTTCAAAATATTTGTCTTGTTCTACTTGATGAAGTTCCAACTTAATACCTTCATCTGATACTTTGGTAGTTTTCAACTCAGAGTTGGTACGTAATGAAACTTTTAGAGGTTCTTTTGATATGACTCTTTTTGCATATAATGTATCGTGAATAGCCCCTATTAAATCTTGATTTATCCCTTTGTATAAATGCTTTTGATTTTTAATGAGTGTATCTCTTTTGGATGCTGGTAAATTGAAAAAGTAGTCTACATACTCCGGTGAAGTCATTTCTAGCGTTAGTTTGGCATATTCTAAAGGGAAAAAACGTGGTGAACGGGTTATCCAATTTAATTCATAGTCTTTAGTATCTATTTCTTGTAATAAATCAGAAAATATTTCAGCAGCACTTTGTCCGCTTCCCAATACTGTTATCCTTTTTTTATTTTGTAATTGTTCTTTGTTAGGCAAGTATTGTGATGAATGAACAGCAGTATCTTTTAATTTTTTACAACATGAAGGAACGTAAGGTTGTGTTCCTGTTCCTAAAACCAGTTTTTTTGCTTTATAGATTTTAATTTCTTGTGTTTTTGTGCAAACACTCGTAACTACATAAATACCGTCTTTTTGATCGTAGTCTACATTCGTAACTTCTGTATTAAAATATATGTTAGAAAGCTTACTAATTACCCACTGACAATAGTGGTTGTACTCATTTCTAAGTAGCAAGAAGTTCTCTCGTATGTAAAAAGAATAAATTCTTCCTTGTTCTTTTATATAGTTAAGAAAACTGAAAGGACTTGTAGGGTCGGCAAGTGTTACCAAGTCTGCCATAAAAGGTACTTGTAGGGTAGTGTCTTCTAATAACATTCCTGGGTGCCAATCAAACTTCTCTTTTTTATCAAGAAAGACTCCATGTAAGTTTTCAATTGGTTCTGATAAACATGCCAATCCTAAATTAAAAGGACCTACACCAATGGCTATAAAATCTAATATACTGTTCTTCATCTTTTTTAGTTTGTAGTTTTATATTGTTCTCCCGTAGTTTTAACCATTTCTATGATATTAAGGAGATTGTTAGTTGTATTTTTAGGATTTAGCAGCGTAAATTTTAGATAAATGTTTCCGTCTAATTTTGTACTTGCAATTGATGCTTTTCCTGCTTTGTATAAGGTGTTTTTGATATATAAATTAATCGTGTTATGAATGTTATTTTCAATTACACCTTCTGCTTTATATCGAAATACGAGCGTACTTAGTTCTGGTACATGAGCAATTTCAAAACATTCTTGATCTCTTATACTTTTATATACTTCCTTTGTTAAAGAGTGTACATCTTCTAGGTAATTAGCAATAGTTTTTGTTCCTAAAATTTTTAAGGTTAACCAAACTTTTAAAGCATCGAATCGACGTGTTGTTTGGATTGATTTTTCTATAAGATTAGGACGTTGTGGATCTTTATCTTCAATAGGGTTTAAGTAATCTGCATAATATGATACATATTGAAAATGTTGTTTGTTATTAACCAAGAAAGCGCTACAACTTACAGGTTGAAACAAGGTTTTATGGAAATCTATGGTAATCGAATCAGCTAACTCAATACCTTCAAAATGCTTTTTATGAGTATTCGTAAGCGCAAAAGCGCCACCATAAGCACCATCAGCATGCAACCACATGTTGTGTTCTTTGGCAATCTTTCCGATAGTCTGTATTGGATCAAAACTACCGTAATCAGTGGTACCTAATGTTGTTACCACTGCTATAGGAATATTACCTTCTTGCTTTGTTTTTTCTATAGCCAGCACAAGTTCATTTGTATCCATCTGCATTTTATTATCAACTTTTACGGGTATAACAGCAGCATAGCCCATACCTAACAAAGCAGCACTTTTTTGAATACTGAAATGTGCTTTTTCTGAACAAAAAATTCTGAACTTACTTATTTCATTACTCCACCCATGTTGTTTGATATTAATTCCAAAATGTTTGAAAGCATAATTATCTCGAGCCATTAATAACCCCATGAAGTTAGATTGTGTTCCTCCACTTGTAAAAACACCATCTGAATTATTTGAAAGTTTAAATACATTGGTTATCCATTGAATAACTTCTTGTTCTATAAAAGTTGCTGAAGTACTCTGATCCCATGTTTCTACTGCAGTATTGATTGTGGTTGTAATCATTTCTGCAATGATTGATGGTAAAGTAATTGGACAATTTAAATGTGCTACGTATGTTGGATTATGAAATGCTATTGCATTTTTTATATACAAGTTATTCAACTCTTCTAAAACACTATCTATAGGTTGTGTCTCTTCTATATTTACCAGTTTCGCTTGTTCTTTATTTGTTAAAATTTCTTCAAGGTTGTCTCCTTGATAAAAAGTTCTTTTGGATAAAAATTGTTGAATATAAGTGGTTGTTTTCTGAATATACTCTTCATACAACTGTGCTGATTCATCACTAAACAAATAGCTATTTAATGACAATTCTTTTAGTGAAGGGCTAGATTTAAGAATCATTTATTTTTATTTAGTCTTAATAATTTAAAGCAAAAGTATATTCAGACCAAACAAACTAAATGACGTAAATGGAATTTAAAATGACGTAAATAGCATATTTTACAAAAAGAAAGCGCAGTATTTAGTATATACCAAATACTGCGCTTTAAAAACTTTATTCTTTTGTTCTTAGCTCTCTGGAGCTAACTCAACTTCTAAACCATTTAAATCGGGAGTCATTTGTATTTGACAACCCAATCGGCTATTATCTTCTACATAAAAAGCCTCTGCTAACATTGCTTCTTCATCATCTCCCATTTCTGGCAATTCATGATCTGATTTTACATAACATTGACATGATGCACACATTGCCATTCCTCCACAAATACCAATAGTTCCTTCAGGAGCTAATTCGTATGAGCGAACTACTTCCATTAAGTTCATAGCCATATCTGTTGGTGCTTGTACCTCATGCGTTACTCCGTCACGATCGGTAATTTTTATCGTAATATCTTGTTCCATATTTTTAGGTGTTAGTACTTAGGAATAAGGGGTTAGTGTATAGGATTAGTTTTTCATTGATTTTATCAACCCAAAAATCATTCTTGATATTTCATTAGATTGATGTATTAGCTTTGTTGATTTTTCTTTAGATATAAACTCTAAACGCACAGCTAAATATAGCATGGAACGAACTTCACTATTAGAACCTAAAGCGTAATATAAAAATCGAATAAATTCTTGATTTGAACTTCTATCGAAACCTTCAGCTATATTATTAGAAATAGAAACGGATGCCCTTGTAATTTGATCTTTAAAAGAATATTCTTTACTAGATTTAAAATGCTTGTAAACCTCTAAAGAAAAATCCTGTGCTTTTTGCCAGGCAATGATATCTTCAAATCTTTTTATCCCCATTTCCTAATTCCTATTTCCTGTCTCCAAACAACTTTTTCCTCAAAACTTTTGCTCTTTTATCTTCTCCATCATGTGTCCAACCTGGTGAGTTGAATATATAATTGAGTTTATCACTCCATTTATCTGCTCTTTTTACATCATTCCAAATTGCAGTATATTCATGGGTTGCCACTTTTACTGGGTTAAATGTTTCAATATTTACGGTTAATCCATATACTGGTTTATCAATTTCTTTTAATTCTTCAGAAAAAGTGCCAAACATACGATCCCAAATAATTAAAATTCCAGCATGATTACAATCTAAATAACGAATATTAGATGCGTGATGTACTCTATGATGTGATGGTGTATTGAAAATTAATTCAATAGGCTTCGGAAGCTTATCTACCAATTCTGTATGTACAAAAAACTGATAAATTAAACTGATTCCCATCATGGTAAACATCATTAATGGATCAAATCCTAATAACGGAATCCACATCCAAAAGAAAAATTTATGAATACGTTCACCCACTCCTTGACGCAATGCTGTTCCTAAATTCATATGCACTGACGAATGATGTGGTACATGACCTGCCCAGAACAAACGTACTTCGTGATTTAAGCGATGAAACCAATAGTAAGCAAAATCATCAGCCAATAACAATAAAATCCACGCCCACCATTGGCGTTGTACAACACCTTTTAACGGACTCATTTCATACAAGTAGAAAAACGCTACAAAGGCTAAGATTTTCGGAATAAATTCAACAATAGCAGAAAATACCATCATTAACATTGATACTCCGGTGTCTTTACCATGGTATTTTTCTTTTGCTATTCGGTATTCTACCAACATACAAATAAAAAATACGGGCAAGGCGAAGTACAATAATTTATCTTCTGATAATTGTTGTATGTATTCAGTTAATGTCATGCTTAATTAATCGCTTTAACTACAGCTTTAGGCGCTTCTTTTCTAGTACCATCAAATCCATCAACACCACCAACCGTTGTATATTTCATCACGTATTTTTTATCAGGATGAATACGTTTATAAGCACTCTGGCACATTAACGTTGCTTCGTGGAATCCGCATAAAATTAACTTTAACTTTCCTGGATAGGTATTTACATCTCCAATTGCGTAAATTCCTTCTACATTGGTTTGATAGTCTAAAGCGTTGTTTACTTTTATGGCATTTTTTTCTATTTCTAATCCCCAATTGGCAATTGGTCCTAATTTTGGAGATAGTCCAAACAATGGAATAAAATGCTCACAAGGTAATGTAAACGGTTCTTTATCTTTTTGCTCTACTACTACACCTTCTACTTTTTCTTCTCCTACAATACCTTTAACTTCTGCTGGTGTAATTAGCATTAGTTTTCCTTCATTCTTTAATTCTTGTACTTTATCAACAGAGTCTAAAGCTCCACGGAACTCATTTCTTCGGTGAATTAACGTTACCGATTTTGCTACATCTGTTAAGAAGATAGACCAATCTAGAGCAGAGTCCCCACCTCCAGCAATTACCACGTCTTTACCACGATAAATTTCTGGTTCTTTAATCATGTATTCCACTCCCTTGTCTTCAAAATTAGCAATATTTGGGATAGGTGGTTTACGGGGTTCAAAACTTCCTAAACCTCCTGCAATTGCTACTACTGGTGCTTGGTGTTTTGTTCCTTTATTAGTGGTAACGATAAACGTTCCGTCCTCTTGTTTTTCAATAGTATCAGCGCGCTCACCTAAGGTAAATCCTGGTTCAAATTGTTTAATTTGCTCCATCAATTTATCCGTTAAATCACCTGCTAAAATCTCTGGATATGCTGGGATATCGTAAATTGGTTTTTTCGGATAAATTTCTGAACACTGCCCTCCTGGTTGTGGTAAGGCATCAATTAAATGACAACGTAATTTTAATAATCCTGCTTCAAAAACCGTGAATAATCCTGTAGGTCCTGCTCCAATAATTAATATATCTGTTTGTATCATTTTATAACAAAATTCTCTTATTTATACTGAGATTCCTGCCTTTTGAAATAAGACAGGAATATGTATGCGTTAGTGATTGAGTGGCTTGTTTGAGCTCTTCCAATTTTTTAATTGGAAAGCGAGTAACGAAAGCACGCCCGAACGCCCAAAATTAAAGCAATAGTCTAGCTTAAAACCTGACTTTTATCAGTTATGCTACATTAATTACTTCTGTAATTTCTGGTGCGTATTTTTTTATTGTTGCTTCTACTCCGTTTTTCAAGGTCATTTGATTGACTGAACAACCGCTGCAAGCTCCTTCTAATTGTACTTTTACTGTACTGTCTTCTATAGATAATAGTTTAATATTACCTCCATCACTTACTAAAAAAGGTCGGATTTCTTCCAACGCTTTTTCTACGTTATTTCTTATGTCTGCTGTTGCCATAACTGCTTATTTTGAGCTACAACCACTCATGGTAGTAATTCGTACTACTTCTGTTGGTGGTAAGTTTGCATTTCTTTTTAATAGTTGCGAAACCATTTCTTTGGTTACCTCTGTAAAAGCTTCTGCTAGTGGTGTGTTTTCTTGTAAAGCTACTGGATGTCCAACATCTCCTGCTTCACGTATGCTTTGTACTAATGGTATTTCTCCTAAGAAACTTGTTTCAATATCTTCTGCTAAATTTTTAGCACCTCCTTCTCCAAAAATATAATATTTATTGTTAGGAAGTTCTTCTGGTGTAAAATACGCCATATTTTCAACGATACCTAATACTGGTACGTTAATACTTTCTTGTTTAAACATTGCTACTCCTTTTTTAGCATCTGCTAAGGCAATGTTTTGTGGTGTGCTTACTACAACTGCTCCGTTAATTGGCACTGCTTGTACTATTGATAAATGTACATCTCCTGTACCTGGAGGTAAGTCGATTAATAAGAAATCTAACTCTCCCCAATCTGCATCAAATATTAATTGATTTAGTGCTTTTGAAGCCATTGGCCCACGCCAAATTACTGCTTGACTTGGGTCGGTAAAGAAACCTAGTGATAATAATTTTACTCCGTAACTTTCAATCGGCTTCATTTTTGAGCGCCCATTTACGTTTACCGCTAATGGCTTTTCTCTTTCAACATCAAACATTAAGTGTTGTGATGGCCCATAAACATCGGCATCTAACACTCCTACTTTAAATCCCATTTTTGCTAATGAGACAGCCATGTTTGAGGTAATCGTAGATTTTCCTACTCCTCCTTTACCTGAAGCAATAGCTATGATGTTTTGAATATTAGGGATTTCTTTTCCTCTAATTTGATTTGGATTTTCTTTTTGTTGAACTTCCACCTTCACATTCACTTTTACATCGATTTTTTGATCAACGTGTTGGTGAATAGCCTTCATTATCTCTACTTCTATTTTCTTTTTGGCTTGTAATGACGGATTTGCTATAGTAACATCAACAATAACCTCATCTCCAAATGTAACTACATTGGTTATATTTTCGTTTTCTACTAAACTTTTACCTTCTCCTGGTGCTGTTATGGTTTCTAACGCTTTGTATATATCTTGTTTTTTAAAACTCATGTTTTATGCTATATGCTTTAAACAGCAAGCGATAAGCTTGTTGCTTATTTTTATTTAATCTTAACTGCAAAGATACGTTTTAGCCCTCAGAAAATAAAGTCTTTAGATTGGTAATATTTATAGGTTGATAAGTTGGTTTTATAGATGATTTTAAACTTGATTCTTTTAGGAAAAATCAAGAAATATAACCTTTCTCAAACCCGTATGTTAATAACGCTTCATACGGATTACCTTCTAAGTTTAAAAGTTTTGCAAATGCTGGTTCAGTTTTGAGTCCTTGTTGTTTTAGAGTTATAATTTTAGACCTGAATTCTTCTCCGGCTTTTACCAACACCTGATATTCAACAAGCATGTGTAGATATGAGTCTTGCTCTTCTGGAAGTTTATTTTGCACAAAAATCTCTATTGGAAAGGTTTTATACTCAAGTGTAATGATTGTTGTTTTTAAATTTTTATATGATGGAATCGTCTTTACTTCAAACCTTAAAAACTCTCCATAGTTTTCACTCACAACTTTTATAAGGTCTTCATGATTATCACTCTGACAGATGATATCTAAATCACTTGATGTTACATCAATATTGATGGGTATAGTACCCACTAAAATAGGATTGAAGTGTTTTAATAGTTCAAAAATATTCAGCTCTAACAACACTTTATGGGCTTCTTTTTGTCGGACAGTTCCTTCTTTTAAGTATGTTATATCTCTGAAGTTTATCACAATTCTTCACTTGGATTCCAGAATACCTTTTCAAAGTCTTGAATTTGGTTGTCAATAACTTCTATTCCTTCGCTTTCTAATAATTGTTGCATAAGGTTTGTCCCATCAAAATGGTGTTTTCCTGTTAACAATCCTTTTCTATTTACTACTCGATGTGCTGGTACTTCTTTTTCTGAAGAGTTATTCATTGCCCAACCTACCATTCTTGCTGAACGAGCTGCTCCTAAATAGGTTGCTATAGCTCCGTAGCTTGTAACTCTTCCATGTGGTATTAAACGCGCTACTTCGTACACTTTTTCGAAGAAATTTTTATCTGCCATGTGGTAAAGATAGTGACATTTAACGAATACCTATCGACCGAAGAAAAGCCTAAAAACAAAAAATCCTGCAAAAAAGCAGGATTAATAATTAAGTTTAAATTTTATATAAGTAATCGGTTTTCCGATTTCTAAATATTGTTTTTCGTAAAATGTTTGCGTACCGGTTACCTCTTCTGGACTGTACACATTTTTATACACATCGTGATTTGCATGTAAAATTTCGTGACCTTCTCCATGCAATAAACCTAAAGTGTAACCGTGCATGAATTCACTATCGGTTTTTAGGTTGACTGTTCCTTCTGAATTTAAAATACCATGGTATTTCTTTAAAAACTCAGAATTCGTCATACGATGCTTAGTACGCTTATACTTAATTTGTGGATCTGGGAAGGTTATCCAAATTTCAGAAACTTCATTTTCAGCAAAAATATAATCTACTAACTCTATTTGAGTTCTAATAAAAGCTACATTTTCCATGTTATTTTCTAGTGCTGTTTTAGCTCCTCGCCAAAATCGTGCGCCTTTAATATCAATTCCAATAAAGTTTTTATCAGGATTTTTTTCTGCTAAAGCAATCGTATATTCACCTTTACCACAACCTAGCTCTAAGACTATTGGGTTGTTATTTTTAAAAAAAGTATTCCACTTTCCTTTATAAAAAAAGTCGTTAATAACTTCTTCTCGTGTTGGTTGAATAACGTTATCAAACGTTTCATTTTCTCTGAAACGTTTTAGTTTATTTTTACTTCCCAAAGTGTATAGAAATTAGGCTCTATCTTCTGTTCCTTCTCTTTGAAAACGAGCAGCTTCTTTCATCCAGTAAGCAAATAACACTAATAGGATTAATAAAAAGAACCAGTTTACGGCGTTTGAAGTCCACCAACCTGCATCTGATTTAGCTACTGTTAAGCGTAACCAATTGAATGGTGCAAATAAAAAGTCGGTAAATAAACTACCAATCCATCTAAAAATATTGCCTGCTATCATATCTTAAGTATCTTTACAGCTGCAAAAATATAAAAAGAAACAATGTTAGCCAATTTTTTCGGTAAATCTAAACCTATAAATTTTGTTGTACTGTTTGTACTATTCTTAGGGTATTTTGTTTTAAGTATTTTTTCTAAGGAATTATCTTTCAACCTTGTTAAAGAACTTGGTTGGTTTTTAGTTGTTTTTTCAGTGTATAATTTTATTATTGCTAAGAACTTATTGACTTACGATAACTCTTTTGCTTTTTTGTTTTTTGTGATCTTAATTGGATTTTTTCCTGATACTATACAGATAAATAAAACTTTTTACGCTAATTTAACTATACTTCTTTTTTTACGAAAAGTATATAGTTTACAGTCTTCAAAAAACATACTTCATAAATTGTTTGATGGTGGTTTATGGCTTGGTATTTCATTTTTAATAGAGCCTTATGCTCCTTTATTACTGATATTACTTTACTTGTCTATATTTTTACACCAACGATTTACCTATCAAACATTATTAACACCTGTAATTGGTTTTTTTGCTCCTATTTTTCTGTATTTCACTTACTATTTTTGGTATGATAACCTTGAAAAGTTTTGGTTGCTTTTTGATTGGAATTTTTATCCTGATTTAAGCTTTTATTCTCATGAGAAGTATTTGTTCCCTATTCTTTTTATAGGTTCCTTTTTAATTGCTTCTATCATGTTAAAAAGTCCAAAGGCACTTGCTGTTAAAAATAAATTCAGAAAAAACTGGATATTGATTCTCACTCACCTTGTAATAACTACAGCTATTTTACTTTTAGTTCAAGACGGTTCTGGGAGTGAGTTCTTATATGTATTTTTTCCTGTTTCTGTTATTCTAGCTAATGGAATAGAGTTTTTTCAAAAGAAGTGGTATGCTGATGCTATTATTATTTTATTCTTAATAGCTTCTTTTTTTGTAAGTGCTATTGTATAAACTACAGTTTTGCTCCATAGGCTAAATCACCCGCATCTCCTAAACCAGGAACTATATAACCTTTGTCGTTTAATTTTTCATCAATATCAGCAATCCACAAAGTAGTACTTTCTGGCAAGTGTTTAGCTACATAAGCTACGCCTTCTACAGAACCAATAACGGAAGCTATAATTATTTCTTTTGGGGTTCCGTATTTTTTTATGCCTTCATAAACCTCAACCATAGAGCGTCCTGTTGCTAACATTGGATCTACTAATAACAATGTTTTATCATCAATAGAGGGTGATGCAAAATAATCTACAACTATTTCAAACTCTTCATCATTATTAGGGTGATGACGATATGCTGAGATAAATGCATTTTCCACATCGTCAAAATAGTTTAACATTCCATTATGTAATGGTAAGCCTGCTCTGAGAATAGAGCATAGCACTATATTGTTTGTAGCTAACTCTACTTTTTTGGTTCCTAAGGGTGTGGTTATTTCTTTTGCCTCATAATTCAGCTCTTTACTTAATTCATACCCTAAAACTTCTCCTATTCGTTCAATGTTTCTACGAAAACGCATCGAATCTTTTTGAACTGATGTGTCTCTGAGTTCAGCTAGGAATTTATTAAGAATAGAATTTTGTTTGGCTAGATGATGAGTTTTCATGAAATGTATTCTTTTTGTGCGCTACAAAAGTAACAGATTTTATCAAGCTTTTATAAAGTTGGTTAGTGCTTTTAATAGTTCTTCTTTTGCTTCAACATGACTCATGTGTCCGTTTGGTAATGCAATTAATGGGGTATTGGTTCTCTTTGCTTCTTCTTCAACAGTAATATAATTTAATATTGGGTCATTTTTTCCTGCAATTATTAACCTCTTTTCTATTGTTTTTAAAACAGTTTCTTTGTTTTTACGCAAACGCATTCCTTCTGTAGCTGCAATGTACCCTCTAACAGGTGTTTTTAAGGCTTCTTCTCTTATTTTCTCTATTTCTTCGGATAACTGTAAACGCATATTCTCTGCAAACAAGTTACTAATTGACATTTTTACCAATGTTTCGTAATTTTCCTTAGCCATTTCAACAGCTCTGAGTCGCAACTTTTTTCGTTCTTCACTATCTGCTTGAGAGGTAGAGTTCATTAAACAAATTCCTTTTACGTTTTTTGGATATTTTTCTGCAAAAGCTAAAGCAACATATCCACCCATGGAATGTCCGATAAAGGTAGCTCGACGAATTTTTAATTCTCTTAAAACAGATTTTACTGCTTCTGCCATCTCTTCCATCGTATGAATATACCCAACACATCCTGTTTTTCCATGCCCTAATAAGTCAATACAAATCACGCGGTTTTTTTTAGACAATTCACTAACCACCTCATTCCACATAGTACTATTTTCTAAAAACCCGTGTAATAAAACAATACTACTTCCTTTACCAGTATCTGTATAAAAAACAGTTGTTTCCTTAAATTTTGCAATCATTTTTTAATGTATATTCGTCGCTTATTAATTTGTTAAGCAATGCACAAAACTAAGGAGATATTTATAAACGGATTTGCTTTATTTTCAATGTTTTTTGGGGCTGGTAATTTAATTTTGCCTCCATTTTTAGGGAAAAATGCTGGAAGCTTATGGTTTTGGGTAACTATTGGCTTTTTTATTACTGCTGTTTTTATTCCTATGATAGGTATTTTAGCCCATGCTAAACTACAGGGTACTATGTACGATTTCGGCAAAAAAGTATCTCCTACTTTTAGCCTTATATATTGTTTTGTTGTATACACTATTTGTATTGCTTTACCTGCACCAAGAACTGCTTCGGTTACTCATGAAATGGCCATTGCTCCTTACTTTAGCAACAGTAGTTCTTTAGTTACTAGTACAATTTATTTCGGACTTGTTTTTCTTTTTACCATGAACCGGTCAAAAGTACTAAATCTACTAGGCAAGTTTTTAACTCCTCTTATTATATTCATTTTATTGGCTATTATTTTCGTTGGTTTTTTTACAGCTCCAGATATGATTACTCCAACGACCCTTAAAGCTCCATTTGTTGATGGTTTGCTAGAAGGATATCAAACTTTTGATGCTATTGCTTCCATAGTTGTTGGTGGTGTCTTAGTCATTTCAATGAATTTTAACACGAATACAACTTTTGAAGAGAAAAAAGAGCTTATAACCAAAGCAGGTTTTATTGCTGGTATAGGCTTATTAATTATTTATGCTGGCCTTATTTATAATGGGGTTTTATTTAGTTCTACCTTTTCTGAAAGTGCTAATAGAACAGAAATCTTAAACTCTCTGAGCAATCAAACTTTAGGAAATATTGGAAGTGTTTTTCTTAGTGTTTTAGTTGCTTTGGCTTGTTTTACAACAGCGGTTGGAATTATTACTGGAACTGCCGATTATTTTAAAGGAATTAGCAATAATTCTCAAAAGATCTTTACAGTTACTGCTATTATTAGCTGTTTACTAGGAATTGCTGTAGGTCAGTTTGATGTGAAATATATTATCAATATTGCACTACCTGCTTTGATGTTTATTTATCCAATTACTATTGTTTTAATTGTACTAAATGTACTTCCTGAAAAATACACCTCAACTTTAGTTTTTAAAAGTGTAGTAGCGGTAACCTTTTTATTTAGTATTCCAGATTTTTTAGGCTTTATTATCAATCCTAATTACTTAGTTGAAATAAAAAACAACATTCCCTTTGCTAATCAGAATTTAGGTTGGGTATTACCTGCTATATTGAGTTTTGTCTTTTCTAATTTGATTAAAAGCAAAAAGCAAATTCCAACCGAATAAGTTGCTTAATGAATGATATATTATATATAAACTAAAAAGCTCGCAATTGCGAGCTTTTTAGTTGTATTTAAATTGAATATCTTAAAAACGATATCCTAAATTTATTCCTACTCTAGGCACAATTGAACGGGCCTCTGAAGTAAACAGATTTCTACCCAAACCTCCATATATATCAAGCACAAAGCCTCCTGAGGACACATATTTTGATCCAAAAGCCAAACCTAAAGCTCCATCTGTATATTCTTTATACTGCTTAACTGTGCTTCCTTCTACTTCAATTTCTCTTTCTCCCGTATTTATTCCCATAAACACTTCTCCAAAATAGTTCCAATTGCTATTATTTGTAAAATAATGGCGGAAAAATGGAGTAAACATTCGCTCTTCATTGTATCTAAAATCTGCTGATTTTTTTTCAAAGTTAAACAAAGCTGAAATACCAACCGAAGAACGATCAGTTGTATAATACTCGTAAGACACCTCTAGCGTTTTAAAAGCCAATGCGTCTAGTAAATCTACTTTTACCTCTTGTTGTGCATACGTGAGAGAACTGACAAAAACTACAGCTGCTAATACTATTTTTTTCATTTTAATTTTTTACTAATTATAATTTACCTACTTCCTACAAGGATGATACCACAAACATACATCTTTTGTAAAAAACAGTTTGGTTATTTATCCTTTCTCACTTAGGAACAGTTACAATTTGTATCACAGCTGCTATTTTTTTTAGGCTTAAAAAAGAACTTTTTCACTAAAAAAATAATTGCTCCACAAACGACTACATATGTTAAAACTTCTTGCATTAACTTAAAATTTGATAGGCTATAAATGCTGATAAATATGCCAAAACTCCCATACTCACTAACTGAACCATTGGCCACTTCCAACTTTTTGTTTCCCTTTTTACAATTGCTAATGTTGCCATACACTGCATTGCGAAAGCATAAAATAACAATAAAGACACTCCAGTAGCAAGGTTGAATCGTTTCTCTCCTGTATCCTGGTTTATTTCTGATCCCATTTTCTGTTTTATAGTGGTAGTATCTTCTCCATCTTCTTCTACACTATAAATAGTTGCTAATGTACCAATAAACACTTCTCTTGCTGCAAAAGAACTAATTAATCCAATACCTATTTTCCAATCATACCCTAATGGTTTAACAACTGGTTCTATTGTTTTTCCTGCAATTCCTATATATGAGTTTGCTAACTTAGCAGATGCTATTTTCTTGGCTAAATCTTCTTCTGAAAGATTTTTATTTGCAGTATTCTCTACAACACTTTTCTCAGCATTTTCATAAGATGATGGTCCATGAGATGCTAAAAACCACAGTACTATTGAAATTGCTAAAATGATTTTTCCTGCTCCAAAAACAAATGCTTTTGTTTTGTCTAATACATCAAAAAACACATTTTTTATTGATGGTATTTTGTAATTAGGCATTTCAACTACAAAAAGTGAGTTGTTTTTTATCTTCAGTGTTTTATGTAGTACATATGCTGCAATAACTGCTGCTGCAAACCCTAAGATATACAAAGCTAATAAAGTAAATCCTTGTAAGCTTAAAAAGCCAAACAACTTAGTATCAGGAATAATTAAAGCTATTAAAATAGCATATACAGGTAATCGTGCAGAACATGTTGTAAACGGTGTTACTAAAATGGTAATTAATCGTTCTTTCCAACTACCAATGGTTCTGGTTGCCATAATTGCTGGAATAGCACATGCAGTACCTGAAATTAATGGAATAATACTTTTACCACTCATTCCAAAACGACGCATAATTTTATCCATTAAAAATACAACGCGGCTCATATATCCTGTTTCTTCAAGAATAGATATAAACAAAAATAAAATAGCTATTTGAGGAATAAAAATTACAACTCCACCTACCCCAGGAATAACTCCATCGGTTAGTAAATCAGTAAACATTCCTGCAGGCAGTTGCGCTTTAGTAAACTCTGCGATATTAGCAAATAAACCATCGATGAAATCCATGGGAGTAGAAGCCCAGTCAAAAATAGATTGAAATATCAGTAATAACAATCCGAAGAAAATAACATACCCAAATATTTTATGAGTAAAAACGCTGTCTAGTTTACTACGAACATCTGTAGCTTTAGAGGCATCTACCTTGTAGGTTTTATTTAAAACAGCATTTATTTGCTGATATCTATATATCGTTTCTTTATGTTGATACTTTTTTTGTTTTGTAATTTCCCCTTCAAATTCTTTTATCGCTTCTTTTTCTGAGGAAGAAAGTAATGGTTTATGATTTTTTGTAAGCATCATCCACAACTCATAAGCTGTAAATTCGTTACTTACTTTAGCTAACTTTTCAAAGTAGGTACTATCTATCTTTTGAGATAATTCGTTAAAGTTTGAGTATGCCTTTAATGATTTATAATTAGCTACTTCTTCTTTTAAGTCATCAACTCCTTCATTCTTTCTTGCCGACATTAACACCACTTTGGTATGCAATTCTTTCTCTAAAGCAGGAATATCAATAGAAATCCCTTTTCGCTTTAGTTGATCAGCCATGTTTAACGCTAAAATTGTCGGAACTTCTAAATCTTGAATTTGCGAAAAGAGTAATAAGTTTCTTTTTAAGTTTTCAATATCAGCAACTACTACAATTACATCTGGCTTTTCTTCTTGATGCGTAGTCATCAAAGCTTTTAAAACAATGCTTTCATCTATAGAGGTAGGATTAATACTATAAGTACCAGGTAAATCAGTAATCGTTGCATTTTTACCATTAGGCAATTTACAAACCCCTTGTTTTTTATCAACCGTAACACCAGGGTAATTTCCTACTTTTTGGTTTAAACCTGTTAACTGGTTAAATAACGATGTTTTACCCGTATTAGGATTTCCAATTAATGCTACATTAATACGATTACTCATCAGCTATAGTTTTATAATTGAAATTTGACAAGCTGTTTCTTTTCGAATCGCTAAATGACTTCCGTTTACACATATATACATCGGATCTTTTAACGGGGCTATTTGAAGCAATTCTACTTCACTTCCTGGTAAACACCCCATTTCTAATAATTTCAACGGAATTTTATCCAAGCACTCTTCAGATATAATTCCTTTTTCCCCTAAATGTAACGATGCGATAGTACTCAAAAGATATATTTTTAGCTTGCAAATATACTAAAATAGAATCGTTCTAAACAGTATATCAAAACAATATATCATTTATTTACAATAGGTTGTTCTCTTTGTTTGATGTCTTATATTTGTGGTATGACTTTCGACGATATTATTGGGCAAGAACATATAAAAAACCACTTACAGCAATCGGCTGAAAATAACAGAATTCCGCATGCACAACTCTTTGTTGGTAAAGAAGGAAGCGGAACTTTACCCATGGCCATTGCCTACGCTCAATTCTTATTATGTAACTTCTCCGATAATGTAGAAGCCTGTAACATTAAATGTAGCAAACTACAGCATCCTGATTTACATTTTGCTTTTCCCGTAACTACAAATGATTCCGTTAAAAAACATCCTGTCAGTAATTTATTTTTAGAAGACTGGCGTTCTTTTATAGAGGAGCAACCTTATGGAAGTTTATTTAATTGGTTACAACATATTGGCGTTGAAAATAAACAAGGACAAATTGGTGTTGATGAAGCGGAAGACATTGTAAAAAAACTACAGTTAAAATCATATGAAGGTGGTTTTAAAGTAATGATTATTTGGATGGCAGAAAAGATGAACGTTGCCGCCTCTAACAAATTATTGAAACTGATTGAAGAACCACCAAGTAAAACTATTTTCATCCTTGTTACTGAACATGAAGAGCAGATTATTAATACCATAAAATCTCGATGTCAAGCATTACATTTCCCTGTACTAAGTGAAAGTGATATAGCCAATGCTCTAACACAGCAAAAAGAAATATCGGAAAACGAAGCAATAAAGATTGCTCATCAATCAGAAGGAAATTATAACAAGGCTTTACATATTTTAAACAACAATTCAAACGATTTAGTTTTTGAACAATGGTTTATTACTTGGATTAGAGCCGCATTTAGAGCCAAAGGAAACGCTGCTGTTATTCAAGACTTAATAGGTTGGTCGGAAGAAATCGCTAAATCTGGTAGAGAAACTCAAAAACAATTCTTACAATATTGTTTGCAATTTTTTAGGCAAGCTTTACTTCTAAATTACGGAACGCCAGATTTAGTTTTTTTAGAAACTCAGTCTGCAAACTTCGAACTCGCAAAATTTGCTCCGTTTATTCATAGTGCTAATATCTTAATCATAGAAAAAGAAGTAAGTGACGCACAGTACCATATTGAAAGAAACGGAAATGCTAAAATTATTTTATTAGATTTATCTATTAAACTAACACGTCTTCTACACACCAAAGAAGAAAAAATCCAATCTTAATCATGAAAACAAAACACATAATTACCGCGCTTATTTTCGGAATACTTTTTGTTGCTTGTAAACAAGAAAAAAAAGGACCGCTATTACAAGAATATTTGGTTGGAAATTGGGAAACAACATATTTGAAAATTGAATATTTAACTGCCAACGAAACCGATAGCACTTCTGTTTTTGAAGACGATTTTAGCAAACCTAATTCAGGAAAAGCACAATCTACCTATAACAGCGATGGTACTTTTTCTGCATGGTTTGTACAAGCCGATGGGAAAAAAGTTGGTGAAACTAACGGTAAGTGGAAAACTAGTGGAGATAGTTTATTTGTTGATTATCCGTATTTAGGAAAGCAAGTACAGGCTTGGTATAAAATTACACAAACTAACAATGGTTTTAGTGCTACCTCTACTTATGACTGGGATAATGATGGAGAAACAGATGATACTTTGCTTATGAGAACTAAAAAAATTGAGTTATAAAATTGCGTATTTTCAATAACATATCACTTCGAATTAGAATTTTCTTGTCAATGATACTTTTAGTGCTATTGGCATCAATTTTAATTGTAATCGTTACTATTTACCAATACGACGAGCAAACAAAAGATTATAATACTGCACGTTTTGAACGTAAAGAATTCTCTACAAAGCAAGATATTGAAATAGAGCTTAAACGTAGAACCACCTACCCTGTAACTACAGAGAATTTATCCAAAATTTTTCAAGATAGAATTTATGATATCGCTTATGTTCATAAGCTTACTATCTCTATGTACGACATGGATGGAAAGTTGTTAAAATCTTCCATTCCTTATAATTTTGATAAAAAAGAAGGGCAAAACTTAGCTAACGAAACCGTTAGAGATTTAGCCAACAATTCAAATCATAAAATTTTAAAAGGCAGAACCGAAAAAGGTATCACTTACCAATCTTCATACACTTACTTAAACGACCCTCGTTTTAAAAGGATTGGAATTTTAGAATTACAAATTGCACAAGATAACGAAGAGCAAAAACATGAACTACGAGAGTTTATTTCTCGTCTATCATTAGTTTATTTGCTAATGCTCATTATTGCCATTGTTTTAGCTTACTTTTTATCAACTTATATTACTCGATCCATTCAAACCATCTCGCAAAAAATAAACGAGACCCGTTTAAATAAGCGTAACGAAAAAATTACCTTAAACTCTGCCAGTTCAGAAATCAATTCGCTAGTTGCCGCTTATAACAACATGATTGACCAGTTAGAAGAAAGTGCTGTAAAACTAGCGCAGAGTGAACGTGAACAAGCCTGGAGAGAAATGGCCAAACAGGTAGCTCACGAGATTAAAAATCCGTTAACACCTATGCGTTTATCAGTACAAAGCTTTGAAAGAAAATTCAATCCAGAAGATCCTAATATCAAAGAAAAAATGTCTGAATACAGCGAAACACTTATTCAGCAAATTGATGTAATGAGTTCTATTGCTTCTGCTTTTTCTGATTTTGCTAAAATGCCTACACAACGTAGAGAAAAATTGAATGTAGTTGATATCGTTAAACACTCGTTAGATATTTTTACTGAAGATTACATACATTATTTCCCTCAAGAAAAAGAATTATACGCTAGTTTAGATAAAACACAATTGATACGAATTGTTACCAACTTAGTTAAAAACTCAATTCAGGCAATAAAAGACACCGATAAGAATCCTAAAATAGAAGTCAAAGTTGCTTCTGAAGGAAATAATGTTAAAATAACAGTTTCTGATAACGGAAAAGGTATTAGTGATGAAAATAAGGAGTTAATTTTCGAGCCTAAATTTACTACTAAAACTAGTGGAATGGGCTTAGGACTATCTATCATAAAAAATATAATTGAAGCGTATGACGGTACAATATCCTTTACTTCAACTAAAGGAGTTGGAACTGTTTTTACTGTAATATTACCTAAAACATAAACATAATTATGAATTTTGAAAATATTTTAGTTGAGCAAACTAACAAATTGGCAACTATTACCATTAACCGACCAAAAAAATTAAACTCTTTAAACAAAGCTACTATTGAAGAACTTCATAATGCTTTTAAAGCTCTGGAAGAAGATACTAGTATTAAAGTAATTATCATCACAGGTAGTGGAGAAAAAGCGTTTGTTGCTGGAGCAGACATCTCTGAATTTGCACATTTCTCTGTAGAAGAAGGAGGAATGTTAGCAAGAAAAGGGCAGGAAATTTTATTTGATTTTGTTGAAAATTTATCAACTCCTGTTATTGCCGCTGTAAATGGTTTTGCTTTAGGAGGTGGATTAGAGTTAGCAATGGCTTGTCATTTTAGAGTAGCTTCTGATAATGCTAAAATGGGGCTACCTGAAGTTTCTTTAGGAGTTATCCCTGGTTATGGTGGAACACAACGCTTACCTCAATTAGTAGGTAAAGGAAAAGCCATGGAGTTAATTATGACAGCAGGTATGATTTCTGCTGACGAAGCTAAAGAAGCTGGATTGGTAAACCATGTAACCTCGCAAGAAGAGCTATTACCTTTAGCCCAAAAAATAGCTTCAAAAATTATGCGCAACTCTTCTGTTGCAATTAGTGCAGCAATTAAAGCTGTAAATGATAATTTTAAAGATGGTGTAAATGGTTTTGAAAGCGAAATTACAGAATTTGGAAACTGTTTTGGAACTGAAGATTTTAAAGAAGGAACTACTGCTTTTTTAGAAAAACGAAAACCTGAATTTCCAGAAAAGTAATTTTTTTTACTACAGAAGCAACTACAAAAAAATAGCATCTAAATTAAAATTTAGATGCTATTTTTACAATAAGGGGATTACATTAATAAAATGGGGGTTATTAACTGGAGCAAATATATACTAAATTCAATAACACACAAATTTTAACGTAAATTTTTTATTAAAATAACATATTTTTTACATTATCAACACAATAAGCACTAAATCATTCCATTCCATTCTTTATAGAACTGTTCTAAAAAACCTTCCATATAAGCATGTCTTTGCTCTGCGATTGCTTTTCCTGTTGTAGTATTCATTTTATCTTTTAACAACAATAACTTCTCATAAAAATGATTAATAGTAGGTGCTGTTGATTTTTTATATTCTTCTTTTGTCATTTTTAAATTAGGAGGAACTTCTGGATTGTATAATTCTCTATTTTTAAATCCACCATAATTAAAACAACGAGCTATCCCAACAGCTCCTATGGCATCTAATCGGTCTGCATCTTGGATAACATTTAACTCAGGAGAAGTGAAATTTTGTTTAAAGTTTCCTCCTTTAAAAGAGATATTGGTGATAATTTTTTCTATATGAGTAATTATTTCTTCTGATACTTGTTGACTTTCAAGAAAAACTCTTGCTTTTTGCGGACCTATAGCCTCATCACCATCGTAAAACTTACTATCCGCTATATCATGCAACAATGCACCTAAAGAAACCACAAACTCATCAACTTTTTCATTTTTTGCAATTAATAAGGCGTTTTTATATACACGTTCAATATGAAAGAAATCGTGTCCGCCCTCAGCTCCTTTCAAAGTGTTTTTTACAAACTCAATCGTATTCTGTATTATTTGTTCTCTGTTCATATTTCAAAAATAAAAATCCTGCACTTACAAGCACAGGATTTTAAACGTATTATTATAAATTTATAACTAAGCAGTAACCGATGGCTTAACTAAGTTGTTAGCCACTAAATATTCTGCTATTTGAATTGTATTAGTTGCCGCTCCTTTACGTAAATTATCAGCAACAATCCACATATTTAAGGTATTTGGCTGAGATTCGTCTCTTCTAATTCTACCTACAAAAACCTCATCTTTATTATTTGCTAAAATAGGCATTGGATATACATTATTTTGTACATCATCTTGTACAATAACACCTTCAGTTTGTGCTAATAACTCACGTACTTTCCCTAATTCAAAGTCATTTTCAAACTGAACATTTACAGCCTCAGAATGTCCTCCTGCTGTTGGTATTCTAACTGCTGTGGCTGTTACTGCAAAAGAATCGTCTCGTAAAATCTTTTTAGGTTCTTTTACCAGCTTCATTTCTTCTTTAGTATATCCATTTTCTAAAAATACATCACAGTGTGGTAATGCATTTCTTCCAATAGGGTGCGGATATGCCATTTCGCCTTCAACTCCCGCTTCTTCATTATCTAATTGACGAACCGCTTTAACACCTGTTCCTGAAACAGATTGATACGTTGAAATTACCACACGCTTCATTTTATACTCTTTGTGCAACGGAGCCAATGCCATTACTAACTGAATAGTTGAACAGTTAGGATTTGCAATGATTTTATCTTCACTAGCTAGCACATCTCCATTAATTTCTGGAACTACCAACTTCTTCGTTGGATCCATTCTCCATGCAGATGAATTATCAATTACTGTTGTACCAACAGCTGCAAACTTTGGTGCCCACTCTAAAGAAGTGTCTCCACCTGCTGAAAACAATGCAATATCTGGCTGCATAGCTACTGCAGTTTCTAAACCTACAACCGTATAATTTGTTCCTTGAAACTCAATTTGATTTCCTACTGAACGCTCTGATGCAACAGGAATTAATTCTGTTACTGGAAAATTACGTTCTGCCAATACTTGTAACATTACATTACCTACCATTCCGGTAGCTCCTACCACTGCTACTCTCATTTTTTTGATTTTTGAGTATAAAATTTATTGTTTGTATGCTACAAAGGTTTAAAAAAAACAAATTGGTTGTATCTCTTTTGTTAGAAAAAATACGTTAAAATTTAAAAAATATACCATTTAAGCTTAAATAGTATTGTTTTAAACAGTAAAACTCAAAAAATCAGTACATTTGCACCGGTTTTCTAGAAAAACCACAACATTTTTGTCTAACTTAAAAAAGTATAGCATGCAACTGTACAACAAGTTAAGCGCAGAAGAACGCGCTAAATTAATTGATGATGCGGGTAAAGACCGTATTACTATCTCATTCTATCAATATCATAAGATAGAAAACCCAACTTTATTTAGAAATAAATTATTCCTTGAATGGAACGAACTAGATGTTTTAGGAAGAACATATGTTTCATACGAAGGAATCAACGCTCAAATATCTGTTCCCTCAGAAAACTTTCTAGCGTTAAAAAAACAACTAGATAGTATTTCTTTTTTAAATGGAATTCGTTTAAACGTAGCTATTGAGCACGATAATAAATCGTTTTTAAAACTAAAAGTAAAAGTTCGTAACAAAATTGTTGCTGACGGATTAAATGACGACACTTTTGACGTTACTGACAAAGGAGTGCATTTAAATGCTAAAGAGTTTAATGAAATGCTAGCAGATCCAAATACAGTTTGTGTAGATATGCGTAACCATTACGAAAGTGAAATTGGACATTTTGATGGTGCAGTAACTCCAGATGTTGATACGTTTAGAGACTCGTTAGATATTATTGAAGAAGATTTAAAAGACCATAAAGAAGACAAAAACTTATTAATGTATTGTACAGGTGGAATTCGATGTGAAAAAGCCTCTGCCTACTACAAACATAAAGGCTTTAAAAATGTTTTCCAACTTGAAGGAGGAATTATTGAATATACTCGTCAGGTAAAATCTGAAGGGTTAGAAAACAAGTTTTTAGGTAAGAATTTTGTTTTTGATCACCGAAGAGCTGAAAAAATTTCTGATGATGTAATTGCCAATTGTCATCAATGTGGAAAACCTTGTGACACACATACCAATTGTGCTAACGAAGGTTGTCACTTATTATTCATTCAATGTGATGAATGTGCTGAAAAAATGGAAAACACCTGTTCTCCTGAATGTCAAGACATCATTCATTTACCATACGAAGAGCAAAAAGAATTGCGTAAAGGGAAACACGCAAGCAATAAGATATTTAAAAAAGGACGTTCAGAAGCTTTAAAATTTAAAAAGTAATGCAAAAGATTGAGTTAATGGCTCCTGCTGGTAATTTTGAATCGTTACAGGCAGCTTTAGACAATGGATGTGATTCTATATATTTTGGTGTGGAGCAATTAAATATGCGTGCTCGAGCATCTATCAATTTTACATTAGATGATTTAGAAGAAATCTCTCGTAGGTCTTCAGAAAAAAATGTTCGTACCTATTTAACACTAAATACGATCGTGTACGACCATGATTTGTCTATCGTAAAAACCTTAATCAAAAGAGCTAAAGAAGCGAACATTACTGCTGTAATTGCAATGGATCAAGCTGTAATTGCAATGGCTAGAGCAGAAGGTATGGAGGTTCACATTTCTACTCAAATTAACATTACCAATATCGAAACGGTTAAGTTTTATGCCATGTTTGCCGACACTGTGGTATTGAGTAGAGAATTAAGCTTACGTCAAGTAAAAAAGATTACTGAGCAGATTGAAAAAGAAGAAATCAAAGGGCCTTCTGGTCGTTTGTTAGAAATTGAAATTTTTGGTCACGGAGCCTTATGTATGGCGGTTTCTGGAAAATGCTACATGAGTTTACACTCGCATAATTCATCTGCAAATAGAGGAGCCTGCAAACAAAATTGTCGTAAAAAATATACGGTAATTGATCAAGAATCTGGTTTTGAAATGGAATTAGATAATGAGTACATCATGTCTCCAAAAGATTTATGTACTATTGATTTCTTAGATCAGGTTGCCGACGCAGGAATTAAAGTATTAAAAATTGAAGGTCGTGGTCGTGCACCTGAATATGTAGCCAAAGTAATTAAATGTTACCGTGATGCCATTGACAGTTTACACAACGGAACTTACGATAAAGAGAAGGTTATTAGCTGGATGCAAGAATTGGAAAAAGTATACAATCGTGGTTTCTGGAACGGATATTACTTAGGTCAGAAATTAGGAGAATGGAGCAAAGAACCTGGTTCGCATGCTACTCAAAAGAAAGTATACTTAGGAAAGGGAATGCATTATTTTCCAAAAGCAGAAGTTGGAGAGTTTAAGATTGAAGCCTACGATTTAGCAATTGGTGATACTATTTTAATTACAGGACCAACCACAGGTGCTCAAGAAATGGAATTAAAAAGCATGTTTGTAAACGATAAAGAAGCACAAACCGCTACCAAAGGCGATGAAGTTACTATGAAACTAGACTTCAGAATTCGCCCTTCAGATAAGTTATACAAAATTGTTAAAACTGAATTTGCTAAAAACTAATGGTTGTAATTACCTTACAAAGAAACAAGTGTATTGGCTGTAATTATTGTGTGGAGTTAGCTCCAGCACAATTTCAAATGTCTAAAAAAGACGGAAAATCTGTTTTACTACATTCTACAGAAAAAAAAGGTTTCTTTACCATAAAATCGCATGACGATAGTATTTTTGAGGCTTCACACGAAGCGAAAAAAGCCTGTCCAGTTAAAATTATTGAGGTAAAACAAGTATAACTTTATACCAAAAGAACAAAGACATATTATAAAGCTCTCTTAATCTTAAGAGGGCTTTTATTATTTTTACAGAATGGAATTACAACCTCCTTTTCGTAAAATTATTCATGTAGATATGGATGCTTTTTATGCATCTGTAGAGCAATTGGATAATCCTGAATTGCGAGGAAAACCAGTTGCTGTTGGTGGTAGTGAGGTGCGAGGTGTAGTTTCTGCTGCTAGTTACGAAGCTAGAAAATTTGGAGTTCGTTCTGCCATGAGTGGTGTGTTGGCTAAACAAAAATGTCCGCATATCATTTTTGTTCCTCCAAGATTTGATCGCTACAAAGAAGTTTCTTCTAAAATTAGGAAGATTTTTTACGATTATACCGATTTGGTAGAACCTCTATCGCTAGATGAAGCTTATTTAGATGTTACTGAAAACAAAAAAGGAAATCCATCGGCTAGTATGATTGCCCAAGAAATTCGTCAGCGAATTTGGGAAGAATTAGAGCTACGAGCGTCGGCAGGAATTTCTATTAATAAATTTATTGCCAAAGTAGCTTCTGACATTAATAAACCTAACGGACAGAAAACTATTAATCCAGAAGAGGTTCTTGAGTTTTTAGAACAATTACCTGTAAATAAGTTTTATGGTGTAGGGAAAGTTACAGCCGCCAAAATGCACAATCTAGGTATTTTTACAGGCCTAGATTTAAAACAAAAATCATTAGAAGAGCTTTCCAAATTGTTTGGAAAATCGGGAGTACATTATTACAATATTGTTAGAGGCATTCATAATTCAGTAGTAAAACCTAATCGAATTCGAAAGTCAATCGCTGCTGAAACTACTTTTAGAGAAAATCTATCTTCTGAGGTTTTTATGTTAGAACGACTTGATAAAATTGCTGACGAACTAGAACGTCGAATGAAAAAATCAAATACTAAGGGAAAAACCGTAACTCTTAAAATTAAATACAGTGATTTTACGCAACAAACACGTAGTAAAACTACAAACCATTACCTACAATTAAAAAAAGAGTTCTATCCTATCGTAAAAGAGCTATTGTACCAAGATACACTTAATAACTCTGTTAGGTTATTAGGAATTTCTTTTAGTAATTTAAATACTGAGAAAACTGAACCTGTTTGGGTACAGTTACGATTTGATTTTTAAAGTATTGGTATTTTCAACGAAACTTTGGTCCCTTTAGGATTTCCTTCTTCATCAATTATATCTGTATAAATTAATGAATAATTATTGGCATACTCGTTGGCAAAGTTTCGTAATCGTTCTTTAGTTAAATCTATACCTATCGACCTTCTATTCAACGATTTGTTTTTTCTAATTTTCATAGCAGCATCCCTACCAATTCCATTATCTACAATATCAATTTGTATAAACTCATCTGATATTTTTGTAACCGACAACGAAACTTCTTTTTTTCCTTTCTTAGATGAAAGTCCATGCCAAATAGAGTTTTCTAAAAAGGGTTGTAATATTAATGGCGGAACTTTTATCCTTTCTATATTTACGTTTGAATCTATATTTTCTATATAATTAACTTCATTTGATAATCGAATGTTCTCGATACTCATGTATAAGTTCATTGTTTTTAGTTCTTCACTCAACGTTACTTCTTTTACAGATGAAGATTCTAAAATACTTCGAATTAGTTTTGAAAATTTATTTAGGTAATATACCGCATTCTTCTGTTCGTTATTTATAACATACAGCTTGATAGAGTTTAATGCATTGAAAACAAAGTGTGGATTCATTTGAATTCTCAAAGCCTCCTGTTCCAGCATCAATATTTTTTTGTCATTATTCAACAATCGTTGTCTGTACATAGAATACAACAATACTCCTAACAATGCTATAGAAACTAATGCTATAATTAAAACATTTCTGTTTCGTAATAGTTTTAGTTTCGCTATTTCATTCTCTTTCGCTAAGTTCTTTATTTTATTTCTACTTACCTCATTATCATATTTATTAATAAGGTTGTTTACGTATAGTATATTTTTATCGTTAAATGTTTTACGTTCTCCTTCAATAGCTTTCTTATAAAAACTATATGCTTTTTCGTAATCCTTTTTTTTCTCATATAGCTCAGACAAATACAAGTTAGATTGATTAATTCCTGAGGGAATTTTATGCTTATTAGCAACCTCTAAGCCTTTCTCTAAATATGTTTTTGCTTTATCTAAACTATCTAACTTTAATTGTACATTACCAAACGTTATGTACACATCAGATGTATAATACTGGTTTCCTATTTTTTCTGAAATAGGCAACACTTCACTTATATATTTGTAAGCTTCATCGTACTTTCCTTGTAACAATAAAACATTACTAATACTGTTATGACAAATAACTTTTCCTATACTTGAATTATTCTCTATATTGTATTGTAAAGATTTGTTGTAATGCTCTAATGCAGCATCAATATCTCCCAAGTTTTGAAAAGCAAGTCCCATATTTTGATGGTTAATTGCCAGCCCTCTTTTATCCTCTGTTTTTTCTTGAATTAAAATTGCTTTTTTAAACTTTTCTAATGCCAGTTGGTATTGCTTAAGAGCCAAATAAATATTACCAATACTATTGTTTGATATGCTTATACTTATTTTAGTATCAATATCAGGTATATCAATCTTATCAGCTAATTCAAGTGCCATTTGATGATAATTCAAGGCGTTTCTAATCTTATCTTGCCTTCGATATACTACTCCTATTTGATTAAGTGTAACAATTTCTGCATTGACATCTTCTATTTCTCTTGATAACTCAAGAGCTTTCATATAATTCTCTATTGAACTATCAAAAAAAGAGTTATTTCTATAGTGTCTTCCCAACAAATTATAAGCATATACCTCTCCTAATCTGTATTCTTTTTGCTGACTCTCTTTTAAAAGAAAATCTATGTCTTGTTTATTAAATCGTTCACGCTTAAAAAAACGATATAAATCATAATAATCATCTATCTTTTTTTCTATTGCTTGCTGTATTAAACTATCTATACTTATCTCTTCTTCTTGTGAAAAACAAGAAAGTGCTACAGAAAATAAAAAGGTAATTATTATTAATTTCTTCATTTAAAATTTTTCTAGGAAATCCGACTTTCTCTGTCTAGAAACAGGAATTTTATGGTTATTTTCTAATACAACATAACCATCTGATTTTAAAAACTCTTTTATTTTATTCAAGTTAATTATAAATGAATTATGTATTCTAAAAAAGTGATCTTCTGGAAGTAATGAGTTTATTTCTTTTAGTTTTTTTGTAACTACGATTTTCTTATTCGCTCCAGTAGTATGAATCGTTGAATAATTACCATCTGACTCTACAAATAAAATTTCATCTTGAGATAAAAAGACTAGTTTACCATCAGTATTAATAGTTATTTTTCTCCTATTAAACTTCTTATTAAAGCTTGATAATATTTTTTCAACCTTTTCAGTATTATTATTCTTCTTATAATGTTGTTTAACTCTACCTATTGTTTCCTCTAAATCATCAGAATCAATAGGTTTAAGTAGATAGTCTATTGCCTGATTCTTTAATGCTTTAATTGCATACTCATTATATGCTGTTGTAATGATTATAGCAAAATCTTTATTTTCTATTTTTTCTAACAATTGAAAACCGTCCATCGTAGGCATTTCAATATCTAAAAAAAGGCAATCAATACTATTCTCATTTATAAACTTAATTGCTTTTTCCGCAACCGTGAATGTTTCTATAATTTCTATATCATTCCCAAAGCTTGATAACTCCCAAGAAAGCCCTTGTATTGCTTTTGGCTCATCATCAACTATAACTGCTCTTAACATCTCATGTACATTTATATCAAATGTAACAGATAATATTTTAAAAATAAAATGTAACCAATACGATTTTAGCAAAAACCAGCTCAAAACTGTGTTGTAAACATATTTTTTTTACCATTTACACAAAAAAGCACACCATTTATACATCCTTTACATTAATAAACGTTCTTTTATATGATATTTGCAGTGTAATACACAAGGGGAATCATATTGATAAATTGGGGGATTAATCAATAATGATATTAAGTTATGAAACACCACTTTAAAGTGGTGTTTTTTTATATATAAATTTTTATGTTCGTTTATATTTATATACAAAAAAAGCTCAACTAAATTTAGTTGAGCTTTTATTTTATCCTAATCAGTTAGTTTCTTAAGCCTCGAATGGAGTTACAGAAACATATGATTTATTATCTCTTTTCTTTTGGAATTTTACAACACCATCAACCTTAGCATGTAAAGTATGATCTTTACCCATGTAAACGTTTTCACCTGGATTGTGTTGAGTTCCTCTTTGACGAACAATAATGTTACCTGCAATAGCAGCTTGTCCTCCAAAAATCTTTACTCCTAATCGTTTCGATTCTGATTCACGACCGTTCTTCGAACTACCGACACCTTTCTTATGAGCCATCTTTGTAAGTTTTTAAAGTTAATTATTTACTTAATGCTTCAATTAATTCTGCTTTCTTTAAAGAAGTGTATCCTGAAATACCTTTTTCTTTAGCTAAAGCTTTTAATTCTGCTACAGTCATTGAACTTAAATCCTTCGATTCTTCTTTTGCTTCAGCTTTAGGAGCTTCTTTTTTAGCCGCTGCCTTTTTAACTCCTGATGCAGAAATTCCTTCGATTTGGATTTCAGTTAAATACTGTCTGTGTCCATTTTTCTTTTTGTAACCTTTTCTTCTTTTCTTTTTGAAAACGATTACCTTATCACCTTTTAAGTGACCTAAAATCTTTGCAGTTACTCCTGCACCTTCTATAGCTGGGGCGCCAATAGTTACGTTTCCTTTATCTTCAATAAGCATTACATTATCAAAAGTTACTTTTGATCCTTCTGCTTCTGGTAAACGGTGTACGTATACTTTTTGGTCTTTTGCTACTTTAAATTGCTGCCCTGCTATCTCTACGATTGCGTACATACTATTTGTTTTGCGTTTATACTTTATTCACACTTTCTTAAATAAAAATGCGGGTGCAAATATACATTTTTTACTTCAAAAAAAAATGTATTACTCAGAAAATTACTCTTTTAGCATAAAAAAGGTTTGTTTTTATTATTTCAACTGTAACAAATACTCTAATTTCACGTCAAATACACGAAAATCATTAAAAATTAAATTTCAATCAATGAGAAAAAGAGTTATCACTCTAGCTTCAGCTTTGTTGTTATGCTTATCGGCTAATGCACAAAAAGTTGAGTTTGAAGAGTACGATTTAAGCAACGGAATGCACGTTATTTTGCATCAAGACAATTCTGCTCCTGTTGTTACTGTTGGAGTAATGTACCATGTAGGATCAAAGGATGAAGAGGATGGAAAAACAGGAATGGCACATTTTTATGAGCACTTGTTATTTACCGGAACTAAAAACATTGGTCGTGGTGAATGGAATAAAATTGAAGCTGCTAATGGTGGAACAGGTAATGCTAACACTAACTGGGATAGAACTTATTACTACGAAACATTCCCTTCAAATAACTTACAGCTAGGTTTATGGATGGAATCTGAACGATTATTACACCCAATTATCGACCAAAAAGCTGTAGATACTCAAAACGAAGTAGTTAAAGAAGAGAAGCGTCAACGTATGGACAATGCTCCTTATGGAAAAATTATATACGGAGATGTATACAGTCATATTTTTGACAAGCACAACTACGGTAGACCTATGATTGGTTATATTAAAGATTTAGATGCCGCTAAACTAAGCGAGTTTCAAGATTTTTATAAGAAATGGTACATGCCTAACAATGCTGTATTAGTAGTAGCTGGTGATTTTGAAAAAGCTTCTACTAAAAAGTTAATTAAAGATTATTTTGAGCCAATTCCTGCAAGAACACTTCCAAAAAGAGACAAAGTAGTAGAGCCTGAAAGAACTCAAGAAAAACGTGTAAAAGAATACGACTCTAATATCCAGTTGCCTGCTATTTTATTAGCGCACAAAACTCCTTCAATGAAAGAAAGAGACTCAAAGGTATTAGATGTTATTTCAACTATTTTAAGTGACGGAAAAAGCTCTAGATTATATAAAAAATTAGTTGACGATAAGAAAAAAGCGTTACAGGTATTTTCTTTTGCTCGTAACCTAGAAGATTACAGTGTTTACAATATTGGAGCTATTCCTTTAGGAAAAACATCTTTAGATGATTTAATTAAAGAAATGGATGAAGAAATTGAGAAATTACAAACTGAATTAATTTCTGACAGAGATTTACAAAAAGTTCGTAACAAATTTGAAAACCAGTTTGTTGCTTCAAACTCTAGTGTGCAAGGTATTGCTAATTCGTTAGCAAGAAATTATATGTTAGTTGGAAACACTAACCAAATTAACAAAGAGTTAGAAGTTATCAACTCTATTACAAAAGAAGAAATTAGAGACGTTGCTAAAAAATATTTAGCTAAAAACCGTCGTGTTGTTATCGAATATTTACCAAAAAAGAAATAATCATCTAAACTGAATTTTAATGAAAACGAAAATATTTTCAATTGTCACAATATTATTTCTATCATTAACTGTTTCAGCACAGATTGATAGAACCCAACAACCAAAACCAGGTCCAGCTCCTAAAATTAACTTAGGAACTCCTAAAAAGTTTGCTTTACTAAATGGATTGCAAGTTTTAGTGGTTGAAAACCATAAATTACCAAGAGTATCTGCTACATTAACTATTGATAACCCACCAATGTCTTTTGGAAATAAGAAAGGGGTTGAAGGTTTGTTAAGTGGAATGTTAGGAACAGGATCAACCAATACTCCAAAAGCAAAATTTGATGAGGAAGTTGACTTTTTAGGAGCTAACATCTCATTTTGGGATGAAGGGGCTAGAGCAAGCTCTTTATCAAAGTACTTTCCAAAAGTATTAGGATTAATGGCTGATGCTGCTTTTAACCCTGTATTTACTCAAGAGGAGTTTGATAAGCAAATGAAACAATCTCTTGACGGAATTAAAAACAGCGCTAAGAGTGTTAAAGCTATTGCTAGTAGAGTAGAAGACGCATTAACGTATGGTAAAAACCATCCTTTTGGAGAGTTTACCTCTGAAGAAACGTTAAAAAATGTTACGCTACAAGATGTTAAAGATTTATACAACAAGACGTATAAGCCTAACAATGCATACTTAATTATAATTGGTGATGTAAACTTTAATGAAATTAAATCACAGGTTAAAGACTTATTTGGAACTTGGAAAAAAGGTGATTTAGTTGCTCAAAAATTACCAAAAGTTGAAAATCCTTCAACTACAGAAATCAATTTTATTGATATGCCAAATGCTGTTCAGTCTGAATTATCTATTATTAACGCGGTAGATTTAAAGATGAACGATAAAGATTACTATGCTGCTTTATTAGCCAACCAAATTCTTGGTGGAGGAGGTACTGGAAGACTATATAAAAACCTTCGTGAAGATAAAGGATATACCTATGGAGCTTACTCAGGAATTGGATCAAGTAGATATGCTTCTCGCTTTAAAACAACCGCTTCGGTAAGAAATATGGTTACTGATAGTGCAATGGTTGAAGCCATGAAAGAAATCAACAAAATTCGTTATCAAAAAGCAACTCAAGAAGAGTTAGATATAGCTAAAGCTAAATACATCGGAAACTTTGTTCGTAACGTTGAGAAACCTCAAACAGTAGCTTCATATGCTTTAAATATTTTAACAAACAACTTACCTGCTGATTACTACAAAAACTACTTAAAAAATATTAACGCTGTTACTTTAGATGATGTTCAAAATGCAGCTATTAAGTACTTCAAAGGAGATAAAGCTCGTATTATTATTACAGGTAAAGGAATTGATGTTTTAAAGAACTTAGAAAAAACAGCTGATTATAAAATCAACTATTTTGATAAAAACGGAAATCCTACTGATAAACCAGCTATGAGTTTACCTATACCTAGCGGTGTTACAGCCTCTAGTGTAGTGGATGATTATTTTAAAGCTATTGGAGGAAAAGACAAAGTAGCAAACGTAAAATCTGTAATGATTACTTCTAATGCTGCAGTTCAAGGAATGCAATTAAGTTTAGTCCAAAAAAGTGCTACTCCTAATAAATCTTCTGTAGTTGTTTCTATGATGGGTAATGTAATGCAAAAAGTAATTTTTGACGGAACTAAAGGATATCAAGAAGTAAATGGTCAGAAAAAAGAAATGACAGGTGATGAATTAGAAGAAGTTAAAAATACTGCTGCTCCTTTTGCTGACAAAGCTTATAAAGCTGGAACTATAGATAGGATTGAGCCTATAGATGGAAACAATGCTTATGTGATTAAACACGGTAAAAAAGAAATTTTTTATGATGTAAAATCTGGATTAAAGGTTAAAGAAGTAAAAACCGCTAAAGGACCACAAGGAGAAATGAAAGTACCTGTTGTTTTTTCAGATTACAAAGAGGTAAATGGAATTAAATTCCCTCATAAAATGATTCAAAAGAATGGACCAATGACTTTTGAGTTCATTACAAAAGAAATTAAAATTAACGAAGGGGTATCTGACGCTGATTTTAAATAAGAATTAGACCTAAGTCTATAAAAAATGAAAGAGCCAAAATGCAATATTTTGGCTCTTTTTATTATGAAGTAATTTTTAAAATTATCTTGCTTTATTTACTAACCAAACTCCAAACAGAATAATGCCTCCCGCTAACAACTGAATTAAGCTTAATTTTTCTCCATCAATAATTCCCCACATTACGGCAACAGCAGGAATTAAATATGTTACAGAAGCTGCAAAAACGGGAGATGATAAATGCACCATTTTATTAAACAACACTTTTGCTATTCCTGTTCCCACTACGGCTAAAATTGTAATATAACCTAATGCTGAAGTAGTTTCTGTTGTTACTTCAAAAGTTGAAAAGAATCCAGAAAATATCAAAACTACAAACGCTGGTATAATCAATAGCAAAAAGTTTCCAGTTGTAATTGCCAATGCATCTAGATCATCTAAGTATTTTTTAATCATATTTACATTAAACGCATATCCTATTGAAGCTATTAGTATTAAAATGGCATACCAATAGTTTTGATTCGGATTTAACTCAGCTCCTTTCAAAATAAGAATTAAAGTTCCTGCCAACCCTATTAAAACTCCGTAAAACTGTTTTCTTTTAAAAGTAAACCCAAACACCAACGCCCCAAAAATAAATGTATTAAAAGGCGTTAACGAGTTTAAAATAGCCGGTATGGAACTGTCTATTTTACTTACAGCAAAAGCAAATAAAAACACAGGAAAAAAAGTGCCTAAAACTGCTGTGTAAGCAACATATTTCCAATGCCTCTTTTCTATTCTCTTTAAACTCTTAAACCCAACAAACAACAAAAAAGCTGCTGTAATTAACATACGTAAAGCTCCTACTTGAATTGGAGTTAACCCAATCAATGCCTTTTTCATTAAAATAAAAGAGCTTCCCCAAACTAGTGAAAGCACTATTAAAAACAACCATTTTTGTTGTTGATTATTCATTTTCAATTAATTTAAGCACAAAAGTCGTTTATTTCTATTTTTAATTTTGATTTTATTGATAAATTTGCTGAATAACTAAATAAATAAAAATGATGAAAATTCAGAAAATACTATTTGCATTAGCTTTAGTTGGCTTTTTAGCTGTCGGATGTAAAAATGAAGCTAAAAAAGAGGAGGCAACTCAAGAGCAAAAAACAGAGGTAGCAGCTGATGCTAAAGAGCTTTCTTTAAGTATTTCAGGAATGACTTGTGAAATAGGTTGTGCTAGAAAAATAGCTTCTGATTTAAGTAAAAAAGAAGGTGTTTTAAAAGCAAACGTTGTTTTTAATGATAGTATTGCAACTATTAAATATGACGCAAATAAAACTAATAAAGCAGATTTAATTGCTTTTGTAGAAGGAATTGGTAGCGGTGACATGTATAAGGCTTCTGAAACAGCAAAGAAGGCAGAAAAAAAATCTTGTGACGCTAATTCTAAAAAAGAAGGCTGTACAAAAACTGAAGCTGAAAAAACTGCCTGTAAAGAAAATTGTACTATGGCATGTTGTGATAAAGCATAATTGCTAATTCAAACAATATCGAAAGCTCCTAAATCAGGAGCTTTTTTTATACCTTTTAAGTATCTTTGCTAAAACTTTTCATCAGATGAAGAAACATTTTCCTCTCATTGTAAAAATCTCGTTGATTGCTGTATATGTTATTTTTTTAGCTGGTTCTGTTGTTCGTATGACAGGTTCAGGAATGGGTTGTCCAGATTGGCCAAAATGTTTTGGATATTATATTCCTCCAACTTCTGAAGAACAAATTACTTGGCAGCCTAATTCTGAGTATAAAAAAGGGATGATTATCGTAAAAGATGAAGCCTTATTTGTAGCAGGTCACAATATTAAAACCACTGATGAATTTAATGCTAATAACTGGGAAAAGTACACCAAACACGATTACGCTAAATTCAACAAATTTCATACTTGGACAGAGTATATTAACCGATTAAGTTCTGCTCTGGCAGGAATTCCTTTTTTGTTTTTAATTTTTGTTTCTGTTAAGTTTTGGAAAGAAAACAAACAAATAACTCTTTTATCATTCGGAGCTTTCTTTTTAATGTTGTTTGAAGCTTGGCTAGGAAAAACTGTTGTAGACTCAAACCTAAAACCAACAATTATCACCATTCATATGGTTGGAGGTTTAGTTATTGTTGCTTTATTATTATGGCTGCTTTACATCGTTTCCGATCGAAAGAAAACATCTTACAAATACAATTCATTATTTAGTAAGTTAGTAATTCTTTCAGCTATATTTTCGCTAATACAAATTGCTTTAGGAACTCAGGTACGCCAATTTATTGACGAACAAGTAAAGTTACATGGCTTTGAAAACAAACATTATAGTTTGATGGATCCGAATATAAAGTTCTACATCCACCGTTCCTTTACTATAGCTATTGTATTGGTAAACCTTGGATTATTTTACTTAAATCAGGTAAGAAATTTAGGTTACAAACTAGTAAATTGGATTGTTGCTTTAATCTTTTTAGAAACTATTACGGGTATTTTAATGTACTATGCAGAATTCCCTTTAGGCACGCAAGCTGTACACTTATTATCAGGTGCTATTTTATTCGGATTACAATTTTATTTGTGGTTGCAGAGTAGGAAAGACATTCATTTAACAAGAGTATAAATCACAAGACTCCAACCATTTTTTTGATTCTAAAATAATCAACTCCTTGATATTTTCTAGTGTCGCTCCTTTATAATACATCTGAATTCCGTTCATTTCTTGCTTTATAAAATCTGATTCTAAATCTTTCCAAGCATGATGTAAGTTAAAGAAAACTTTATAATCTGGATTGTCACTTTCTAAATAAATTTTATAAAGTGATTCTAAATGTTTTCTTATTTCATTGCTTTGCAAAATCATTTTAACATGATAATTTGCTTTCCTTTTAAAAGTATCAACCGCCACTAATTCCTCAATCTTAAAATCATTCAAAACTTCTGTCACATAATCAACAATTTCTTCTTCAAAAATAGGCTTACTCATAGAAGCTATTTTTATCAAGCTTTCATAGTTATAATTATTCAATAGCATATTTACAGCCCAATCTACAACTAAGTCATAGTCAAAAGGCTCTACCTGTTTATGAGTTTTCAAAACTTCTAAAAAGTTCACATCCAACTTCACAATACTAATTTTTACTCCTTCCACCCCAACGTTTCCATCATATGAATCATATCTTTTTTGATGTATTCAACTGCTGGTAAAATAGAATCGTAATTTGGTTTGGTATAAAAGAATAAAGACCCTTTTAAAAAGTGTTTAGAGCTATCTGTTGCATGAAACTGCACTTGTGAAGCAGCATTCCCTAAAATTTGGTATAAACTTCCGTAAACTTTTGTATTTGGATTTGCATATTCTACTGGAGCAGTAATTTGATCAGCTTTAATAGCATGTTCAAATACTAGTTTTTCAGATTCTATTAATAACTCTCTTAAATTTCCTTCAATAGGACGGTACGTAATATCTACCGATGCTTTTAAACTTGGATACTCAACTTTTATCCAGTTTTTTGGTAAATCTTTAGTTTGAGCTATTTGAGCTATTTCAAACGTATATGGTTTATTTAAATTTTCTTTTTTATAAATTTTATCAGGATACTCTAAACTTAGATAACCTTTGGGTTTAGGCAAGGTTTCCTCACCACAACTTATTAAAAATATTGCTGATGCCAGCAAAAAGAGTTTACGCATTTCGGGTAACTTTTACTTGTTTTATACGTTTTTTAGCCAACGCTTCAATAGTAAACGTATAATTACTGAAGTTTATTTTTTCACCTTTTTTTGGGAATTTTCCTGAGACCTCTAAAATAAAACCTGCTATGGTTTCACTTTCTCCTTTAGCCTCTTCAAACTTTTCCTCGTCTTCATCTTCTAATACACGGCAAAAATCTTTAATGGTTATTTTTCCTTCAAAAATATAATTATTTTCATCAAGTTTCGAATAAGTTAGGTCTTCATCGTCAAATTCATCATTTATATCACCTACAATTTCTTCTATTACATCCTCTAACGTTACAATTCCACTAGTACCTCCATACTCATCAACTACAACTGCCAAGTGCTTTTTCTTCTCTTGAAATTCAACCAGCAAATCATCTAACTTTTTATTTTCTGGAACAAAAAACGGTTCTCTCAACAGTTTTTGCCACTTGAATGTCTTCTTATTCAAGTGCTCTAATAAATCTTTTGCATATAAAACTCCAGTAATATTATCAATACTTTCATGATATACTGGATTTCTCGAGTATCCATTCTTTAAAATAGTTTGTAACACCTCTTCGTAACTAGTATCGTCTGCTATCGCACACACATCAGTTCGAGGCTTCATAATTTGTACCGTTTCAGTATTCCCAAAACTTACAATCCCTTCTAAAATCTTTTGTTCTTCTTTAGTCGTTGCATCATCTGATGTTAACTCCAACGCTTGTGACAAACGCTCTACAGAAAGGTTATTATTCTTATTACCTAGCTTATTTTCAACAACACTTGTTAATTTGATAAGTGGTAAACTTAATGGCGTTAGTATAGTATTTAATGCTTGAATAGGTTTCGCCATAAACTCTGCAAACTGTAATGATTTTCTACTAGCATATACCTTAGGTAACACTTCACCAAACAATAAAATTAAAAAAGTAATGAGTACTATTTCTATTAAAAAAAGGACAGATACATTGAAAAAATAAAAGTCCAATTCGTAATCTAATCCTGCAAATAACACCTTACCAATACTTGCAAAGAGCAATACAATAAGAATATTAATAAAGTTATTTGTTATTAAAATGGTTCCTAATAACTTTTTAGGGTCTTGAAGTAGTTTTACTACAGTGTTTTCTTCTTTGGAATTCGCTGATAACTCATCTAATTCTGTTTGCGAAATTGAAAAGAAAGCAACTTCAGTTCCTGAAACTAATGCAGAACAAATCAATAATAAAAGTAACAACAAACAGTTGATAGTAGTCAACCAATCAAAACTTGATAATACTAAAAGTAAAGGTTCGGGTTCTGGATCCAATTTTTAAAATTTAATTAAACTAAAATGGTAAATCATCATCTTCTTCATTAGTTACACTAGGTGGTGTAGGATTAGGACTCCCTTGAGTTGGCGCCACATTTGGCTGTGCATTGTTTGGATCTTTTTTTGTTGATAAAAACGTCATGTCTTGTACATGAATTTCGGTTGTATACCTTTTTTGTCCATCAACTTCATACTGACGTGTTTTTATACGCCCTTCGCAATACACTCTATCTCCTTTGGTTAAATATTTTTCACAAATTTCAGCCAACTTATTACGCACTACTATATTATGCCATTCAACATTTGTTATTTTTTCTCCTGTTTGGCGATTAGTGTAGGTTTCATTAGTTGCTAAAGGGAAACGACCTATTGAGTTTCCTCCTTCAAAATAATGCATTTTAACCTCATCACCTAAATGTCCTATTAAAATAACCTTGTTTATTGTTCCTGCCATAGCATTATAATTTTGTGTAAAATCAAATATACAAATTTTAAGATTCTTTGTTTAAATATTCCTCTAAAAACTTATCAATTAACACTGGTACTGGGCGCTCTTTAACGGTTGCCCAATCCATGGTTCTTGTGTTTACATCCGTAGTTTTTACTACCCAAAACTTAGTAACTAAATGTTGATGTGATAGTTTATGAACAATATCTTCATTATTAAAAAGAGAGATTGTGGTTTCATTTGGAAAAAGTTTTACAAATTGTTCACTTTCTACCAACTCTTCTTCACTTGTAATCTTTTGTGTTTCTATCAAAGGAAACTGATAAAGTCCTTGCCAAATACCTTTACCCTTTCGTTCTTCTAAAACAGTTTCGTTTTCTTCTGTTATTGGAACCAAATAATTAAAGTATCTTTTTTTTACTTTTATCTTTTTCTCTTTTACAGGAAGTTCTTTAATCTTACTCTTTGCAAAAGCTACACAACTATTTACTAGTGGGCACTCACTACACATAGGATTCTGAGGTTTGCAATGTAACGCTCCAAAATCCATTATAGCTTGGTTATATACTCCTGGTTGTGATGTATCAATTAAAGTTTGGGCTAATTCTTTGAACTCTTTAATTCCTTTTGTAGAATTAATTGGTGTATCTATACCAAAAAAACGAGAAAGAACCCTATAAACGTTACCATCAACAACTGCAACTGGCTCATTATAACAAATA
This sequence comes from Tenacibaculum singaporense, assembly GCF_003867015.1. Classification (NCBI taxonomy): domain Bacteria; kingdom Pseudomonadati; phylum Bacteroidota; class Flavobacteriia; order Flavobacteriales; family Flavobacteriaceae; genus Tenacibaculum; species Tenacibaculum singaporense. Next base: position 462,050 of record NZ_CP032548.1, read on the forward strand.
GAAGCAATCGCTGATGCAGTATAATCTCCTATCCCTTTTAATTTAAGTAACTCTTTATATGTTTTAGGAAATATTCCATTTAATTCGTTTGCTACAAACTTAGCTGTAAAATGTAAGTTTCTTGCGCGTGAATAATAACCAAGTCCTTGCCATAACTTCAATACTTCACTTTCATCTGCTTTGGCTAAATCAAACACCGTTGGAAATGCTTCTGTAAACTTTAAAAAGTAGGGTAAGCCCTGTGCCACACGTGTTTGTTGCAACATAATTTCACTCAACCAAACACGATACGGATCCTTTGTTTTTCTCCAAGGAAGATCTCTTTTGTTTTGTAAATACCAGTATACTAGTTGCTTAGCTAAAATCATTTATGTAAATTGTGAACGCAAAATTAGTATATTTAATTTAGATATTTTTATTCTTATTTTTTTCGGAATAGATTAATTATCATATATTTGCACCCTCAATTTTTTAAAAGAAAACAAACAAAATATATTTATAATGACAAAAGCAGATATCGTATCTAAGATTTCAGATAAGAGCGGAATTGAAAAAGCGGACGTTTTAGCGACTGTTGAAGCATTTATGGAAGAGGTAAAAGATGCATTAGAGAATGGTGATAATGTATATTTAAGAGGTTTTGGTAGCTTCATTATTAAAACTAGAGCAGAAAAAACTGGTAGAAACATTTCTAAGAATACAACTATCAAGATTCCTGCACACAACATACCTGCTTTTAAGCCTTCAAAAGTATTTACTGAAGGGGTAAAAACAAAAGTAGCTGTAAAGTAATTAAAAAAGTATTAACCCAAAACCTTTACCTTTAAGGTTTTACAAAACATTTTAACTATGCCAAGTGGTAAAAAAAGAAAGAGAGCTAAGATCTCTACACACAAAAGAAAGAAAAGAGCAAGAGCAAATCGTCATAAGAAAAAGTAAGCAGTAGCTTACTTTTTCGTTGCTTTTATAAGTTACGTTCATTGACATTAAGGTTTTAACACCTTAAAAATGGTATAAATAATATACCTGTTTACAAATTTTAATCCGTCTTCGTAAATTTTACGTTGGCATAAAACCATATTCAGAATGAAAACAGAATTAATAATTCGTTCCAATTCTTCTGATATTGATTTCGCCTTACTAAGAGATGGTAAACTTATTGAGTTAAACAAAGAAACTAGCGACAATAACTTTTCAGTCGGAGATATTTTTCTTGCTAAAATAGGAAAAGTAATGACTGGTTTAAATGCCGCTTTTGTAAATGTTGGATACCCTAAAGATGGTTTTTTACACTACCACGATTTAGGTCCGCAAGTACAATCTTTGAATAAATTCATTAAGAAAGTAAGCACAGGTAATTACAAAGAATTCACTTTAAAAAACTTTCGCTTTGAAGAAGATATTAACAAAGATGGAAGTATTAACGACGTACTAAAATCAGGTCAAAATTTATTAGTACAAATTGTAAAAGAACCTATATCTACCAAAGGTCCGCGTATTAGTTCGGAGCTTTCTATTGCAGGTAGATTTTTAGTTTTGGTTCCTTTTTCTAACCGTATATCGGTATCGCAAAAAATAGCAGATCCGAAAGAAAAGGAGCGTTTAAAAAAATTAGCAAAAAGTATCAGGCCTAAAGGGTTTGGACTTATTTTACGTACTGTTGCCGAAGGTAAAAAGGTAGCAGAACTTGACAAAGATTTACAAAACTCACTTGACCGTTGGAAAACCATGTGCAAACGCATAGCTAATAACAATACTCCAACAAAAATATTAAGTGAGTTAAACAGAGCATCTTCTATCTTAAGAGATGTTATGAACGATTCTTTTACAAGTATAGTAACCAACGATGAAACCCTAAAGGTTGAAATTAAAGAGTACTTACAAGAAATATACCCTGAAAAGGAAAACATTGTAAGACACCATCGTTCTGATGTACCTATTTTTGAAAAATATGGTATTGAGCGACAAATAAAAACATCGTTTGGTAAAACAGTTTCAATGAGTAAAGGGGCTTATTTAGTTATTGAGCATACCGAAGCTTTACATGTTATAGATGTAAATAGTGGTAACCGTTCTAACAAATCCTTAAACCAAGAAGAAACTGCTTTAGAAGTCAATTTAATTGCTGCCAGTGAGATAGCTCGTCAATTACAATTACGAGATATGGGCGGAATTATTGTTGTTGACTTTATTGATATGAAATCTGCTGAAAACAGACAGAAATTATATCAACATTTAAAAGATGCGATGTCTTTAGACCGTACTAAACATAAAATTTTACCTCCAAGTAAATTTGGTTTAGTTCAAATTACAAGACAACGTGTACGACCTGAATTAGAGATAAAAACACGTGAACCAAACCCAAATAAAAATGGGGAAGTTGAAGCTCCTATTGTGTTACTAGACAAAATAGAAGCCGAATTAGAACGCATATTAAACAGCGGTAAAAAGTATAAAGAAATCACATTAAACGTGCATCCATTTATAGCTGCTTATTTAACAAAAGGCGTTAATTCAATTCGTTTTAAATGGTTTGTTCAACACAAAAAGTGGATTAAAGTATTACCTAGAGACGCTTACCAATACTTACAATATAAATTCTATTTAAAAAAGAATAAGAAAAGTAAGTAAGGCAATCTTATTATGAAATAAAAATCCCGTATCAAATGATACGGGATTTTTTTTATCTCTAAAACCAAAAACCAAGGTTAAATAACCAATAGTGGTCTGAATGATCTGGGGACCATGAATATTTTAACTCTATAGGCCCTAAAAAAGTCTCTACACTATATCCAACAGCATATCCTGACTTAGTGTTTTTAAATAAATCTCCGTTTTCAAACACATCCTCTTCTACACGTGCGTAATTAGCTATAAACATTGCATAATGTTTTTTATAAACTTCATAACGTAAATTAAACTCAGACCTTAAATAAGACTGATTATTTAACCCACCTGTATCATACCCATACATTGGAATAAAATTATTAATATAGTTTTGGTTATACCCTCCTAGGTGATAATCAAATATTTCAAACGTTTTTTTTCCCAGTGTGTATCCTGCTTGTGAGGTATACTGAAATGTCAATTTATCATAAAAAGTAGTTGCAAACCCTAATGTTCCTCCTAATTGAGAAAATTGGTGAAAAGGCTCGCTACTTTCTATTAATTCATCTAATCTATTGTTTCTATCAGACCACAAAAACCATTTAAATCCTATATCTGCATAGAAGCCCTTCTTAGGAAACATTTCTTTGTTATAAGTATCTAATTTTAAAAAAGCAAAAGTGTTTACATAGTTACTATTATCAAAAAAGTCTTCTTTTCCTTCTGTAGAAATATTTTTTGTACTTGCATTAATATTTTTATGCTCAGCTCCTATACCTATTGCAAATTTTTTATCTAATGTTGTTTGTAAGTATAATTCTGTAGAAAAATCTCTATATTTCCCGTTTATAAGACCTGTATTATATATAAAATCGCTATTAAACACATTATACCTTGTTCTGAAACCATAACTTGGTAATAACCCATTATCTATAAAGTACTCAACGTTATATCTAATTTTGTCTCCTACACCAACATCTAAAGAAAATTCATCATTTTGAAAAAGCATTTTTTTATGATTATAGTTTAGCAATACTGCCGATTTATACAGTAAATCATAATGTAACCCAAGTCGTAAATACGATTGTATTTTTTCTTCTTTAACTGTTAGCTCAAGCTTTTTCCCTTGAAAAGACTTTTCAAAATGGTAATCAATTCTTTTAAAATTTTTTGAGGCTGTTAACGTGTTAATTTTTTTAGAAACTTCTTTATACGAAACACTATCACCTTCTCGTAATTGTAGTTTACCTAAGATGTAGTTATTTGTGTAATTTTTATTTCCTTTTATAATAATTCTATCAACCAAAAACTTCTTTTCTTTAGGCTCAATTTTAGGAATCTGTTTTTTTACCGGTTGCATTTTTGCGATGCTATCAAAAACTACTCTATACTGTTTTGCTGTTTTCTCTCCTTCTTCTAAAATCTCATTCTTTACATCAAAAGATATCACACTGTAGTCAATCACGTTTGGTCTTATATAAACATCCAACAACTCTACCTGTTCGTCAGATTTTTTATACATCTGAAAATTAATAATCTGCAACAATAGTGAGGCTATTGATACCAGCTCTTCTCTTTTTAACAACTCTCCTTGTACACTCACACCAATAACAATATCTACTCCTTTCTTTTTCATTACATCTACAGGAAAATTGTTTACAACTCCCCCATCAACCAATAATTTCCCATCAATGTCCACTGGGTTTAATAGCGAAGGAAACGCTGCACTAGCTCTTAAAGCTAACGGTAGTGACCCACTTTCTAAAACTTCCTCTTCTCCTGTTTCTATATTTGTTCCTATACAGTAAAAAGGAATTGGAAGTTTTGAAAAATCAGTAATTTCATCAACAGGAGCTAGTAATTCTGTTAGAAAATTAAGCACATTTTGTCCTTTTGACAAACCTAAAGGCAACCCTAAATTCCCTTTTTTTATGGGTAAAGAAATAGCATATTTTTCTCCATGAGCTTTACTAAAAAAGGGTTTCTCTCTTCTAGAAACCTTATCCTGTAGTAAATCCATAAAGTCTGTTTTAAGAACAGTTTCTTCTATCTGATCTGCCGTGTATCCTGAAGCATATAGCCCACCAACAATGGCTCCCATACTTGTACCTCCAATATAGTCTACCTGAACTCCCGCTTTTTCAAGCTCTTTTAAGATCCCTATATGAGCAATTCCTTTGGCTCCACCACCACTAAGCACCAAACCTACCTTAGGTTGATCTTGTGCCAACATGAGTGCTGGTAGTAATAATAAAATTAGCAACTTTTTCATTCTTCTTTTTTTTGATAGTGTTTGTATATTTTTTGAGCTCTAGCATTTCCAACCACTTCTTTCAATTCTTCTAAAGTAGCAGCTTTAACTCTTTTTGCTGACTTAAACTTTCGTAATAAATTAGTAATAGTTTGCTTTCCTATATCTGGGATTTGTTCTAATTCTGATTGTATAGCACTTTTACTTCGTTTGTTTCTATGAAAAGTAATTCCAAAGCGGTGTGCTTCATTACGCAAATATTGGATAATTTTAAGCGTTTCTGATTTTTTATCTAAATATAACGGAACTGGATCTCCTGGGTAAAAAATCTCCTCCAATCTTTTTGCAATACCAATAATGGCTATTTTTCCTCTTAAACCTAGAGCGTCTAGACTCTTTAAAGCAGAAGACAACTGCCCTTTTCCTCCATCAATTACTATTAACTGTGGCAAAGGTTGTTCTTCGTCCAATAATCTCTTATATCTTCTATATACTACTTCTTCCATTGAAGCAAAATCATCGGGACCTTCAACTGTTTTGATATTAAAATGACGATAGTCTTTTTTGCTCGGTTTTCCGTCTTTAAAAACTACACATGCAGCAACTGGGTTTGTCCCTTGTATGTTCGAATTATCAAAACATTCTATATGACGAGGTTCTTTTCCTAATCGTAAATCTTTTTGCATCTGCGTCATGATTCTTTTTACATGACGGTCTGGATCTACAATTTTAATTTGTTTAAACTGTTCTTGACGATAAAACTTAGCATTACGTTCAGACAGTTCTACAATACGTTTTTTGTCTCCTAATTTTGGTATCGTGACTTTGATATCATTTCCCACATTCACCTTAAACGGAACAAAAATTTCTCTTGATAACGAATGAAAGCGCTGACGAGTTTCAATAATAAACAACTCAAGAAGTTCCTTATCCGTTTCTTCTAGTTTTTTCTTAATCTCCGTGGTATACGATTGTACAATTGAACCATTCATTATCTTTAAAAAGTTTGCATAACCATGCGATTCATCAGAAATAATAGAAAATACATCTACGTTATTAATTGATGGGTTCACTATTGTTGATTTGGCTTGATAATTTTGTAAAGACGCTAATTTTTCTTTGATTTTTTGCGCTTCTTCAAATCGCATATCAGCAGCAAAGTCAAGCATTATTTTTTCAAACTGTTGTAAACTCTCTTTAAAATTTCCTTTAATGATGTTTCTAATTGCTCTGATATCCTCTAAATAACTCTCCTCCGTTTGATATCCTTCACAAGGTCCTTTGCAATTACCTAAATGATATTCTAAGCAAACTTTATACTTATCAGCGTCAATCTTTTCTTGACTTAGATCATAATTACAAGTACGTAGCGGGTATAACTCTTTAATTAAATCCAACAACGCATGTACCGTTCGCACATTGGTGTATGGGCCAAAATACTCCGATCCATCTTTAACAACTCTTCTTGTAGAAAATATGCGCGGAAATCGCTCTTTTTTAATGCAGATCCATGGATATGTCTTGTCGTCTTTTAACAAGACATTGTATCGTGGTTTGTATTTTTTTATCAGGTTATTTTCAAGAAGTAACGCATCTGTTTCTGTATCAACCACCACATGTTCTATTCGAACAATTTTTTTTACTAAAACTCGTGTTTTACCATTCTCGTGATTCTTAGTAAAATAAGACGAAACTCGTTTCTTTAAACTCTTAGCTTTTCCAACATAAATAATCGTATCATCTTTATCAAAATATTGATAAACTCCTGGTGAATTTGGTAGCGTTTTTATTTGAAGTTCGAGTGATGTTGGCATACAACGAAAATACGATTTTATTAAAAGATATTTATTGTAATGCTGTACATTTATCCTTTTCAATTAAAAATGCAACAACCACAAGATTTTTACAATAAAGAACTGAAAAATTTAGCTGTTCAACTTTCAAAAACAAACAGTAAAATAACCTTTATAAGAATACTCAGGCTATTTGTTTTTTTAGGCTTTTCTTTTGGAGTTTATTTAACCTTCTATCAACCTTATATACCTTTTATATTCGGTTCAATTGGTATTTTACTATTTGTTTTTTTAGTTATACAGCATCAACAAGTAAAAGAAAAACGTACTATACTTCAGCTTAAAAAAGATAATAACCAACTAGAAATTGATGTTCTTAATGGTCATTTTGAATCACTTCCTGAAGGAGCAGAGTTTACAAATTCCACACACTCTTATAGTAATGATATTGACTTATTCGGAAAAGGTTCTTTTTTTCAATATATCAATAGAACTGCAACAACCAATGGTAAAAAACTTCTAGCCTCCTTATTAACGAGTAATTCGATTACTTTTATTGAAGAAAAACAAAAAGCACTTAAAGAATTATCTGAAAAAATTCATTGGAGACAACATTTTACTTCACTAGCACATTTGGTTTCGTCAACCACTCAAGAATCCTCAGTGATTACAAAATGGTTAATCAACTATGAATCAAAACTAGCAACTTCTTTAAGGTGGGTTTCTATATTTTTTTCAACCATTTCAATAACTTTAATAGTCTTATTGGTTTTTGGTGCTATTCCTTTTTCAGTTGTTTTAATTTGGTTTTTTATCGGTTTAACAATTACAATCTTCCATATTAAAAAAACACAACATATTTACACCTCTTCAAGTAAGGCTAAAGATACTTTTAAACAGTATTATTTACTTCTGGAGCAAATAGAAAAAGAAACTTTTACCTCTGCTCTTCTAAAAGAAAAGCAACAAAAAATAGCTACTAAAACAAAAAAAGCATCTGTTATTTTTAAAGAGTTTTCTAAAATTTTAGACACTTTCGACCAGCGTAATAATATTGTTATTGCTATTATTGGAAATGGCTTGTTTTTATGGGATATTACCCTTGCAATAAGAGTAGAAAAATGGATTCTTTCCTATAAAGAAACTACCGATGAGTGGTTTAACGTTGTAAATTTTTTCGATGCTTATAACTCTTTTGCCAACTTCGTTTTTAATCACCCTACTTTTGCTTTCCCTACTCTTCAAAAAGAAAACAACGGTATTATTGCTCAAAACCTTGGGCATCCACTTTTGAAACCCTCAAAAAGAGTTAACAATGACTTTACGATTTCTAAGGAACAATTTTTCATTATAACTGGTGCTAACATGGCAGGAAAGAGTACATTTTTGCGCACCGTTTCTTTATCCTTAGTCATGGCAAATTGTGGACTACCTGTATGCGCCACTAATTATCAATACACTCCTGTAAAATTAATTACCAGTATGCGAACATCTGACTCATTAACCGAGGATGAGTCTTATTTTTATTCGGAACTAAAACGGTTAAAATTTATTGTTGATACTATTGAAACCGATCGCTATTTTATTATTCTTGATGAAATTTTAAAAGGGACAAACAGTAAAGATAAAGCATCAGGCTCTAGAAAATTTGTTGAAAAACTTACACGTTCAAAATCTACTGGAATTATAGCTACTCACGATGTAAGTTTGTGTGAACTAGCTAATGAGTATCCTCAAATACTGAATTATTATTTTGATGCTGAAATTGTAAACAATGAATTGTTTTTCGATTACACGATAAAGCCTGGAACTTGTAAAAACATGAATGCTTCTTTTCTTCTTAAAAAAATGGAAATTGTGTAACCATTCGTTTTGAGAAAGTCTGTATTATCTTTCAACAAAACCATGACAAATGACAGGAAAAATTGATTGATTAATCCGTACCTTTACACTATGAGCACACTCATAGATAATTTTGGAAGACAAATCAACTACGTTCGTTTAGCAGTAACCGACCGTTGTAACTTACGTTGTCAATATTGTATGCCTGCTCAAGGAATTGATATTGTACCAAGAAAAGAGCTACTTACCTACAAAGAAATGTACCGAATAATTCGAGTACTTACTGAATTAGGTGTAAATAAAGTTCGTTTAACAGGTGGAGAACCTTTTGTTAGAAAAGATTTTGTTTCTTTTTTAGAAATGTTATCGTATAATGATTTGTTAGATGACATCAATATCACGACCAACGGAGCGCTTATTTCCAAACACATCAAAACGATAGAAAAACTTAAAAAGGTAAAGAATATCAATTTAAGCATTGATAGTTTACACCCTGAAAAGTTTGCTAAAATTACCCGTAGAGATGTTTTCCCAGAAGTATATAAAACCTTTGAGTTATTAGAAAAAAGTTCGTTGAATTTAAAACTGAATGTGGTTGTTCAGTCTGGATTCAATACTGATGAAATTAACGATTTTGTGCAGCTTACTAAAGACAAGGATATTGCAGTTCGTTTTATTGAAGAAATGCCTTTTAATGGAAAAGGGCAACGAAACGCAGAAGAAGTTTGGAACTATAACAAAATCTTAAACAACATACAGTCTGAGTTTACTGTTACTGAACTTCCCTCAAAAAAGTCATCTACTTCTAGAAATTTTTCTATAGAAAATCATAGAGGAACTATAGGGATAATCCCTGCATTCACTCGTACTATTTGTAATGATTGCAACCGAATTAGGATTACCTCAACAGGAACTTTTAAAAATTGCCTATTTGATGATGGCGTTTTCAACCTACGTGACTTTATTAGAAATGGTGCAAGCAATGAAGACTTAAAAGCCTTGTTTTTATCATTGATAAAAGAAAAACCTGAAAATGGTTTTGTGGCTGAGGCAAATAGAAAAGGAAACGTAACCGAAAGTATGAGTACAATAGGCGGATAATTATGATATATAGTTTACTTTCTATATTAGTTGGAGTTATAACTTTACTTTTTGTTTTTAAACTCCACAAAAAAGACGATAATCTATGGGATGTTTCAACTTCATTGAAAGGTCTTGTAGGTGGGTTAGGTCTTATCATTGTAGGTTTAATAACTTTATTTAAAGGATGGAAATGATAACAGTAGAAGAAGCCAAACATATAATTTTAGAAAACACACAAGATTTCGGAATTGAAGAAATTCCATTTTTACAAGCTGTCGGAAGAGTTTTAAAAGAAGATATTGTCGCTGATAGAGATTTTCCTCCATTCAACCGAGTGGCAATGGATGGTATTGCGATTAATCATCGTTTTTTTGAGCACGGTGTTCGCGATTTTAAAACTGAAGGAATCCAAGCTGCTGGAAGTCCACAACAAACACTGGATAATGCCGCCAACTGTTATGAGGTTATGACAGGAGCTGTATTACCTAACAATACTGATACAGTAATTCGCTATGAAGATGTTGAGATTAATACGCTAGTAGCTACTATTACTATTGATGAAATTAAAGAAGGACAAAACATCCATACACAGGGTTCTGATAAAAGTGAAGGTACAATTCTAATAAAAAAGAACACTATAATTTCTGCTGCTGAAATTGGAGTACTGGCTACTGTGGGTAAAGCTACTGTTAAAGTAGCTAAACAACCAAAAGTAATGATTGTTTCTACAGGGGATGAATTGGTTGATGTAAATGAAAACCCATTAGATCATCAAATTCGTAGAAGCAATGTATACACGTTAGTTTCCTTATTGAACGATTTAAAAATTCCAGCAGAAACAGCCCATATTACTGATGAAAAACAAATTTTAAAAGAAAAAATTGAATCGTATTTAAAACAATACGATGTACTGTTATTTAGTGGAGCAGTTAGTAAGGGGAAGTTTGATTTTTTACCTGAAGTTTTAGATGAATTGGGTGTTCAAAAGTTATTTCACAGAATTTCGCAACGACCTGGGAAACCATTTTGGTTCGGCACTACAGATAACTGCAATGTCTTTGCATTCCCTGGAAATCCAGTTTCAACCTTTGTAAATTGTTTGGTGTATTTTTACCCTTGGCATTATAAATCTGTTGGAGTTTCTTCCGAAGAAAAAACAGCAATTTTAGTAAAAGACCTTACTTTTAAACCTAATCTAAGCTGTTTTTTACAAGTAAAATTAACTTCTGAAAAAGGACAAGTATACGCAACTCCAATACAAGGAAATGGCTCAGGAGATTTGGCTAGCTTAGTAGAAGCAGATGGTTTTATCGAGCTCCCGAAAACCGAAGAAGTAGTATTTAAAAAAGGAAGTGTTTTTCCGATACTAACGTATCGGGGTTTTTAATTATTAATGTTTAGTTTTGAGTTAAAAATTTAAAATGAAGGAAAGTATTGTTCAAGGCAAGAGTTTATAATTTCAAAACAGCTTTTAAGAAGTGGAACTTCAATAGGAGCAAATATAGAAGAGGCTTTAGCTGGTCAAAGTAAGAGAGACTTTATTTCTAAAATGTCTATTTCTTCAAAAGAAGCTAGAGAAACTAAATATTGGTTACGTTTATTAAAAGAAAGTGACTTAACAAATATTGATGTTACAGATATACTTTCGGACATTCACGAGCTAATTAGGCTATTAACAGCAATTGTAAAAACATCACAACAGAGTTTAACTAAAAATTAAAAACTCAACATTTAAAACTTATATAAAGTGAGCAACTTTTCCCACATAAACGAACAAAATCAACCTAAAATGGTAAATGTTTCTGATAAAAAAATCACGAAACGTACAGCCATTGCCAAAGCTACTATGTTTTTAGGTTCAGAAATTGTGAGTCATTTTTCTAATGATGAACTCATCACTAAAAAGGGACCTGTTTTTCAAACCGCTATCATTGCTGGAATTCAAGCAGTGAAAAAAACCTCTGATATTATTCCAATGTGTCATCCTTTGTTAATCAATGGAGTGGATATCGACATCAATATTGTAGACGATGAGTATGTAGAGGTTTTTTGTAAAGTGACCATTGAAGGAAAAACAGGAGTAGAAATGGAAGCGCTTACAGGAGCTTCTGCAACTTGTTTAACCATTTACGATATGTGTAAAGCAATCAGTCAAAAAATGGTGATTCAAGAAGTGAAATTGATAGAGAAAACTGGTGGTAAATCGGATATTAAAAATGGATAAAAAACATACTAAACATACAAATCTAGTTAAGAAGTATAATGATAATTTTGCGTCTAATGAAGTAGCTATCTTAGGAACCAAATGCGGAGTTATTGCTGATTTGGTTCATGAAGTTTCTGCAAAATTATCACAATACAATTTAGGATATTTTGATGCTTCACACGCCAAAGATGTTGAGCAAAATACCCTATCTGAATATACCTTTCATCATGAAGGTAATTTACAAATAAAGACTATTTCACCTGTAAACAAGTATGAACAACGCTTACAGTTTTACAATCACAATTTTGTCTTTATTAATGGAAATCATTACCAAGGGGCGAAACAAATTTTGATTTTAGATGACGAAAAAGAAGCTTCTGTAAAAAAAAGGTTAGACCAATTAACAAACATCCAGTTTATAATTAAGTTGAATGAAGACTCAAGGTATTTTGATTGTTTACTAGAACGTTTTCCAAACATCAAAAATATTACCTCATATACAATTAATGAAATTGATAAAATATCTAATCATATACATAATCTCATTAAAGAAAATATTGCTCCTGTAAAAGGATTGGTTTTAATAGGCGGGAAAAGTACTCGAATGGGACGTGACAAATCGGAGTTAGTGTACTATAAAAAGCCTCAAAAAGAACATGTAAAAGAGTTACTAGAAAACAACAATTTAGAAACTTTTTACTCTGTAAGAGATTTATCTACCTCACCAGAAACGACAAATGAAATTCCAGATACCTTTTTTAATCTAGGGCCTTTTGGAGGCATTTGTTCTGCTTTTCAAAAAGACCCAAACTCAGCATGGTTTGTTATGGCTACAGATGTTCCATTTGTAAATAATGAGCTTATTCAATTATTATTACAAAAGAGAAATCCTGCTAAAGTGGCTACTGCTGTTAAAGGAAAAAACAAAGAATTTCCTGAACCATTAATTACCATTTACGAACCAAAAGCTTACGGAAAACTACTTCAGTATTTAGCACAAGGGTATTCTTGTCCTCGCAAAATGTTGATTAATTCTGATGTTGAAATTATTGAGGTTGATGATAATCTGATAAGAAACATTAACACTCCTGAAGAGTTTAAAGACGTTATTCGTTTTATAAAAAAGTTATAAGTTTTTTTCTAAACTCTGTAAGCGTCATTTTTGTCTTTTTCCATCAAAAAAACATATTTATATTTTATAAAAATTAAAGTATTAAAAAACCACACTTTAAAAAGTGTGGTTTTTTTCATTTATAAATAAACTCTATTTTATCTTCTGCTTCTAACCTCTCTTGATTTTGAAACATTTTCTTTTGATCTGTTAAAATTTCTACTTCTATTTATTTTAGCATTGGATCTTGACGAATTCCCTCTACTTTTATAACTTCTTTGATCTCTATTTGTTGCATTTCTAGAACGATCCCTAAAATATCCTCTTGTACTTTTTGTTTGAGCATTTCTTTTAGGTCTATTATATTTTGATGTTCTAGTATTAGATTTCTCAGCTACCTCATTTCTGTTTCTTTCTCTCGTAATTGGAGTTCTTCTTGAAATAGAATTATTACTTCCTCTTTCTCTAAAAACTGTTCTAGTATTTCTTGCTACTGTACGAGATCTATTTCTACTATAATCCCTATTATTATTTGCTACTCTAAAATTCTCTTTAGTATTTTTACGATAGTTACGATCGTTTCTTTGATACATTGTTCTTCTATGATCTTTCGATCTAAAATTCACATTTCTCGCATTGGCAAGCCTACGTCCTCTGTTAAAATTTCTTACACTATTCTCTGGCCTATAATAACTACGGTTTCTATATGACCTTTTGTAATACCCATCATAATAATTGTTTCTATATACCGAATACGAATATCTATATGGAGAATAAAATCTTCTATATGGGCGATTCCAAACCACACACCTATCAACTACAGGGACTGCAAAATATCTGTGAAAAGGTCTATACACATAATATCTATTAAAACTGTTGATATATCCAGTACAATTTAAGAAGTTCCCATAACTATTATAGTGAACAAACAATCCACCAACTCGAGCTACTCTTCCCCAACGATTGTATCTAATAAACACATCACCTGCCTGTACTATTCTACCATAATGATCATAAAAAATTGGAATATCTTCAATTTGAACTACCGCACCATAATCATCATATTGTACAAATGGATCATAATTATAACCTGAATTAAAACTTATATTTACTCCAGGAGCATTAAAATTAACATTTACTCCTCTTCTTGAACCATTCAAATAGAAATCGAATTGCCCATCTGGATACACAGCAAATTCAACACCTGCCTCTGTAAAAATGAATGATTTTCCATAATTGGAATACCCTTCACCAGCATAAGTACCTGGTTCTGATGCATTAATCGTAAATGACGTTAGTAAAAGTCCTGTAAGTAGTAAAACAAAATTTTTCATACGATCTGATTTTAAATGTCTATCATTTTTTTGATACACAGTTAAATATTACCAAGTAACATGCCAAAAATTAAAACTATGTAGAAATTCTATTTTAAAATAGAATAAAAACTTGAGCATATTTTTAAGTACAAAACAGTTTTAAAAAAGAAAACCACAACAAACCAGAACCCTATTAATTGGATTTTTTATGAAATTTACCTAAATAACTCGTGAAGCATTAAATAAAAACTCTATACAAATCAATGTTTCTAATGGATTAAACAAAAATAAAGTTGAAATTTTTGGTCCTGATGCAAACCATGAAATAAAATAAGTGTAATAAAGTAAAACTTACTACAAATTGAATAATTTCAAAATAAAAAAGCCGAGTTAAAAACTCAGCTTTCTAAAATTTGTACCAAAGGTGGGACTCGAACCCACACGCCCTTGCGAGCATCGGATTTTGAATATAATGTTTTTCGTTTTTAGAACAAAGTTCAAGAGTCTTAAAAAAATCAATTATAAATATGTTTATCAGTCATTTATAAATTAAAAACATAAATGATGAAAAATTTTATTTTCTTTGACAAAGAAAAAGTACCTACAAAAGTACCTGTAATTTCAATTAAAAAAATGTTTTCTGAACCTAAGCTTTATATCCCAAAGATTAAAGGAACTAATAAACCTAATATAAATAAGCCATGGCATATATGGTATTATTATAGAAATCCATTCACTGGGGCTATGGATAAAATAATTGAAAAAAGAGGTCTGAATAGGGTTAAAACTATAACAGAAAGAAAAAGAATAGGTAATGCATTAAAGAAAGCTAGACTCCGTTTGCTTCAAGAAGGTTATAGCCCTTTTGAAGAAAAACAGGAAGAAATTTTGGACAAGAAAAGCTATACTATATCAGAAGCTTTAGAGTTAGCTTTAAACGAAAAAAATAAAGTTTGGGCTGAAAAAACAAGACATGGAAACTCTAGCATGTATAACATCTTTGTTAAGTGGATAACAGAAAAAAAGCTTGCCAATAAAGATATAGACCAACTTACTAAAAGACATATTATAATCTTTTTAAACCACATCTCAGACACTTCATCTAACACAACTAGAAATAACTTTAAAAGGCTTATTTCTTCTTTATTGTCTCAATTAGTGGCTGATGATATTTTAAGCTATAACTTTGTTAAAGATATTCCATCATTAAAAGCTAAGCCTGAAAAAAATCAACCTTTCACAATACTACAATTAGAAGCAATAAAAAACTATCTTGTAAAAAATGATAAATATCTTTATCAATACATGAAATTTGTCATTTATGCTCTAATGCGACCAGTTGAAATTTGTAGATTGAAAGTAAAAGATATTGATTTACAGAACAACACTATATTATTTGCAGAGACAAAAACAGAAAGGGCAAATATTCTGATAATTGAACCTTTAAAAGAGGTTTTTCAAAAAATGACTTTAGAAAACTATAATGCTGATGATTTTCTGTTTACCAAAAAAGAAATCCCAGGGAAATGGGAAGTAAAAAAAGAGTCTTCTAAAAATGAGTTTTTTAGTAGACGCTTCAAGAAGTTAAAAGATGATATAGGAAAAGAGATTAACCTAAATGACAACCATAGTATCTATTCAGCAAGACACACAGCAGCAAAAATACTCTTTACTTCTTTTAAGAAACAAGGATTAACTGACTTGCAGGCAAAACATAGGTTAATGACTATAACAAGGCATAAATCATTAAGTGGGTTAGAAAATTATTTGAGAGATATTGGAGCTTCTCTACCTGATGATTATACAGAAAATTATACTGTTATATTTTAGTTTTTTATTAATGACTAAAACTTATTATTCTCCTTAAAAGTTGAGATAATTCTTCAATTCCAAAAAAAGAAGGCAATATGACCCCATTTAATATAATAGCGGGTGTTCCATCTAGGTTGAGTTCATTTGACCACTCACTTTGTCTTGTTAATGATTCATCAACCTTTTTAGGAAGTTCTTTCTTTTTTGTAACAAGATTTAAGTTATTCTTTAAAAAAAAGAGTTTCTCTTTTTGAGTTAAAGCTTCCATAGATTTAAATAGTTCAAAGAACATTATTTTACTTTTAAAATTACTGTCAGTTACGCCCGAATACAAAACTCTGAACTTTATAGAGTTTTCAAACTCTAAAAACAATCTTGATAAATTTTTTAAAATAGCTTTACACCTTTTGCATTCAGGGTTCATAAACAATATAATTTCAAAGTCAGCAGCATTTTCTCCTATTACAATTTCATTTTCAAACATCTTATTTCCAACATCACTATTAACAAACCCAAATGAGATTATAGGAGAATTGAAAAATGAATCTAAACGATAAGAAAACTTTTTAGATTTCTCATTTAACAGTAAGTTATTTATTACCAAACTCGTAACTAAAATAGAAATAGCCAATGAAAACAAAACTTCTATATTAGGAATAACAAAACTCAACGCAAACCTTTCGTAAGAAAAAAGAATAAGAGAACTTAAAACTAACACAATTGAAAGACACATAATACAATAAGTTCTTAGCCTCAATTGTTGATATAATGAATAAAAAATACTTAAGCCTGACATGTATATAAGTGGTAAAACAAATTGTACAGAGTTATCTTGTCTATTTATTAATGTGTTTACTATAAGAAATAGAAAAAAAACTATACTTATCTCTGATAGTGAGAATCCTAATAGTTTACTATCTTTAGATGAGACAACTTTATCACAATCAAATTTTTTCCCAATTTTGCAAATATCAAACCCCTCTTGTGTAAAAAAAGAATGTTCTCTTAATAATAAATAAGATGAAAACGAAAACCCAAAAATAGAGATTATAAAGAAAAAGATATCATTTTCATTTATATAAAAAAAGCTTAAAATAATACAAGAAAAAAAACTAGTTATAATTAGCCCTTTTATGATATCATTTTTCTTTCTCTCTTCAATCTTTATTTCTTCATTTATTTCTCCTGAATCTTCATTTGCTTCAAGTATAATAGAAAAGCCACTCCAAATACTTAACAGTTCTTCTTTACTTATCGTTTTGTATTTTGATTCGTTAGAGAAGAAGCATACATAATTCTCGTTTTTTTTCTCCCATATAAAAAAATACTCTTTATCATTGGTTAATGATAACATAGGTTTAGGAGCTTTCTCAACCATTTCTAATGGAATTTCTACTAATAAATTCTTAATACCCCAAGTATTAAAAATATTAGAGAATTCATTTAAATTAGGCTCATAATAATAAGTTTCAAGTCGTTTTTTTATTTCTTCTTTTCTTACCGAAACAGAAAGTCTTCTTAATATTTCTGTTAAAAAAATAAATTTTTCTTTGTTCATGTAATTGTTTTTTGTAGTTTTGAGTAGCTATTGAATGAAAGAAAATGAATATTGCTATGAGTTTTCAAAATCAACTTTTTGGTAAAAATAATAGATTTTTAAATTTTATTTGGAAAATAGCTACACTAAAAATGTAAGTTTAATTTTAAATCCAATATAATATGGAAAATTTAAGTAAAGTCGAAAGCTTTGAAAGCTTTCAGGTTTCAAAACAGGTAATGAACCAAGTTGCTGGTGGACGTACCAAAAGTTTTGCAAGAGATTCGGGTTCTGGATCATGTCATAAAGTAATTGATAATAATTCAGGAGAAGTAATCAAATCAAAACCTAAAGACAGGTACGACAGAGCGGGTAAGTGTGATGAATTTGATAATCAATAATCATAACTTAAAAGAATTTTATTAACAATTAAAAATATACAATTATGAAAAAAATAGAAAAAATAGAATCTTTCATTTCTTTTAAAATATCTGAAACACAACAAAGTTCAATCCTTGGGTCAAGAAGTAAACGTTTCGAATCTGAAACCAGAAATGAACCAGGTGGATCAGGAAATACTTATTGTTTTAAAGTTATTGATGATAATGATGGCGGGAATGAGAGGAAAAAATTTAAAAAGCGCTACGAAGGTAAGTGTTAAATTAAGTTTATAACCTTTTAAAATTAACAAAGACCTTCTATAACTTATAAAAGGAAGGTCTTTTCTTTATAATTATATTGATATGAAAAAATACATTTTAATATTAGTTTGCTTTGCTTGTTTTTTTACAGTTAGGGTTTATTCCCAAAATTATTTAGAATATTATAAAAAAATTAATGATGCTGAAATTAATAATTTAAATGGGAATTATGCGAAATCAGATTCATTATATCATATTGCCTTTACTTTGGTTAAAAAACCTTTTAAAGAAGATTATTTTTTAGCTGCTAAGAACTCTGAAAAACTAGGTGATTGTCAAACAACCTATAATCATTTACAACTAAGTCTTAAAAACGGATTATCTTTTAAAAGAATAAAAACAAAAGATTTTAGAAACTTTAAGGAATCTACTTTTTGGAGAAAACTGAAAGCTGAAAAAAAACAATTAGAAGAAACATACTTATCTAACATAAATGTCTCTCTAAGAGATGAAATCCGTGAAATGATAAAACAAGATCAAAAGGCTAGACGTCCTATTTTCGGAAGTTGGAAGCAAACAAAAAAAACAGATTATTATAATTATAATAGACTCTTAAAAATAATAGAAGAAAACAATAATAAATGGCCTGGTTTTTCTATCATAGGAGAGAATACACCTAAAGGAAAATACGATGTTACAGACAATATTTCTCTAATGTTATTGCATTTTAAAAGAAAACAAATAAAAACATTAAAGCCTTATATATTAGATGCTGTTTTAAAAGGAGAAATGTATCCTTATCATTTTGCTAGAATTATTGATTATAAATACTTTGGAGATGCAATTAAAATAACTAAAGAGTCAAGTGGAAAGATAAAAATAAATACCTGTAACAAGTATGGAACATATTTAAACACCAAAATATGTGACTGTAAAAAAGCAGAAATAGAACGTGAAAAAATCGGTTTTGAACCTTTAAAGGATTATTATAGAAAAAGAAAATCAAAATTTAAATGTTTGAAGTAGTTTATGATTTTAATAGTGTCCGAACTGTTAGATAGAAGTACAAATACAGTTTTAGATTGGTGCTTTAATTCCTTAAATATTATAAGAGCCAACAAGAACGACTTAAAAATTGTTTCTATAGACTATCAAAAAGAAGAAATAATTTTTCAATTTAGAGAAGAGTTTATAAGCTCTAAAAATATAACTTCTTTTTGGTATCGAAGAGGTTATCTTGCCAACGACTATTCAATTAACAATAACAATAAAGATTTAGAATACTTAATTTATAGTCACCTAGATAGTGAGTGGAATGAAATTATCCGTTTTTTTACTCAAATCTTCGTTAATAATAAAGTAAAATCTTTAGGTTCATACCAAGTTAAAGACCAAAAGCTTGCACAGTTAAAACATGCCCAAAAGGTAGGCTTGAGAATCCCTAAAACCTTTATTACTTCTTCTAAAGAAGACCTACTTTTACGCAAGAAAAATTGTGATAACAATCTTATAACGAAAGGGATTAGTGCCTCACCATCATTTACTTTCGATAATATTTCATTAGAAGGATATACAGAGTTAGTATCTAGTGAATTTATCCAATCATTACCAGATACTTTTTTTCCAAGTTTGTTTCAAGAAAGTATAGAAAAATTATATGAACTAAGAATTTTTTATTTAAAAGAAAAATTTTATTCTATGGCTATTTTCTCACAAAATAACTTGCAAACAAAAATAGATGTTAGAAAGTATGATGATTCCAAACCGAATAGGACTGTTCCTTACCAATTACCTAAGAGCATAGAGGAAAAGTTAAATAAATTCATGGTTAATATGGGCTTAGATACCGGGTCTATTGATATGTTAGTAGATAGAAATAATGATTTCTATTTTTTAGAAGTCAACCCTAATGGTCAATTTGGTATGGTTTCTACACCTTGTAATTATTATATTGAAAGAGAAATAGCAAAAGAATTAATATGAAAATAAATGAACTTCCTTTTTATAAAGGTTTTTTGAAAAAAGAATTAGAAAGTCTTCCTGTAAACTATCAACTTTTAACTCATTTTACTTTTGAACAAAAAGTAATAACATCTGAAAATAGTGAAAGCTCACAAGGAATAGAAATTAGTTTGTATAATGGAAAAATTCTCACTTCAGAAAAACATTTTTCTCCAATTTCAAAAATAATTGATTTTGACTAAAAAGACAGCCTTATATAGTAATTGTATTTTAGTTAAAGGAGCTTCACGCTCTGTTATATGTGATTTGCAATTACAACAAATGCATTACATCCCTAATAGTTTATATGAATTATTAGAAAATCATTTAGGAAAGACAGTTGAAGATATTAAAAAGGCGTATAATAACAAATATGACGATATAATAGATAGTTATTTTCAATTTCTTGAAGAAAAAGACTGTGTGTTTTTTACTGAGCACCCTGAAAGGTTTCCTAAGTTGAACATGGATTGGGACTACCCACATGAAATCTCAAATGCTATAATCGATTATCATTCAAAATCAAGTTATGACATAATAAATGTATTAAATCAACTTGATGAGTTAAAGTGTAAATCTATCCAAATACGCTTTTTTTCAAAAATTGAGAAAGAAAAACTAACTTCAATTTTAAGCTACCTCAAAGAGAAAGAGTCTATTATTGCTTCTGTAGAGGTTTATTTAGAAGTTTCTGAATGGACTAATAAAGATAGGCTTATAGATATTATATCTAGCTATCCTAGGGTAAATCAGTGTGTTGTGCATTCTTCAACTTTTGAAGACATAATAGACTTAGGAAATAAATATTTAATATACACTAAACAAAAAGTAAACTCAGAATTACATTGTGGAATAATATCTCCAAAATACTTTTCTATTAACCTAAAAACCTTTACCGAGTCTAAAAACTATAACTCTTGCTTAAATAGGAAAGTTTCTGTAGATAAAGAAGGTTTAATTAAAAATTGCCCATCTATGACAAACGATTATGGTAGCATTAAAAATACCACTTTAAAAAAAGTTGTAGAGAGTGAAAAGTTTAGACAAATTTGGTCTATAAAGAAAGATCAAATCAGCATCTGTAAAGATTGTGAGTTTAGGTATGTCTGTACAGATTGTAGAGCATATATAGAAGACTCTAAAGATAACTTTTCAAAGCCTATAAAATGTGGTTATAACCCATACACTAATAAGTGGGAAAAATGGAGTGAAAACCAACTAAAAAAAGTGGCTATTGAAAATTATGGTCTAACTGAAATAATCTAAATAATCAATTGAGTAAGTTTCCTGTATATAAGCAAGCAGAAGAAAAAGACTGCGGTCCTACTTGTATTAGAATAATTTCGAAATTTTATAAAAAAAACATTCCAGTTCAACACATACGTAGATTAAGTGAAACAACGAGGGATGGTAGTACTCTTTTAGGAATTAGCAGTGCTTCAGAAAAAATAGGGTTTAAGTCATTAGGTGTAAAACTAACCTTGAAAAAACTACTTGAAGCTCCCTTACCTTGTATTTTACATTGGAATAAAGAACATTTTGTGGTCTTATATAAAATATCTAACAAAGGAACTTTATTTCATATATCAGACCCTTCTTATGGTTTAATAACATATTCTAAAGAGGAATTTTTGAAGTTTTGGATAGGTAATAATGCTAAAGAGACTACTAGAGAGGGAATAGCTTTATTATTAGAACCAACTCCAAAATTTTACGATGTTGATTTCAATAATAATAAAGAAAGGCTAGGTATTTCTTTTCTTGCAAAATATTTATTTCCTTATAAGAAATTTTTAGTGCAGTTAGCTATAGGTTTATTAGCTGGTAGTTTATTGCAATTAATTTTCCCTTTCTTAACCCAAAGTATTGTTGATGTAGGCATTAAAAACCAAGATATTCATTTTATTTATTTAATTCTATTCGCTCAATTAGCTCTATTTTTTGGTAGAACTGCTATTGAAGTTGTAAGGAGTTGGATATTATTACATTTAAGTTCTCGTATAAATATCTCGTTAATTTCAGACTTTTTTATTAAGCTAATGAATCTCCCTATTTCTTTTTTCGACACTAGAATGACAGGAGATATTTTACAACGTATTAGCGACCATGAGCGAATTGAAAGGATTTTAACAACATCTTCTTTAAACGTTTTATTTTCAACAGTAAACCTACTTGTATTTAGCTTTGTATTAGCTTATTACAATATCCAAATTTTTGCAATATTTCTAGTTGGTAGTTTCTTTTACTTTTTATGGATTACTCTTTTTTTAAAAAAAAGAAAAACTTTAGACTACAAACGTTTTTCTGAACTTAGTGAGGAACAAAGTAAAGTTATAGAACTTGTAAATGGAATGCAAGAAATAAAACTACACAATGCTGAAAAGAAAAAACGCTGGTCTTGGGAGTATTTACAAGCTAGACTATTTAAAGTCTCAGTTGAAGGTCTTGCGCTAGAACAATACCAAAATGTTGGTTCAGATTTCATTAATGAATTAAAAAACATTCTGATAA
Source organism: Tenacibaculum singaporense (assembly GCF_003867015.1). Taxonomy (NCBI): domain Bacteria; kingdom Pseudomonadati; phylum Bacteroidota; class Flavobacteriia; order Flavobacteriales; family Flavobacteriaceae; genus Tenacibaculum; species Tenacibaculum singaporense. Next base: position 484,761 of record NZ_CP032548.1, read on the forward strand.
CAATCTTATCAGCTAAATTGGTTATTGATGGAGAAATTACTTTAGGTATGATGCTAGCCATTAGCTACATTGTAGGACAATTAAACTCCCCTATTTCACAACTAATTGATTTTATGCGTGAAATTCAGGATGCCAAAATTTCTTTAGAACGTTTATCAGAAATCCATGAGAAAGAAGATGAAGAGCCACTTAATAAAGAACTCATCACAGACTTTAATACAAGCTTAAACTTAGACCTAAAAAAAGTTTCTTTTAGATACATTGGCACTCAAAAAAAAGTGCTCAAAAAAATAAACTTACATATTCCTACAAATAAAATCACTGCCATTGTAGGGGTTAGTGGAAGTGGTAAGACTACCCTAATGAAATTATTATTAAAGTTTTATAATCCTGACTCTGGAGAAATAAAACTAGGAAAACACGATTTTAAAAATATATCTCAGAAAAAATGGAGAGGTGAATGCGGAGTTGTTATGCAAGAAGGATATATTTTTAATGACACTATTGCTAATAACATTGCAATTGGTGATGATTACATTGATAAAAAGAAGTTAGCTCATGCCGTTGATGTCGCTAATATTCAGGAGTTTATTGAAGAGTTACCATTATCATATAATACAAAAATTGGAAATGAAGGTATTGGATTAAGTACGGGTCAAAAACAACGTTTATTTATTGCTAGAGCAGTCTATAAAAACCCTAACTTTTTATTTTTTGATGAAGCAACTTCTGCTTTGGATGCCAACAATGAAAAAGTCATCATGGAAAAACTCAATACATTTTTCAATAATAAAACAGTAGTTGTTATTGCACACAGACTAAGTACTGTGAAAAATGCACATCAAATTGTTGTCTTAGATAAAGGAAAAATTGCAGAAGTTGGAAATCATGATACTTTAATTCAGGAAAAAGGAAATTACTATCATTTGGTAAAAAACCAATTAGAATTAGGAAAATAAAATGCCAGAAAATAATCATTTAGATAATATAGAATTACGAAGTGAAGAAGTACAAGAAATACTTACTAAAGTACCTCATTGGATGATTCGTTGGGGAAACTCTTTATTTTTAGTCTTAATTTTAATGCTGTTACTTTTATCTTGGTTTATCAAGTATCCAGATATTATCACTTCAGAGGCTACTATAACTACAAAAATTCCTCCTCAAAAAGCATTTGCTAGAGTTACAGGGAAAATAGATACTATTTTAGTAAAAGACAATCAGCAAATCACAGAGGGTAGCCCTATTGCTCTTATCGAAAATACAGCTAATTATGAAGATGTGTTTTTTCTGAAGTCTATTTTAGATACTATTACCTTGAAAAAGGATAGCTTTTCTTATCCTCTTGAAAAAATGCCTCTTTTATTTCTTGGAGATATAGAAAATGCCTATGCTAATTTTGAGAATAGCTATATACAATACATTTTAAACAAGCAGTTGCAACCCTACTCAAATGAAGCAATTGCTAACAGCATTACTACATCTGAACTAAGAAGAAGACTACAAAACCTTAAATCTCAAAAAAAAATAAACAAAGCTGAATTAGGTTTTAAAAAGAAAGACTTAGATAGAAGTCAATCTTTATTTGAAAAAGGTGTAATTTCTGCAAAAGATTATGAAACTAAACAATTAGATTATTTACAAGCAGAGCGCAATTATCAAAACATGAGTTCTTCAATCTCTCAATTACGTGAAGCAATTGCCAACAGTAATAAAACCTCTAAAGGAACTGAAATCACTCGTATTCGTGAAGAAATGACCTTATTAAAAAATACTATTCAATCTTTTAATTTATTAAAGAAAGCTATTAAAGATTGGGAGTTACAATATGCTTTTATATCTAAAATAAATGGAACGGTATCTTTTTTGAATTATTGGAATGAAAATCAAACGGTAACACAAGGAGATTTGGTTTTTACTATTATTCCTTCTAAATATTCAGCCTATATAGCTAAATTAAAAACTCCTTCTCAGAACTCTGGAAAAATAACAATTGGACAACGAGTAAATGTAAAATTGCAAAACTACCCTGATTATGAGTTTGGCGTTTTAAAAGGAACAGTCAATAATATTTCTATGATTCCTGATAAAGAGGGTTTTTATACGGTAGATGTGCTACTTCCTAAAAAGTTAGTTACTTCTTATGATAAAACTATAGTATTTAAACACGAAATGCGTGGAACAGCAGAAATCATTACTGAAGATTTACGTCTAATAGAGCGTTTCTTCTATCAGTTCAGACAAGTTTTAAATAGAACTTGATGAATACATATTTACATTCGTTTCACTCGTAATTTTTTCACTTCTTCAATGGTTAAACCAGTAGCAAAAATAATCGTTTCATTATCAACTCCTTTTCTTTTTAACTGTTTAGCTATTTCAATATTTCTATTCTTTTCAATTATTTTTGACATTTCCTTTTTTATCTGTTCTTCTAAAACATATTTAGGAACATATCTTTTGCTTTTTTCTAATTCCTCTAAAAGACCTATGTTTTTAAAACTCATATAACTCTTATCAGAGATAATTAAATGGTCTATCACGTGGGTGTTTACTATAATACCTACTTGTATCAATCTATCGGTTAAATTCTTATCATTATCCGATGGCGTTAACTCTCCACTTGGGTGGTTATGACATAACACAATTTTTACAGCTCTTTTTTGTAGGGCAAGACTAAAGACCTCCATAGGTTCTACCAACGTTGCATTAACTGTCCCTAAACTTATCAGTTCTATAAAAAGAATACGGTTGTTGTTTTCCAACCCAATAATCCAAAAATGTTCTCTGTTTTGGTCTATCTTACTTTCACGGAGTAATACCTTTTGCATGATTCCGTAAATATCATCTGAATTTAGAATTTTTATTTTTTCCGCTTCTGTCAATTTTATATCCATAAAAACAAAAGTAAGGTTTTATTTTATTAACTCTTAGTACAAAAAAATCCCGCAAAACAACTGTAAATCATCTTGCGGAATATTTTTAAAACTCCACCTCTTTTGGCATTAGATTTTCTGTAACCACTTCTTCAGACACAATCGGGTCGAGTTTCCCTGAATAAATATTGTATTTCAACTCATCGAGTGGTTTATCTTGGTAACGGTTTTTATCCGTATAAATAAAGTTGGTTTTATAATGATTTGTTTTCTCGGTAAAGAAAATACAATCCCCATCAAAGCCACTTTTAGCACCACCACGCATTTTACCATCTGCGGTTTGTTGAAAGATGATAAAAAACAACTTTCCGTCGTACTTCTTTCGTAAGTCTTTGTCAATTTCAAACTTGCTATCCAGTTCCTTTAATTTAGCAAAACTATCAATCACAATCACATCGTTTTCTCTAATCAGCTTGTCTAATTGGTCTAGGTTTTCAATATCAGGATTGGACAAGTTTCGTTCTGCTACTTCGTTAAAATACATATCCGCTTTGTCCCAATACAACGCACTTTCAGGGTGTTCTTCCATAGAAGCATGACCTACCTTGTATTTTTGAGCTAGTACATTGATAAACTTAAAGGCAAAGTGTGTTTTACTTGAACCTCGTTTCCCTGCTAGGGTAATCACCAAACTTTCTTTGGTTTTTATCTCTAGCTTTCCTAAAAAGCTTGCCAATACAACATCTTCAATTTGGTAATACTCAAAGGTTCTATGTCGTAGTTGCTTTCGTTTGTAGGCTACCGAGTTTGTATTGAGATTCCCTGGTATATTGTTATTGGATTGAGGCTTTGACACTCTTTTGATGGATCTGTTTAAAGCAGGTGTTTTCGTTGGTTTTGAGCTTGCTTTTTGACTGGTTTTTACCAGTGCTTTGTAAAACTTGGGTTCTTTGTTAGTGTCTACTTGTAAGAGGTAATCCACTGCTTTTTGTGCCTCACTAGCTGCACGCATTAAAAGCTTTGTATCTTCTTGCATAAATTGTAACGCCAATTGCCAGTTTTTTAGGTAGTCCGCATGGTTTGCTTGTGTCTTCCATAAAATTCCTGCTTGTGCGGATAAAAACACCGCTCCAAATTCTGCTATGAGTTCTTCCTTGGCATACACCACATCACCAAAACGTTTTCCAAAAGGACGGTTCAATCGGCTTGGGTGTCCTGTACTGTGTATCATTTCGTGGAATAGCGTACTGTAGTAGTCAACACTTTGATAAAAGGCTTCGTACTTGGGCATTTTTACTTTGTCCTGAGTGGGGTTGTAACTCGCTCCTTTAAATCCGTGTACTATCTTCGCACTGTCTTTCGGAAAGTGTTGAATGATAAGTTCTGCTATCGGGTTCTTTTCTTCTGTATTATGAGGGGCACTTGGTGAAACAAAACCTAAACGTGCTTTTTCCAAAGCGGTTAGTTTATTCAATCCAAAATCAATGCCCTCAATATCTGCTCCGTTGAAAACCGTATAGTATTTTAAGATAGGAATAGTCTGTACGAGAAAATCAAAATGACTCGTATCATAGCCTTTCGATTGTAAAAAGTCTTGCATTTTTTGTTTGTTATAGGTGGCGTATTCGAGTCCTTTTTGAGCATCTGAAAATTTATACAGGCGGGTAAAGTAGATTACTTCTAACCCTTTAGCGCCTTTTTTGAGTTTCCCTTTTGCTTCTTGTATTTGTTTAAAGGTTAAGAAATAAGGGTTTTTATACGCTCCAAAAGGATTGCCTTTTTTTAGCAGTATGATATTGATACCTCTATAGGCTTTTTTAGAGGCAAAGCTCACAGGTGATAGATACCCGCCTTTTTCTAAAAAGGTATCATCCCATCCCAACTTTGGTGTTCCTTTAGCGCTCTTGATAGCACTGATAAGTTTATCCGTAATCATCTGATAGATTTGGTCGGGGCTTACAGGGGCATTCAGTCCTGTGGTATTGGTGTCTTCTTCCTGAATGAAGTCTAAACCTGCTAAAAATTCTAAGGGGATATTTTCAGCAGGTTGTTGGGGTTTAGTGGCAGGCGCTACAGCACTTTTTTTTTTTGAGGTAGCTTTTACAATCTTACCTCCCTTTGCATATTTATAGCCTTTTTTCAAACGTCCACTAGCGGTCAATCCCTCTTTTCTTTTTGGGGCTGCCAATCCTTTTCGAGTAGGTTTGGGTACTTTGGCGCTTGCTTTGACTACACGTCCTTTGATAAAACGCCATCCTTTGCGCAAACGTCCGCAACTGGTTAAGGCTTCTTTGTATGCTCCTGTATGCCTTGGTGCATTCAGTCCTGTGGCATATCGTTTGACTGAGATGTTAAACGTCGTGTATTTAGGGTGGTCGTTTAAGATTTTTGAGACCCTATAAATAACCTCCGTATTGTTTTCTTTTTTTGCCTGTGTTACTAATCTTTCTAAAGTACTTCGGCTGACTTCCTTGCCGTCTAAGGCTTGAAATTTTTGTATGGTATTCATCTTATTTTTTCTTTTTCTTTTTAGCTTTTGTATATATCACATAGCTGATAAGGGCTATACTAGTAATACTTACCAGCAACGTTGTTGCCTTTTTTTTTTGAGGTCAACACCAAACTTATGAGCTAGTGCAAACACTCTTCCTGTCCAGCTCGTTGCAAAGTATTGGTAGTCTTTTAAGCGTTTGTAATAGGCGAGACGTTCTTTTCCTATACGCTCAAAAAGCTGTTTGGCATCTACCGAGTTAATGGCTTTAACAGTATTAGATCCTATGACATAATCTACCTGTAGGTTTTTGCCAAAGTATCGGTTTAAAGAGCGTTGCACGATACCTGCGGTTACTCTTGGATTGGCGTTTATCGCATGGTCGACTATCATTTCTGCCACTGCCTGACTACGGATGCTATCGGCTTGCATTTTGTCCCAAAACTCATTTTTAAAAAGGATGTGAGCTTCTACTTTGGTAAGGCTTTTCATATCGTTGATGCTCGGAGGTCTGCCTAGTATCTTTTCATAGAATTTAGCGGAAATTCCGTGATTGGTTCCAACTCGTTCTTTTTTTGAGTTGTAGTTTCCTTTGTCGTTTTTTAGGTTTTGATACCCGCCCTCTGCTTGTTCTAAAGAGGGTTTGAATAGTTCATAGCTTGCCATTTTCTTTTTTCTTTTTTAAAATTGTACGGTTCGTGTGTTTCCTAAACTGGCTACGTCCAGTTCAAAACGCAACGCCTTTATAAAGTCCTGTTGCTTTTTTTGAAGCTCCTCAAAAACCAACTGTCCTACAGTGAGTACAGGCAGGGTAATGTGCGTGGGTGGTAACTGGTACATACCGCCACTAGGAATGCTAATTTTGTGGGTATTCAGCTTGGTAAAGGCTAATTGCTTCCCTGTCTTCTTTTCATACACTCGTAGCTCTTTTGCACTTATAAATCCTGTATTGATATTCAAATGTTCTTTCGTTGGATTTCGTAGCTGTATGTCTAGTTCTAAGGCGATGTATTGCCATGAGAGCTGCACATTTCTAATTCCTGAAACACGAAACTGTAATTGTTCTATTATACGGGTCAGTTGGGCTTTCTTTTGGCTGATAAAAGCGGTTAGGGTTATTAAGCCTATGCCTGCTCCAACGACCCATAGCTTTCTTGTGTTCATTCGTGGTTTTAAGTTGTTTTGACGATTCCATAGACCATGCCTGCAAGGACTAAGAGCAGTACCCAAACCCACAAGGGCAATCGGTGTGTTGTTGCTTGCTCTTTTACCTCTTGTTTGTGCTTTTTGTACTGGCTCGTTGATGTACTATCCCGCTGTTTGGTTACAACCTCCTTGGTAGCGCCTATGGTACTGCGTATCTCAAATCCTTGGGCTTGGGTATCGTAGCGAATGCTATAACTGTTTGTACCGCTTTGTTTGCTACTGGCAAAGTGTTGTAATTTTTGATTAACTAGGCTGTCTAGTAGGGTATCTCCAGTGGCAACCTTTATAAATATTTTGTCTTGAATAGCGCTATTGATAGTGATGCTCTGTACACTGTCTTTTTGTACATAAACACTATCCACTTGGGTTTCTAAAGTGTGGGTCTTACTGTGTTTGGTTGTCCCACACGCTGTAATCAGTAGTAATAAAACAATACTGAGTATTTTAAATGTCTTTTCCATATTTTGTAATGTATTTGTCGAGTTCTTGTTGTTGCTTGGCTACAATGCTGTGTAGCTTTGTATTCATGTGTTCCAATTGTTCGATATACTGATGTAGTGAACCGATACGAGCCATAAAATCACTTTTAATGCTTTCTATCATTTCTGCATTGATGTCAAAGGCTCGTTTGTAATTCTCTAGCTTTTGTAAATCGGCTTTGTAACGTCTTTCTAGGGCTAGGTTCTTGGCTTCTTGGTGGCGTATCTTCCGCATTTTAAAGCCTGCGAAAAAGGAAAAAACTAGCCCTAAAATACCTGTGATTTTTTCCCAGTGCATGAGTATAAACTCCATTAGGTCGTCGTTTTATTCTTTTTCTTATCCTTGGCAATGGCATACATAAACAGTAAGCCTAACAGTCCCATACTGGCATAGATATAATTGTTATCTCCTTTCTTATTAGCGGTTATCACTACTTCTGATAGTAGTTCCGAGCTTTCCTGCAACGTGATGGTGGCAGGTAGTTTTGAGGCTGCTATTTGTAGGGTATCATAGCCCACAAAGGAAATGTGTATCACATCGGTAGGACTGGCATACAATTGAAATGCTCCGTTTGCATCGGGTGTTGTTCCTTTTTTGGTTTGGGTATTGTACACATTGACAAGCCCTGCTTCAAAGGGTTTTCCTGTGCTTCCGTTGATAATGATTCCGCTGATTAATTGTTGTGCTGTTGTATTCATCGTACATCCGCAATTTTTTTTCGTGTCAAATTCTTCTTGGGCTTGTTGGGTGTCGGGACATGCCAACCCGTAAATTGGTAAACTTGCTTCCATTGTTCTTTTTCATTTTTTTTGTTTAAAAGGGCATGTCTGCGCTTTGTACTAGTTGTTTGATTTGGTGGTATAATTGCCTGTCCCACGTCTCTGAAATCTCTGCTTTAAGCCAGTAGATTAAATCGTAATCGTCCGCAAGCTTTTTATCGAGCCATACCGTTGGGGTTTTGCCTCCCATCCGTTTTCTTCTACCAAAGGTTTTATACACGAGCCTAAAGTCATCGCCTGTTTGTAGTTTGTCAAAGACTTGTTGTACTTTGGCTTCATCGGTGGCAGGAAGTCCAAAAGCGGTGTCGTTAAAAGCATCTAGTAAGGACTTGGCTAAAATCTTCGCTTGTTCTTTGTCTATACTTAGCTTTCCTGTATTGATATGTAGGTCTGCTTCGATATGGTCGTTTGCTACGTCTTGAAAGACTTCGGTTACCGCATCGGCTGATTGTTTGAGCCTTTTGTATAGGAAATACGCTACGACACTTCCGCCTGCTACTAGCAGTAGCGGTTTGTTGGCTAGTAAAAAGGCACTGGCTTCGTTGGCTTTGCTAACGGCTTTTTTAGCGTTGTTTCGGGTGGCAACTTTTGATACACTTGTTTTCTTTTTCATCGCTTTTTTTTTCTCCTGTATCTTGTTGTTGCTTTCTACCTTAAAAAGCTCTTGACTGCGCCGTATTTTATCGGGCATGCAAAGTAGCTTTGTGCTTCTTTATGACTGGATAGTTCTGCTAGTCGTATCAATACTTTTTCTGGTAATTTTTCTAATTGGGCAATGGCTTCTTTTTTAGTTTGTATCTTCATGGTGCTCTTGTTGTTGTTCGATAATCTGTGCTACTTGTGTGATTAAATCTTCTTGCCAGTTGTCAAGCAAATAGTTAAAAAACATCACTTGTTCGTCGGTGGCAGTGGGAAGCTTTTGTACAAAGGCTTTTTGTATGGGCGAAACATTCGGACTTGCTAACTGGCTCGGGTGTCCTACGGCATTACCTCCTGAAGCTTCTAAGATTTTAGGAAGCATCCCCCCCAAAGTTTCCATGGTCTTTTCAAAGGCAGGCGTTTCTAAAAAGCTTTTTTTCTTCAGCAGTTCTCGCTCGACTCTGAGTTCTTCTCGTTCTTTTGCCGTCTCCAACTTAATGGTGAGTGAGCTGTTGGTTTCTTCTAATACTCGGTTTCGAGAACGCAGGTCTTTGACGGTTTCTTTTAGCTCTTGTACTTGTTCTTTATAGTCTGCCGAACGTTCTGCTTGTACCATCTTTGCCATCAGCTCTGGCGCTCCTAAAAAGGCAGTAGTGGGGTCGGTAGCATTCATATCTTGGGTTAATTTTTCTGTGAGTGTTTGTAGCGTGTGATAGGTGGTTTTTCCATCCTTGGTATAGGTTTTTTGTAAGGTAAAGACCACCGCTCCGCTAAATCCTTTTTCGGGTAAGGCTTGTAAAAATTGGGCTATCGAACCGTATTTGCTTTCTATGTCCTCTAAGGTAAAGGCGTACTTCTGTGCCGAAGCTGACTTGACAAGTTTTACGCCGTTACTCGATACCTTGATGACATGATTGCTTCCTCCTTGCAGGTGGTTTTCTACGATGTTCGATAATTGATTATTCACAATATAAATACCTTACTATGGCTTTTTTAAAGGGTGTTGTTTGTACGGCTGTGAGTGCTGGGTATTCTGAAAATTCAAAGCGTATCAAGCCGTCTACAATTGGATGATTGGTGTTTATTACAAAGGGGGCTTGGGCAGTGATTCGCTGTCCTGAACCGTCTTTGATAAGCAAAGGGACACTTAGCTCGTGTGGGTGTATTTCAAGCTTTACAACGCCTTTGCAATCGTTCTTCTCGGAAAAGTTTATCTCAAAATCATCGGTAAACTGTTCGCTGTGGTATATGGTCTTCATTCTTAGCACGGGTTAGGGGCTTCTATCTCAAAAATGAACTCGCCACAAATAGGTCTGTTTCCTAGGGTTTCCCAACTGATAGTTACACGTTCGTTTTTGCTTTCAAAGTCAAGTTCTTTAAAGCCCTCGTTATAGCCTCCGCTTTTGTGTTCATAGTCTTTGATGTCCGTGGTCTCAGTCAGCAAATGTCCTCTGCTGTCTTTGAGGGTAATGTCTGTTTGAGAAATTCCGAAAGGAACTAATCTCGACATCGTTTCTCCTGTGCGCATACCTGTGTCCATAGGGGGCATATAGGAGATAAAATACACTCCGATTACTTTTCCTGTGGGAATGGTGTCGCTGACCTCATTTTGTAAGAGTTCTTCAGGGGGAAGATTGGTCTTTAAAAGGTCTTTGTTGATTTTTATGCGTTTGTATATCTTTTTCATCTTCGGTACTTGTGGTAACACTTTGCGCCTGTCTTAGCGCAAAGTGTGGTTATAAAAATGAGCTTAGCGTTTTTGATAGGTCGCAAATCCTGATAAGCGTGCAGAAGCGAACAGGGCTTTTCCGTCTTCTAACGTGATTTTTGCACCTTCTGGGTATTGGATTTCAATTTCGGTAATGGTGTCGTCTTCCAACAGGGCAAATGAGCCTAATTTGAAATAGTGGTTACCGCTTTCGGTAGCGCCTAAAATGTCACAAATCGGTAATTCAATTAGGATTTCGTTTTTTTGCTTGACTACAACCATCGATTGCATTAAGGTATTTGGAACTTTAGCAATGCTATAGGCAATGTCTTGCTCTGGCTTGCTGGCATCGTCAATGGCACATTTAAACGTAATGCCATTGGCTACAAAGACACGTCCTTTGACTAGGGAGTTTCCGTCAAAATTGGTCACGCCTCTTTTGGCTACTGACGAACCTGTTAACAGGGACACTGTACCGCCTACATCTACTTTTTTGTTGGCGTATAAAAAGCTTGGCATGGGCTTCATCGCACTGATGTTCCACTTTTCGTTTTCTTTGCGTTTGGAGTTCTTGTATTTTAAATACTCGGTTACTCGTAAATAAGGTTCTTCGTTTCTTAAAAAATTCATCTTTTTCTTTTCTCTTTTTTGTTCTTTAACTATTAAAATCTTCTACGGTTTCGTAGGAAATGTCTTCGGAAATTCCATCGTAGTTGGGACTGGTGTAACTTGATAAAAAGTCGGTGCTATCTAGTGCAAAGGGTTCGTTCCAATTGTCATAAGGAGATCCTAAAGCGGAATGTAATAGCGGGTTGTTTTGCAACTTTTCATCCAACAGTTCTTTGACGAGTTCGCCTGTTTGGGTGACGGCTGTTCCCATCGCCATGTCTTGTGCAATGGCTTTGCCTGTGGTTTTCCTGTCCAAATAGGCTGCGCCTAGGACACCTGCCAAGGCTAACATGCCTTTTTTTAGCTTGGTGTTTTGCATCGGTAGCTTTTTAGCGGTTACACGTGAAAGCATTGCGCCTGCACTCATACTTAGCAAACTGACTACCGAGTTTTCTATTGATTCTTTTCTCATCGTTTATTTTTTTTGTGTCATTACGTACATGCCTCCTAACAATACGAGTATGCCTGCTCCAACTCCTATATACAACAGCGTGTTGTCTTTTTTAGGGGCTTGTTGCGTTTGTAATTGTAGCTGCATCATTTTTACCAAGTTGTCTACCGAGGTTTGCTGTGCTTGTGCTTGTTGTTCTAACTTGGCAATTAGCATCGGGGCAATGTCCTTGGTTTCTCCATTGGCTTGTTGTACATAGACTGGTTTTCCGTTTCGGGCTTGTTCTATTTGCGACCATGTTCCGCCAACGGTATTGATTATTCCCATTAGATTTGCTCCGTCCCAAAATCCATGAAGTCCGCTTGCTTGTGGTTTAGAAAGTGCCTGACTCTCTAAAGCTTCTTCTTGTTCGGCAAGCAATAGGTGTGTTTGTAACAAATTCATCATTCTTAGTTTTATACACTTACGGACTTCACCGTTTTGTGGGTTGGACTTTTTTTATTGAGATAGACGACTGCGCCTAACAGTACAATACCTCCTAGTATCAATGGTGCGTTTTCTTTGGCGATTCCTGCAATGCGTTTCTTGTTGGCGTTGCTGACCTCTGCGGGTGTCGCATTAACGGCTTGGGCTTTTTCATGGTCTCTTTCTGCTTTGTACTTTGCAATTTTTTGCTTGACTTGGACAATGCTTTGTTTAATGGCATTGAGCTTTTGTTGGTTTGCTTTAATCACTGCATTGGCTTCTTTGATACCTTGGGTCTGTTGACGTTCCAAGGTTTGAAAAGCGCCTTTGATGTGTCCTAGGGACTTTTCTGCATTGCGCAAACTTTCTTCGGCTTTTTTTCTTTTGGAGACTGCCCCGTTACACCAAGCGCCTAAGCCTAACGCATCAGCGATGCCTTCTTCTTGGGCTAATTGTTGCTGTTCGGCTTTTATGGCTTGTTCTAAGCGCCGTACTTCTTTTTTAAGGCTTTCCCATTCGGCGGCTTGTCGTCCGTTTTGGAGTGCCTTGTACTTGTTGTCCCATTCGGATTTTTGCGCCCATACGCCTTTGGCTTGGTTGTTCAATCGACTGGCAATTCCATTGGAGGGACAAAAGCCGTCGAACCAACCATACAGCCCATACGGAACATGCGTGCCTATGGTGTCAAATTCTTCATTCATAACTTTTTATTTTTTTTGTAAAAACAATACGAGCAAGGCGGAGGCTGCTGCGCCAATACCTACTTGGATTTTTAAGCGTTTGCGCTTTTTGGCTTGCTTATCTTCTGCCACATTTTTATTAAAGCGTTCTTGATAGTCTCGTAGGGCTAATTCATTAGCGGTACGTGTGTTTTGAGCTTCTTCTTTTAGGTATTGGGTGTAGTTTGCATCGTATCGCAACCATACTTTGTAGAGTTCTCGTTGTAAGGGTTGTTCGAAATAATACAGCATTTCTCCGCCTAAATGTGCTTTGGCTCGTAAGGCTTTTACGTTGTCTAACAGTGGGGTTATTTCTTTTTCATAGCTTTTTTCCCGTCCGTCGTTATAGGTTTTTTGTAAATGGGCTAGGTTGTTTACTAACCATTGTGCTGCATTGGCTTCAAATGGAAATATCGGGTCTAGTCCATAGGTGGATATTTCTTTTCGTACCACAATAAAACGGTAGTCAGCTACGATGGGGTTGGTCTCGTTTTCCACCACAAAATAGAGCGTTCTACTGTTCACATTGGCTGACTTGGTAAATTCTTCTACCTTGAAATAGGGAGCGTGCTTTTTAAATTCTTCGAAAAAATTATCGATAAATGTTTTTAATTTTTCCGCAAAGGCTAACGCATGGGCTAGGGTTTCTCCGTCGCAATGTTCATAGGAACTATAGGCGGTTTCGTTACGTAAATGGGCAATGCCTAAATCTACTTCTTTGAATATTTCGTTGAACAGGTGTTGTGTCCTTGCACGGTTTCTAAAAGTGATGGCTTCGCCTAATTGGGTAATTTTTTGTTGTAACTTGTCTCGTAAATCACGTCTGATTTTAAGTTCTACTACTGAGGCATCGTAATACGAACCACTACAGGAGTTCATTTCTTGTATGAATTCACTCACGGCATAGTTCACTAGTTTTCCAACGCCTTTTACCAGTTCTCCTCCAATAGCTCCTGATAAGCCTTGGGTTTTGGGTGTCATTAGTACATCGTCAGATTGGTGTATGTCCTGTTCTTTGAATGTTTGTAAGGTGCCGTCTATGGTATAGTACCCGTCGTTTAGGTCAAATGTGTGTTGGTTTTTGGGGACTATTACATATACGTGACTGTAGCCCTCGCCCTCTTGTTGTATAACACGTCGCAAGTAGTGTGTAACCCCACAATTTAATAACACACTGCTTGCGAAAATGCTATAACTTTTGCAATCCAATCCCTGTGAGCGAGTCGCCCAAGCACAGGCAGGGCTACGTAATAATTGGTCGTAAGTATCTATCTTGTATTGTAGATGCTGATACAAAAACTTGTGTAGCTCCTTGCATAATTTTTGTAAGGGGTGGTTTGCAAATTTTTCTTGGGATAGCTTTTGGGTGTGGTGTTGGTATTTATATGCCCACAATGCCATACTTTCAATTGCTACCTTGGTGTCTCCGTTGGCAATTTTTACACTACTACAGTCGCTATGTGGAAGTAACTTGTCGTACGTACTTCCTATTTGGATGGGTCTGTATAAGATGGTATTAATTGCCTCGGGATTCACTTCTTTTTCTTTTGCTGAGTCAAAAGTACTTGAAGTGTTTTGTGAGCATTCAGGGTTTGAAAGGCTTCGCTAAGTTATGCTGTAATTAGTTAGTTTATGCTAGCTTTTGTCAAGTTTAGCTCATCTTTTTGTATGTAGAGAAGTTTTGTTATCTATTATCTCTTCCATTTTTTTTATAGCTTCCTGCTCTTTTAAATGAGCTTCATATCTCAATTCATTTGCTTTTAAAACCAAGTCATTTATTTCATTCTGCTTTCTTTCATTCTTTAAAAGTGGAATATGGATTCCGTCAACATTTTTATCGTCAATCATGTCAACTACTGAACCGTAAATTTCTCTTTTGATTAAGACTTGTCCATAATCCGAATTGAGGAAACAAAATAAATATCCTGCAAGGTCATTTGAGTTTGCTATGACTTTTATAATATTCTGACTTACTGCCCAACCATTCCAATGTTTTGGTACAATTTGAACTTTTCCAATTGTTCCTCTATCTGAAATCAAGACGTAATTTTCGAAAACCTCTAATTCCTTTTTGATTCTTGCTTCGTGCACAGCTTTAGAGAGGAATTTTTCAACTTTCGGATTCAATTGCGTTATATCTCGTCCGCCAAGAAATGGCACTCCGTTTTCTTTGTCTACATAAGTTCTTTTGAATACACCTGCAAGAATTATGTTTTTAGAAAGTTCACCAATTGAAGATATTTCTTTTGCGTTTTTCTTGATTTCTTGCTCTACCAATTGAACAATTGGAATGTGGTATGAACCATCAAAACGCAATCTTAAATCACTCAATTTTGTGGTGTAATTCCTTAATTCTACAGAATTATCGAAATACTCTGCTTTTAGTTCTTCAATCGGTTTTAAATCAAGTTCTTTATATAAGATTTGTTCTGCTTTATCAATCAGGTCGTTAGATTGGTCTCTCAAATCAAAAGATTCAACAATTAGCTCATGAATTTCTTTTTTAAGACTTTCAGGTGCATTTGGAATAATTACTTTTTCCAAATGGTGTGGTTCAATTTCTGGAATTACAGCACCATATATTAAAGATTGGACTTGAGCCTGTGCCTCATTGGTGTTCAAAAACGCATATACATACCCTGAATATTCTTTACAGATTAAGCGAATGATATGTTGACTGAATGAATAGTTTTTGAGAGTCTTATTTACAAAAGTTGTTTTCCCAATTGTTCCTGAACACGATATTAAAACCGTTCCTTTTTCTACAAACAAGTTTTTTTGAACTGCCTGTGCTTTAGGAAGAAACTTGATTGCTTTAGGTTTAATATTTAACATTTCAGCGCTTCCTAAAAACCCAACTGAATTTGGAACAGTTGATTTTATATAATTCCTCTTAAAGCGTGGTGCATGAAATGCATCTATAACAAAGTCAGGATTTGGATATAAATTAGATACGCCATTTTTACATTGTTGAAGTTTTTCGATTGCATTTCTTGCTGCAATACTGAATGCACTTGCTTCTAATCTCAATTTATTAGAAAAGACTTCTGTAAGAGAAACTGAAGTATATTGAAGTTTATCAGGTAAATAGGTGTAATCAATTTCCTTTTCAACTTCTTGAAATTTGTATGCTAAATTGCTTTTATCTACCATGCTATTCCTTGTTTTGTTTTCCAACTGCTGAAAACATCAGCAACATGGATAGTTTGGTCATTTACAATTTTTTCTTGTGTAATTTCTTTACGTGCAATTAAATTGCCTTCGGCATCTTTTTCTTTTACAAGTTCCTCAACTTCAAGCATCACGATATTTCCTTTTTCATCACGTTTAAAAATTTTGCCACCTCTTTTGTCATGACCAATATGGTCAATCATTGTCATGAAAATATCGTAGTCGATTATTTGTCTTGATTTTTCTTCTTCGGCAATTTCTTCTTTGGTTTTCTTTTGAAGGAATAGGATAGAGCATTGTGTTCCATTTCTTGGTTGGAATGCATCTGCATGTAAATCTACACTTGCAATAATTTTGGTGTTCTTAACCAACCAATGACGAATAAACTCAAGTCCTGGTGCACCTAAAATAGAATCAGGTAAGACAATTGCAGTTCTTCCTCCTTCTTTTAGAAGTTGTATAATTCGTTCAATAAAAAGCTGTTCAGGCGGAACACTTGATTGAAGTCGGTCTGTTTTATACCAATTTCCATCTTCGTCTTTGTTCCATATGTAAGCAATGTCAAACTGTTCTAAAATTTGTTGGTCTTTGATTGGAATTTTTGAGCCAAAAGGAGGGTTCGTTACAATGACATCAAAATGTCCTAAACTTCTATGATTACGGATATCTCTTGCTGAAATCCCTAATGCTTTAGCTAGCTTCTTTTTGGTTTCTTCTTCCCATTCTGCTGGTGGTAATAATGAATTAAGTTGTAAAATATTCCCACTTCCATCATTATTCATTACCATGTTCATTTTAGTGGCTTTAACCAAGTCTGGGTTAATGTCAAAACCATAATAATTTTCAGCAGCTATTTCAGATATTTTATCGTTAAATACTTTTCTTATATCTGCACTCCAACCTTCTTCTTCTCCGTATTGGTTTTCCATTCTTTCACGTAGTGAATCAATTACAGAAGTCATTGCAGTAACGACAAATCCGCCCGTACCACAACTGCTGTCCAAAACACGTTCAGTTTCTTTCGGATTTATCATGGCTACTGCCATTTTCATTACATTTCTCGGTGTAAAAAACTCTCCTCTATCTCCTCTTAAATTTGCTCCAACAATTTCTTCATAGGCTTTTCCTTTAATGTCAATATTTGTTGTTAAAAGAGCATATTTTTGAAGTTCTGCGACTAAATATGTAACTGTTCTTGGAAGCAATTTTATCTCGTCATTTTTGTCAAATATTTGTCCATGACGTTTTTTGACTTCATCAAATATTTTAGAAATACGTTTGTAAACACTTGCTTGTCCGTCTTTGTAGTTACGTTCTTTTGAAGTGGTAAAAAATTCTATTGGTTCAAGCAAGTTTCTCTCGTCATGTATTTTGCAGAAAATGATTTTTAAAAACTCAAAAAATGCAGGTTGCTTTTGCAAACCTTCATTCACGTAAATTATGTTATGACAAGTTTTAAAAGTGAAAAGTAAATTGTCTTCGTAAGCCTTTATTAACGTGTTTCGGTTTGGTCTTTCTTGCTCGTCCGTTGTTCCATCAGCAGAAGGAATGTCGTTAAATTCTTCGTAAACGTATTTGCCTTTCTCATTTTTTACTTTCCTCCAAACTTCTTTATGCATTCCATTTGTCCACATTCCCCATTCGCAATTTGCACAAGCAGCCATGTAAGACTTCATTTGTTCAACTCCGTTGTTTTTGTCTGTTGGTTTAACAGCTTCTTTTTTACATTCAATGACTAACCAAACATTGTCTTGGTCTTTCATTTCTTCTTCTGTCGAATCTTCTGGAAATATTACAATGTCTGCACGTTTTTTACCTGACCCCATTTGTACACCATATTCAATTTTGACTTGGTCTTTTGAATATTTATGTTCGTTGATTAGTCTTTTTTCAACAGTCTGCCTAACGTATTCCTCTGGCGTGTCCTTTCGAATAGTTCCGTCAATATAATCTCTTAACTTCCCTTCGGGAATTGAAATGATAACCTTGGTTTCAATCATTTTTTATTTTTTATTTCTAACAAGCATATTAAAATAACTTGTAAAATATTGTATGCTTTTTTAATTCCTAAACATTAAAGAGTTCTATTGTTTATTTTCTCTTCCAGAAATGTTCTATATCAAGTTTTCTTTAAATTAATAGATGTATGATTAAGTGATGTGTGAAATTAATCGGTATTTCTATATGCAATATAGCGTTTAAGATTAAACGCAAAAATAATAAATACTTTTTTAGTTTTTTTTATTTATTTCAAATCATATACTTCTAAAAATCTTCTTACTTCACTTGGACGTAGTTTTTTTTTATGTTTGGCTACCTCAAAAGGTAAATGGCGTATCTCTGCGATAATCTCATTAATCGTTGCTCGCATTTCTCTCTCTGGTAGGTAATAGTATTTTTCAAATAGTTTCTTTTTACTGTAAATAGCGGTCATTGTTCGTGTGTTTACTGCTAATAGGCTTTCTCATAGACATACCCTGTAATGGTATTGTTGCCATCATACACACAAACCTTTTTGGGTTCGTGTACGTAATTGGTGCTTCCTGACATTAGAATGTAGTTAATAAGGCTTTGATTGTCTTGTTTGTAATAGTAACGCAGCGTTACTCGGATGATAAATGTTTCAAACTGACAAAAAAATTCTTCTTCGCTTATTCTACCGTCTTCATGGTATCTTTTTCCTCCGATATTGTCTTGATGTTCTTTAACAAAACTTAACAGCTTTTCGTAAGTGTTGGCTTGTAAGTAAGCAACATACATCGGGTCTTGTTCTTTGGTTTTGGGTGGAACTTCCGTTGTTCCTCCTTGTAATACTAATTCGTTTTCTAACATACTTTTTAGACTGTGTGCATTTCCATAAAATCTCGTATCGTTTACATTAGTTACATTTCTTGCGAGTATGGTAATGCCTTGTTGTTCGTCTTTGTAATTGGTATTGTGGGTGATTAGTATTGCTTCATTAGGGTATCTCGGATGCTTATGGATAGACATTGTGGGTAAAATATGTTCTATCGCTCCTGATGTTCCTGTGATAACTATATTACCATTTGCTGATTGTTGTATTTTCATGTTCTTTTTTTAATTGTAGTTCTCTTTTTGCGTTTCCTTGCGCTTTATTGTGTTTTTCTTGCGTCTTCCAATACTGCTTTTCTTCTTGGAGTTCACACCATTTTTGATAACTGTTCATTGCTTATTTTTTATCTAATTCTGATCTCCCAACGATAGACTGATTTACTGGCGAGCTTAATGGGTATTTCGGGGTTTCAGAGTTTCAGTCTCATACTACAAACCCTTTTTCTGTGTTGGTTGATGCTTTGTTATTCTTTTTATGCGGTTACTATTGTCGTGATATGTTGTTTGGTCTGATTGTCAAAAAACATAAGCTTATTGGTAGCGCCTATGTATTTTGACTTTTGAAATCGTTTGTACATGCTATTGATTAAGGTGTTGATGGTTTTACTATTTTTACTCAAATGGTTATACCAAACTGGGTTTGCATAGGTGGTATGGCTTGTTTTATACTTTAAATGACTGTTGCCATTTTTTAAGAGGATAACCATTTTTAACTTGCTGCATTTAGGACAAGTGATTTTGTGTCCTGTTCCGCAATGGCATCGATTTTCTTTTTTGCTCATTTTTTAGATTCTGTTTTGATTGTTATAGTGTATCATAGAGGGCAATGCTGATAGATAGCTATGTGGTAGGTTGGTTTGTACATAGGTATATAGCTGTTTTGCTGTATAATTGCCTTTTTCATATTTCTTGATAGCTGTTGTAATTTTCTTTTGATAGGTCGCTTTGCGCTTTCTTGCGTTTTGTTGCGTTTGTCGTTGCGCTTTTTCTATTGCCTTTTGTTCCTGATACTTCACATGGGTTTTCCATACTTTATGCAAGCCGAAAAAGCCTATTTCATGGGTTTGGGTACGTGTTTTATCAAAGTACAACGAGGGATACAATGCGGTTACTTGTGATTTGATAAACCACTTGCGGGCAAACTCTAGTTTCCAACGGTACTCTTTGAGCTTTTGAATCAGGGTTGTCTTTTGAGTGATGTTTGTAAATAGTTTGTTGTTTAGGTAATTGATGGCTTTTTTCCATTCACCTACATAAACATTGTGCTGTTTCCACAATTTTGCAGATGTTTTGATACAATCTTGTAGTAAAATTGCCTTAAATTCTTCAGTTGTTACATTGGCGTAGAGTTCTATTTTTTGCAAATAGTCATAACGCAATCCTTTGTAATTATCATACACACCGTTTGCCAGTTCTTGCGCTAGTTCTCTATCGTCTTGCAATCGAGCTAGAAAATTATGCGTAAGTGGACTGTTTGTGCCTTGGCTTGGTTTTTCTTGTTTTAAAAAATCAGGTAACAGGGCTTTGACTGCTTCGGAAGTTTGGCGCGGGCGAGTTGTTGT
This sequence comes from Tenacibaculum singaporense, assembly GCF_003867015.1. Lineage (NCBI taxonomy): Bacteria > Pseudomonadati > Bacteroidota > Flavobacteriia > Flavobacteriales > Flavobacteriaceae > Tenacibaculum > Tenacibaculum singaporense. Next base: position 504,770 of record NZ_CP032548.1, read on the forward strand.
TTTCTTACTTATCACTGTGGTGTTCTTGTAGAAGCCGTCCGCAGGACATGTAAATTCTTCCTTTTGGAATCCTGTGTTATGTACACAGTCTTTTATTTCTTTTTCTTTTAATAAAAAGGTTCTAGTAGTATCATTATTATCAGGTAATTCTTTCCAGTTCTCCTGTTTAAAAAATTGGTTTTCAATTCTTTTGGGTTTTGGTGGATTTCCGTCTAAAATTGTTAGGATTTCAGGGTGAAAATTAACCGTTATGGGTTTGTACTGGTTGGTATATGTATAGTTGATTAAGATGTTGGCTTCTCTAAGGCGTTTGATGTGGTTTTGCGCTGTTTTTTTACAAATAGCAAGTCTTGGTATCTCTGCGATGGTGTGTGTCGCTAGTTTGCGGTGGTCTATCGTTAACTTTGGTAAGGCATTTTTTAATACACTAGTTGGACGATTCATTTCTAAGAGATATGAATTGCGTTGTTTTAATTGGGCGATATAAAAGCCTACCAAGACATTAAATAAAAGCTCCGTGGTATACTTGATGGTTGGTTTGCGCTTTTTTGCGATATAGTTTGCGTTTTTTTGCGCATTGAATTTTGCTACTCTTTTGTTGTAGATAGTAGCAAATTCACTACGGTGTTTCTTTGTAAAGTCTGCGACTTGTTGGGCTAGTGTTGGAGTATTAGGAACTATAACCGTTTTGTTGTACTCAGCTATGGCTTTGTTGTACTCTATAGCTTGCTGATTGTAGCTATGTACATATTGACGGTAGTTATCCATCGTGCTTTTCATAGCACTTCTATCTAAAAAAGGATAGTTGATATAGTTGTAGTGTTTACTTATCGCTTTTTCATGCTCTTTTCCCTTTTTTAAAAGCAAATACCCATGTTGGGTATTAAATTCCTCTACGGCTTTGTTGTATTGCGTATTGTTTAGCTTATTGCGCTGCGCATTGTCTTTAAATAGCTTGATAGCTAGTTGGGTTATCGCATCCAACGTTGTGTTTTGTAAATACTCATGTACTTTTTGATTGTACAATCCTATCGCTGTGAGCGATGTATTATTTTTTTTCATATATTCGAGGTTCTTAAAAGGTTCTGCGTCCTTGCAGAATTTTTTTCTTTTTCATAGCAATTTTTTAAACGGTTAGTGACAGCTAACCGTTTTTTGCTTTAAAAAAGTAACCCACAACCTTAATGTTGTGAGCTACTTACAATAAGTGCTTACTTATCGCTGTGGTGTCTTTGCGCTTTTTGCGTTTTTTTAATCGCTGTCTTACTTCTTCATTATGCTTTTTCTTCAATAATTGATAAAAATATTCTTCATCATATTTATGCTTTTCATTCTTTTTTGTAGGCTTTTCTTTTGGTTTTACATTATCATTTATAATAACAGACAAAAACAACTCTCTTTCGGAAGCTGTTAGTTTTCCGAAGTGCTGCATCGTTAATGTCAAGTTATTTTGTAGCATATATTAATTAAATGACGAATTTCCACGCATTTATATCTTTTTTTTGTAAATTCGTCGAAATTCAGAGCGCAAATATAACGATGATTTTCGCTTATTTAAAACTTATAACGATGATTTTCGCTTCTTCAAAACAAAGATTAAAGCATTATCTTGATACTAAAGGCATTAGTAAAGCTAAATTTTACAGAGATACTGGTATTAAAAGAGGTTTTCTTGATTCTGACAAATTAAATAGCTCAATCTCTGATACCTTTTTAGTAACAATTACAGATGTCTATAAAGATTTAAACTTATCATGGTTGATAGCTGAGGCAGGTAAAATGGAAGTAAACAGTACTGATGCAAAATGGATAGAATATGGACAGTTTAAATTAGTTCCATTAATAAGTAAAAGGGCTAGAGCTGGTTTTTTATCTGGTTGGGAAGACGACGAATATATAGAAGAGCTACCTAAAATCCCATGGGAAGTGGATAGAGAATATAAAGGAAACTATCTTACATTTGAAGTTGTTGGAGATAGTATGGAGTGTGATAACCCAAGAGAAAGTATATTAGAGGGCGATTTACTTTTGGGGAGAGAAGTAAGAAATGAGTATTGGACAAGTAAACTACACATTCATAAATGGGATTTTATCATTGTTCATAAAACCGAAGGTATTTTAGTAAAAAGAATTATTGAACATGATGTTTCAAGTGGTAAACTAATACTGAAAAGTCTTAATCCCTACTATGAAGACCAGACAGTTTACATGAATGACTTAACAGGAATATTTAATATTGTAGATATAAAACGCTCAAGAAGAAGGTAATTTACTACAGTTAAAGTATTTAAACTAAGTTTTAAAATAAAAAAAGAGTACCTTTAAAAGTACCTGTTATTACAAAAAAGACATAAAAAAAACCAATTACAAAAATGCTGACTAACATCTATATAATTGATTTTAAGTACCAAAGGTGGGACTCGAACCCACACGCCCTTGCGAGCATCGGATTTTGAATCCGACGTGTCTACCAATTCCACCACTTTGGCTTTTGGTGAGTGCAAATCTATAAAATATTTCATTTAAAATATCTTTTAAACTCTTAAAATAGTTTTATTTTTGCCTCAACAACAACACTAACTAAAAATATCTTTTTGTAAATGGCTACAAATCAATTAAGCCCAAAAATCTTTGCATGTTCACAAAGTATTGAACTAGCAGAGGAGATTGCCAATGCTTACGGAACCAAACTAGGAAATGTAATTACCACACATTTTAGTGATGGTGAATTCCAACCAGCTTTTGAAGAATCAATCAGAGGAAGAAGAGTTTTCATCGTTGGATCAACCTTTCCTTCTACTGATAACTTAATGGAAATGTTATTAATGTGCGATGCTGCCAAACGTGCATCGGCAAGGCATATTACCGCTGTAATGCCTTATTTTGGTTGGGCTCGTCAAGACAGAAAAGATAAACCTCGTGTAGCAATTGGAGCTAAATTAGTCGCTAAATTATTAGAAACTGCTGGAGCAACTAGAATTATGACCATGGATTTACATGCTGATCAAATTCAAGGTTTCTTTGAAAAACCAGTAGATCATTTATTCGCTTCTACCATCTTTTTACCTTATGTAAAAAGCTTAGGTTTAGATAATCTGACTATTGCTTCTCCTGATATGGGAGGCTCAAAAAGAGCTTATGCTTATTCTAAATACCTAGAAAGTGATGTTGTTATTTGCTATAAGCAACGCCAAAAAGCTAATGTAATAGCACATATGGAGCTAATTGGTGAGGTAAAAGGTAAAAATGTAATTCTTGTTGATGATATGATTGATACAGGAGGAACACTTACAAAAGCAGCTGATTTAATGATGGAACGTGGTGCCAAAAGTGTACGAGCAATCTGTACTCACCCAATTCTATCAGGAAATGCCTACGAAAGAATTCAAAATTCACAGTTAACAGAGTTAATAGTCTCAGATACAATTCCTTTAAAAAAGAGTATTTCTAAAATAAAAGTTGTATCTTGCGCCGCTTTATTCGCTGATGTGATGCATAAAGTTCAAGACAATACATCTATTAGCGATCAATTTTTAATGTAAATAAATTTAATAAACAAAGTAATGAAATCAATTACAATCAAAGGATCTCAAAGAGAAAGCGTAGGTAAAAAAGCAACAAAAGCCTTACGTAATGCTGGAAAGGTTCCTTGCGTATTATACGGAGGAGACAAGCCTGTTCACTTTTCAGCTGACGAAAAATCGTTCAAGCCATTAGTATATACTCCAGACGTATTTACTGCTACGATTGAATTAGATGGTGTAACATATAGCGCTGTATTACAAGACATACAGTTCCACCCAGTAAATGATAGCATTTTACACGTAGACTTCTACCAATTATTTGAAGACAAAGCTGTAACTATGGACATCCCAGTTCGTTTAGTTGGATCTTCTAAAGGTGTTATGGTAGGGGGTGCTTTACGTCACAACTTACGTAAGTTAAAAGTGAAAGCATTACCAGCAAACTTACCTGATTTTATCGAAGCTGATATTACAGAGTTAGAAATTGGTAATAAGTTATACGTTACTAAATTAAAGAACGATAACTATACTATTTTACACCCAGACAACACAGTAGTTGCTCAAGTACGTATGTCTCGTAACGCGGCAAAAGCAGCAGCAGAAGCAGAAAAATAAGACTTATGTAGTCAAAATAATAAAAAGCGTTACCAAGTGTAGCGCTTTTTTTATTTTTGCCACATGATTTTTAATGCTTTTATAAACAAATTATGTGTTTTTAAAAAAACACAATCAACAGCTATAGAAGACAATACGATGAAGAAATTTTTAATTGTAGGTTTAGGGAATATTGGCGAAAAATATAACAACACACGCCATAATATAGGTTTTAAAATTGCTGATGCTTTTGTAAAAGAACATGAAGGTTCTTTCGAAACTGAAAAATTAGGTGATATTGCCAAACTTAAAATAAAGGGTAAAACAGTAATTGTTTTAAAACCTAATACTTATATGAATTTAAGTGGTAAAGCGGTTAAATACTGGATGCAAAAAGAAAATATTCAAGTAGAAAACCTACTAATTATTACCGATGACTTAAACATTGATTTTGGAAAAATTCGTATCAAAGGAAAAGGAAGTTCTGGTGGGCATAACGGATTAAAAGATATCCAAGATAAGTTTAACACTGGTGCTTATCCTCGTTTTCGCTTTGGTGTAGGAGCTGAATACAGTAAAGGTCGTCAAGTAGATTACGTTTTAGGCAAATGGAGTGCAGAAGAAGAAAGTGCAATGATTGAACGCATCCCTTTTTCAGTAAAAGCAGTTACTTCTTTTATTACCGCTGGTTTAGCTAATACTATGAATGAATTCAATGGAAAGTAACTAACTTTCAATCCATTAACTTCTATCTTAGATATTAATTATCAGAAGCATACCACTCTGCAAAACTAGTATCCGTTTCTTGTAGCTTAATGGCGTGTAGCTTAATCTTTTCTGGAAGCCTATCTTGTATTTTTTTAGCAAAATCAATCACCATCATTTCACTTGTTGGTTGGTAATCAACTAAAATCACATGATGTCCGCGGTCTTTTAACTCCTGTGCCAATTCAACATGAGGTGTGTTTTTATTAAATACTGTAGCATGATCAAACACATCTACAATTTCTTCTTTTACAATCTTCTTTAAATCACCAAAATCAATCACCATTCCATACTTCACATTAGATGTATCTGTAATTGGAGATCCAATTACGGTAACCGAAAGCTTGTAACTATGTCCGTGAACATTTTTACACTTCCCATCATAACCATACAATGCATGTCCAGTTTCAAAAGTAAACTGTTTGGTAATTCGAATCTTGCTCATATTTTATCCTTACTAAAAAGACCTCTATTATCTTTTAAATTTTTTGTTTGCTCTGTACTTGTTAAAAAAATACACTACAGCAACTCCTGCAGCTAAAATGGCAAATAAATAATCTCCACCCATAATATTCTGTTTTTATTCGCCAAAAGTACGAATTTGCTTTACAACTTTTGTTAAAATCCACACAAAACCTACTGAAACTACCGCTCCTGTAAACACCGCTAACATAGGGTTATGTGCTATCCATTGTCCTACTTCATACCCTGCCTTATAAGCAGTGGTACTTTTTCCGTTTTGAATTACAAACATTCTTATTTCTTAAATTTTTCTAATGCTTTTTTGGTAAAATCAGACAACACTAATTTACCAGATGTCTCTGCCCTTTCTATTAATAGTTCTTCCCAGTGTTCCGTTCCAATCCACAAGGCTCTTTTCATTTCAGCTAATGCTTCAGGATTATAGGAAGCAAGTTTTTCTGATAAGATTTCAACCTCTTTATCTAATTCTGTTTGCGTTTCAAAAACACGTGCATACAACCCTTTTTCTTTAGCCCAATAAGCATTTTTCCAACTGGTAGCATCTAAAGTTAATTCTGCTAACCCACTTACGCTTATTTTACGTTCTACGGCAGGTGCAATTACAAATGGACCAATACCTATTGTAAATTCAGAAAGTTTAATAGAAGCGTGTTCTGTAGCTAACACGTAGTCACAAGCGGCTGCTAATCCAACTCCACCACCTACAGTTTTTCCTTGTACTCTCCCAATAATTAGTTTCGAACAACGACGCATCGCATTAATCACATTCGCAAAACCTGAAAAAAAAGCTTTTCCGTCTTCTAAATTGTCTATCGCTACCAACTCATCAAAAGAAGCACCTGCACAAAAAGCACGATCTCCTTCTGATTTTAATACAATTACTGAAACTTCATTATTAATTGAAAGCTTATCAAATTCATTTGCTAAACGTTCTAATAACACACTTGGAAAGGAGTTACTTGCTGGATGCCCAAATTCAACCGTAGCAATCTTATTTTCAATATGTGTATATAAACTTCCGTTTTCTCTAGTTGTAGTCATTTGTTTATTGTTGTTTGCTCAAAATTACGTTTTTTGAGCAAGTGGTAAAAACTTTCTTCTAAACTTTATAATTAATGGAGTTCCTCTAGCAATCATCCATAAGAAAAAAGCAATCCAAATGGCGTACAGTTTATAATCTAATGAATCAAAAAACAATAAGGTAGGTATAAACACCAATCCTGTTGCCAATAATAAAATGTTTCGCAAATACTTCATTTCTCCCATCCCTTTAAACATTCCGTCATAAATAAAGGCGATAGAACATACAGGCTGCATAATTAAAATAATCCAAAAAGTATTGTAAAACTCCTGTAAAACGATTGGTTCTTTGGTGAATACTTTTCCTATGAATTCATATAAAACAAAACCAATAACTGTGAGTAAGAGTCCGAAAAGGAATCCGTAAGTAATTAATCGATTTCCTAACATGACTAAGGTTTTATATGCTTTTGCTCCTAATAATTTACCTGATAGTATATTTCCTGCGGAAGAATAGCCGTCAATCATAAAAGCCCCCATAAGCCATAAATTGAAACCAATCGTATAAGCTGCGATATAAGCGTCGCCATAATCAGTAGCATAGGAAGTACCAAAATATAAAGCAATATTTAACGCTATGGTTCGCACAAATAAGTTCAATACCATCACTATAAATTTTGGTATTTCTGCATTAAATGGCAAGCTAAAACCTAATGGAATATCTGTTTTTTTTATTAATAACACCCCCGAAATTATTGCCATAGTAGCTTGTGCTACAACACTTGCATATGCTGCCCCTTGAATATGCATAGCAGGAACAAACCCTTCTACTCCATACACTAAAACAACATCTAGTACAATATTAATAAACGTTCCAATGAGTGCAATTACCATCGGATAATAAGTGTTTTGCAAACCTCTAAACGTACCAAAAACAGCAATCGTAAAAAGCGTAAACGGGAATCCGAAAACACGAATTTTGTAATACTCAACAGAATAGTCTAAAATGGTTCCTGAAGCATTGTATAATTCAAAAATTTCTTTTGCAAACGGGTAACTCAACCCTAAAATAAGCGCACTTACTCCTAACACAATAACAATGGCTTGTGCTGGTAAGTTTTTTATTTCATCAAGTTTATCAGCACCTAAATATTGAGAGACAATAGATGATATTCCACTGCGTGTTTGCCCAAACACCCAAATTAACATCGATAAAAAGGCCCCTACAATACCAATCGCAGCAATACTTTCGGTAGCATTGTATTCAATATTCCCCACAATGGCTAAATCTGTAGTAGAAAGTAAAGGTTCTGCCACTCCTGCAATTAGGGCAGGCATAGCTAGTTTGTTTATATGTTTAAAGCTAATGTCGTGTTGCAAAACATTTACTTTTTCGTCAACATACGTTTTATTTCATTCAGCTTCATTAAGGCTTCAATAGGTGTTAAGGTATCAATATTTGTGGTCAAAATTTCTTCTCTAATATCTTCTAACAATGGGTCATCTAACTGAAAAAAGCTCATTTGCATATCTTCGTGCTGTGCTTCTTTCAAGGTTTCTTTAACCTCTTTGTGTGAATGTGAGTCTTCTAACTCTTTTAGAATTTTGTTTGCTCTATGAATTACCATACTTGGCATTCCCGCTAATTTTGCCACGTGAATTCCAAAACTATGATCACTTCCACCTTTCACCAACTTACGCAAGAAAATAATGCTATTATCTAATTCTTTAACCGATACATTAAAGTTCTTGATACGCTCAAACGTTGAAGTCATTTCGTTTAACTCGTGATAGTGTGTTGCAAACAACGTTTTTGCTTTCGATGGATGTTCGTGTAAGTATTCTGAAATCGCCCAAGCAATAGAAATTCCATCATAGGTAGACGTTCCTCGTCCAATTTCATCTAACAACACCAAACTACGATCGGAAATATTATTCAAAATCGATGCGGTTTCGTTCATTTCAACCATGAATGTTGACTCACCCATCGAAATATTATCACTCGCACCTACTCTGGTAAAAATCTTATCCACCATACCTATTCGGGCATTTTGAGCAGGAACATAACTTCCCATTTGTGCCAATAATACAATCAAAGCTGTTTGACGTAAAATTGCCGATTTACCCGACATATTCGGACCTGTAATCATGATAATTTGTTGCTGATTACGGTTCAACACCACATCGTTCGCTATGTATTCTTCACCTATTGGTAATTGTTTTTCAATAACCGGGTGGCGACCATTTTTGATTTCAATATCGGTGCTATCATCCATTAACGGACGTACATAATTATTCTCGGTAGCTAAGGTTGCAAAAGATTGCAACACATCAATCTTAGCTACATTTTGTGCATTTTGCTGTACAGGTTGTACAAAGCCAATAATATATTGTACTAATTTGGCAAAAATCTCAGTTTCTAATTGCTGAATTTTTTCTTCTGCTCCTAAAATTTTTGCTTCGTATTCTTTTAATTCCTCGGTAATGTAACGTTCCGCATTCACTAAGGTTTGCTTACGAATCCATTCTTCAGGAACTTTATCTTTATGCGTATTTCTAACTTCAATATAGTATCCGAAAACATTATTAAACGCAATTTTTAAACTCGGAATTCCTGTGCGTTCCGTTTCACGAGCTAACATCGTATCTAAATACTCTTTTCCAGAGTTTGAAATACTTCGCAGTTCATCCAACTCTTCTGAAACTCCATTTGCAATCGCATTTCCTTTATTAATATTTACAGGAGCTTCTTCTAAAACAGTCTCTGTAATTTTATCAATCAACACCTTACAATCGTGCAATTGTTTTCCTATTTCCTGAACTGATTTGTTATTGCTTTTTTCTGCGGATTCTTTTATAGGAAGAATTGCTTTTAACGAATTTTTCAATAAGATAACCTCTCTTGGAGATACTTTCCCCGTAGCAACTTTCGATATCAGTCGTTCGATATCGGAAATTTGTTTTAATTGGTAGGTTACAGTTTCAGAAAAAGTATCGTCATCAATTAAAAACTTCACTAATTCGTGTCGCTTCTGAATTTGGTCTAAATCTTTTAACGGAAGCGCTAACCAACGTTTTAACAAACGCCCTCCCATTGGAGAAATCGTTTTATCAATTACATCTAGTAACGAAACCGAGTTCACCGAATTACCTCCGTATAACTCTAAGTTTTTTACTGTAAAGCGATCCATCCACACATAATTATCTTCCGCAATTCTGCTAATAGATTGTATGTGTTCTATTTTGTTGTGTTGTGTTTCCGATAAGTAATACATTGCTGCACCACCTGCCACAATTCCGTATTCTAATTCTTCAACCCCAAATCCTTTTAATGTTTTTACCTTAAAGTGATTTCGAAGTAATTCATCTCCATAATCTTTTTGAAACACCCAATCATCCAAATAAAATGTATGAAAACGATTGGTAAAAGCTTCTAAAAATCGTTGCTTGTGTTTCTTTTCAACCAAAACTTCACTAGGTGTAAAATTTTGTAAAAGCTTATCGATGTATTCTTCATTTCCTTGTGCAATGAGAAATTCTCCAGTTGACACATCTAAAAACGAAACTCCTAATAGCTTTTTCCCAAAATGAACTGCTGCTAAAAAGTTGTTTGATTTTGATTGTAACACCTCATCATTCAACGCAACTCCAGGGGTCACTAATTCTGTAACTCCTCGTTTTACAATCTTTTTAGTCATTTTTGGATCTTCTAACTGATCACAAATAGCAACACGTAATCCAGATTTTACTAACTTAGGTAAATAGGTATTTAAAGAATGGTGCGGAAATCCTGCCAACGCAGTTTCACTTTCGCTACCACTTCCTCTTTTGGTTAAAATAATACCTAAAACTTCCGATGCCTTTACCGCATCCTCTCCAAAGGTTTCATAAAAATCGCCTACTCTAAATAACAACATCGCATCCGGATATTTTGCTTTAATTCCGTTGTACTGTTGCATTAATGGAGTTACCTTTTTTGCCTTTGTTTTTGCCAAGTTTGTGGATTTTTTGGGTTAGTTTTGCGAAGATAGAAAAAAGTCTTTAGTCATTAGCTTTTAGTCATTAGCTTTTAGCTATTGACCTCAAAAAGTTACCTAACAAAAATGAGAAAATTAAAAAACAGCGAACTAGGTAGAAAAACCGTTGAAGAGTTTAAACAAACTAATAAAACCCCTATAATTGTAGTATTGGATAATATCCGTAGTTTGAATAATGTAGGTTCTGTTTTTAGAACTTCGGATGCTTTTTTAATTGAAAAAATTTACTTGTGTGGTATTACAGCAACTCCACCTAACAAAGAAATTCATAAAACTGCTTTAGGCGCTACTGAATCTGTAGATTGGGAATATATTGAAAACACTATAGACTTGGTTGAAAAACTACAAGCCGAAAATGTAAAGGTCTTATCTGTGGAACAAGCTGAAAATAGTACGATGTTAGATACTTTCACCCCTGAAACTAACCAAAAGTATGCGGTAGTGTTTGGTAACGAAGTAAAAGGTGTACAACAAGAAGTCGTTTCTGCTTCTGACATGTGTATCGAAATACCTCAACTAGGTACCAAACACTCTTTAAATATTTCGGTGAGCTGTGGCGTAGTGTTGTGGGATTTGTTTACTAAAATGAAAACGAAGTAATCTTCTTATTTAGAGTTTATAACTTCTTTTTTACAATAATACTATTTATTCTACTTTTAAAAGTAGAGTGTTAAATTTTTGACTTTCTCCTAAAAACCTATTACATTAGACACTTGATTACCCCCATCCCCAAGAGTTATTTTGTAATTAAAAACCCTATTTAACATGGAAAACAAGTACTTAAAAGAAACAGCAATGAGTTTAAGCCCTGATACGGTTGATGATCCTACAACAAGTGGTGATAATACAGGAGGAGATGGTGGTAGTCAAGGTGGAGACGGTAAGTAACCCTTAGCAAACAATATTAAAATTACTTTTGTAACACTTAAATTAAAACCATTACTTTTGAAAAGTAATGGTTTTGTTTTTAAAAAAATGAATAAACTATTTTTTTTTATAGTATTTTATTCTTCTTTTCTTTTTGCTCAACAAAAAGAGCAAGATTCTGTTTCTTTTTATTTAGAAAAGGCAAATAAAACATATCGTAATAAAAAAATACCTTTTCTCAAAAAAGCGACATATTTTGCTAAACAATCAGGGGTTAATTCCCTAATTAAAAAGTCAAATATTGAATTAGGAGTACAAGGCTTTTATAACAATTCCCTTAACGATGTTCAATATGCAAATAAAAATATTTACAACTTATATCATAGCACTAAAGATTCTACGTTATTAGCAAAGCATCTACACTTTAAAGCCCTAGAACAAAGAGTACTACTAAATATTGATAGCGCTTATTTTTATTACCATCAATCAAAAGATATTTCAAAAAAGTTAAACGACTCACTAGCCGTTGGTAGACGTTTATTAAGTATAGGGCTTATACAAAAAGATGTTAAGGATTATTTAGGAGCTGAAATCAGCCTAATTGAAGCTTTAAAATATTTAGAACCTATAAAATCTTATCAATATCTAGAAAGAGTATATAATAGTTTGGGGCTTGTTTCAGGAGAACTTAATTTAAAACATGAAGCTTTAAAACATTATGATACAGCTATTAAAATAAACAAAGAAAATAAAAATAGTGTTGGTTATTTATATATAACTAATAATATTGGCCTTCTGTATCAAAAACAAAAAAAACATCAAAAAGCTGTTAATTTCTTCAAAAAAGGATTGGCCTTTGATAGTATTAAACACAAATATCCGACTCAATATGCTTTATTATTAGAAAACCTTGCTTCAAGTAATTTTTTACTAGGCAACAAAAAAAATGTATTACAACAATATAATGAAGTTCTTACTCTTCGTAAAAAATTAAAAGACTATAGTGGTCTTTGTACCACACATATAAACATTTCTGATTATTACAAAAACCTTAATCAAACTAATAAAGCTCTATTTCATGCTAATGAAGCTTTACAATATGCCCAACAAACCCAAAACAATAAACGTTGGTTAGAGGCTTTAAAAAACCTTTCAGAACTTACAAAAGGAGAAGAATCAAAACAGTATTTAGAAGAGTACATTACCTTAAATGACAGTTTGTTTCAAAACGAGCGTAGGTTAAAAAATCAATTTGCTAAAATTAGATATGAAACCGATAAGAAAGAAAAAGAAAATGTGGTTTTAAAAACGGAAAATCAACAAAAGCAAGCAGAAATACTTTATCATAAACAACAAAAAACGATAGGGTGGCTAGCTGCTGCTGTTGGTCTTTTACTATTTGGTTTTAGTGTTATGTTTTATTTTCAACGTAGAAGAAAGTTATTGTATCAAGCACAACTACAACAAGTACAAGTAAGAGAACATGAACGCAAACAAATAGCTAAATCTTTGCATGATGAAGTAGCAGGAGATTTACGCTTACTACATCGTAAGTTAGAAAAGTCTAATTTATTAGAAGAAGCTCAAAAATTAGATGCAGTAAAAGAAAATGTACGTAATTTATCACATCAACTAAGTAGTGTTAGTTTTGATAAGGTTTCCTTTAAAAATCAAATTATTAATTTAGTGAGTGATTATTTTGACCCTGATTTTAAAATAAAGGTAAACGGATTACAAAACTATAATTGGACTACAGTTGATAATTCCATAAAGCGTTTGTTGTACCTAAGCGCTCGAGAAAGCATCCAAAACTGTAAAAAGTATGCAAAAGCAAGTACGATAATTATCAATTTTTCTGTACATAAAAAATACGTACATTTGGGTATTATTGATGATGGTATTGGTTTCGATACCAAGATTAGTAAAAAAGGAATTGGTTTACAAAACCTACAAGAGCGCATTGAAGAGTTAAACGGAACGTTAACCATTAATAGTGAAGTAGGTAAAGGAACCCAAACCGATATTCAAATACCCCTAAATGGCTGGACAAACAAAAATACTTTTAGTTGATGACCATCAGTTAATTCTTGAAGGAATTCTTTCATATTTGAAAGATATAGATGGTTTAGAGATTGAAACGGCAAATTCATGTGACGAAGCTTTTTCTAAAATAAAATCAAGTTTAAACGAAAATCCATTTCATATTGTTTTTACCGATTTGAGTTTTGATAATCAAAGTAAAAATGTTGTTTTAGATGGTGGAGAAGCTTTTATAAAGTCTATACTTAAAGAAGAAATTCCTATTAAAGTAGGTGTAATTACAGGGCACTCTGAAACAAACAGAATTTTTAATGTAATACATAATTTAAACCCTTCTGCCTATATTTTAAAAGGAAAGTGTAGCACTGATGAGCTAACCTTTGCTATTCAAAAAATGTTAAAAGGAGAGGTATATTATACGCATGAAATCCATCAAAAACTTTTAAAAAGAGCTTTAGTAGAAATACAAATGGATGATATTGCCATCCAAATTTTAAAAGAGCTTCCTAAACATGCTAAAATTTCTAATCTAGAAGGTTTAATTAAAAAAAGTGATGGGTCATTAATTAAAGTCCGCTCTATAGAAAGCAAACTTTCTAAGCTTAGAACAGATCTACAAGCCAATAACAATACAGACCTAGTATTAAAAGCAAAAGAATTAGGAATTATAGATTAACCCTTATTGCGGAAATACGCATTTATTTTTACGGTTATCCCTTTTTACACATTAGAAACAAAGAATACTTTCGCAAAAGAATTCAAAACCATTGTTGGGAAGAATCTTGAAAGAGAGAGAATATAAAAAAAAGCCTTTAGATATCTAGAGGCTTTTTTGTTTGAAAATAGCTCCTTTTTAACCTCTTGCGGAAAACCACACTTTTTTTTGCGGAAATACCCTTTTTTAGCCTTCAATCTCTCTTTACATTTGTAACATCTTCTTTTCAAGATTAATTGAAAAAAGACATTTAAGGGGAATAATGAACCTTCTAGAATTTCTAGAAGGTTTTTTTATGCTCTTTCGGAAAATTGCATTTTTAACTTCGGAAATCCCGTTTTATACCTCTGATTATCAACATATATTTGTAGTGTTCATTCTTTAATGACAATTAATTTAAGGGGAATTAAATTATTTTAAAAATGGGAAAATTACTACTACGCAAGACGAGCAAAGGTTTAAACACTTTACTTTCAGTTTTAGCCGAATTCGGTAAAGGTGCTGGATATGCTCTAAGACACTAAAAGTTAACTAACCAAACTTAAACGTGTAAACCTTCTAGAAGTTCTAGAAGGTTTTTTTTATTACATATGACTAAAATTGTAAATTAGGCGTTTAATCATTTTATGCCTAAATGACTCAAAAATATATTATTGCTCTAGACCAAGGAACAACTAGTTGTCGTACAGTTATTCTTAATAAAGAAGAAAAGATTATAGCAAAAACTCAACAAGAGTTTCAACAAATATTCCCGCAACCTGGTTGGGTAGAACATGATGCTAATGAAATTTTACAAACTCAGTTAAAAACCTTACAACAAGCTCTTGAGCAGGCTAAAATATCACCTTCACAAATAGCAGGAATAGGTATTACTAATCAGCGTGAAACAACTGTAGTTTGGAATAAAAACACAGGTAAACCAATATACAATGCTATTGTTTGGCAAGACAAACGGACTGCTGATACTTGCGAGTTGCTTAAGGAAACTGGACTCGAAAACTATGTGCGTAAAACTACTGGATTGGTAATTGACAGTTATTTTTCTGCAACTAAAATTCATTGGGTATTAAATCATGTAGATGGAGCTCAAGAAGAAGCTGAAAAAGGAAATTTGTTATTTGGAACTATTGATTCTTGGCTCTTGTGGAACTTAACCAATGGAAAAGTTCATGCAACAGACTATAGCAATGCATCACGTACCATGCTATATAATATAAAAAACTTGTGTTGGGATGAAACCTTAGTAAAAGAACTAAACATTCCAATTTCAATGTTACCTGAAGTAAAACCTTCATCTTTTCATTTTGGAAACTACGAATTAGAAGGAGTTCAAATTCCAATTGCTGGAATAGCAGGAGATCAGCAATCTGCACTATTCGGACAAGCATGTTTTAAAAAAGGAGAAGCAAAAAACACCTACGGAACAGGGTGTTTTATGTTGATGAACACAGGGGAAAACTTAGAATATTCTGAAAACGGTTTGATTTCTACGATTGCCTGGGGAATTAACAACAAAGTGTATTATGCTCTCGAAGGAAGTGTTTTTGTTGCTGGTTCAGCAATTCAATGGTTACGAGATGGACTACAAATTATTAATAATGCTGAAGAAAGTGAACTTTTTGCTGAAAAAGTTACCGAAGAAAACCCAATTTACGTAGTTCCTGCTTTTGCTGGCTTGGGTGCTCCGTATTGGGATATGTACGCTAGAGGTGCTGTTTTTGGTTTGACTCGTGATACAGGAAAAAATCACTTAATTAAAGCCACATTACAATCATTAGCTTATCAAACCAAAGATATTTTAGATGTTATGCAAAAAGATAGCATGCTTCAACTCTCTTCTTTAAAAGTAGATGGCGGAGCATGTGCTAATAATTTACTGATGCAATTTCAGGCAGACATCTTAAATGTAGCTGTAGAGCGTCCTGAAGAAATTGAGACCACCGTAATGGGAGCTGCTTATTTGGCTGGATTCTGTGTTGGTTTTTGGCAACAAAGCGACATAATTAACAAAAGAAAAATAGACAAAACATTTACCCCTTCTTTCTCTAAAGAAAAAAGAGAAAAATTATACCGTACTTGGCAAAAAGCTGTTGAACGTACTAAAGATTGGATTGATTAAAAAATAAAAATCATGGCAAAGTTTTACGATAAAATAACAACTAGAATTCAACAGTTTATTGAAGCACAAAAGCTCTTTTTTGTTGCTACAGCAGCAAAAGAAGGACGAATTAATCTTTCTCCAAAAGGAATGGACACCTTTAGGATACTTAACGAAAATACAGTAGCTTGGTTAAGTGTTACAGGAAGCGGTAACGAAACCTCTGCACATTTGTTAGCTGACAACCGAATAACAATTATGTTTTGTGCTTTTGAAGGAGCTCCAAACATACTCAGGTTATATGGAAAAGCAGAAGAAATTCTTCCAATTCATGATAAATGGGAAAATTATGTCAAGTTATTTCCTAAACTTCCAGGTACTCGTCAAATATTTATTGTTTCTGTTGAAAACGTACAAACCTCTTGCGGAATGTCTATTCCTTTTTATGAATACCAAGGAGAACGAAATCAATTAAATGATTGGGCTATTGAAAAAGGTGAAGAAGGAATTAAACAATATTGGAATGACAGAAACCAAACTAGTATCGATGGCTTTGACTCTTTATTAAAAAAGTAATACCTATTTACACATCTAACTAGTAAACTTTCTTTATAAAATGATTAATTAACCATTCAAAATGACACAAAAAACACTGCTATTTCTAATGTTTAGTATACTTCTTTTTTCTTGTAAAAAAAGTAAAACTACAGTTCTTAAAAAAAACACGAATAAAATTATTTGGAGCCTTGAAGCATTAGAAAGCAAAGCTAACCAACACCTAGATAATACAAAATGGGACTCGGTTTTGTTTAAACAAGATATTGAAACGTATGAAAAATACACTGAAGTCTTTGAAAGTTACCCACTAAACAAATCGCCTTTTCCTGTAGCCGAATACGATTATGCCGTTTCTAGTGTTCCTTTTATTATTGAAAAGGAAAAATATATTTTTAAAGGAGTTCGAATTGGTGAATTTATAAGCCCTGATAGTGATAAAGTTATAGAAAAACTAACATTAATCATCTTAACAAATGATAAAAAAACTGAAGAAACAACCTTAGTAGATTCAAGAAACTATCCTTATTTAACAGCTCAAGGGTATTTTAAAACATCAAATAATAAATTTGATTGGGTTTTTTCTTCTAGCCCTGACGGTTTTTCAATCTTACTTTTAAATATGAAACTATTTGATTTAAGATTTGGAGAAACTATTATTATTTATCCTCAAAAAGATAAATCTTTTCTTTATGAACAAATTAAAGATTCTCCAAATAATTATGAAAGTTTTGAGGAGTATAAAACCGTAATTCTGAATAATCCAAAAGTAAAAAACAACTTACTTCCTAAAAAAAATCTTTTTTACTAAATTCTTTACTTTATTTAAAAACCCTGATAAAAATCATGTTTTTACTTAAACTATGCTTGTACTTTTGAGACAGTAAAGTATAAGAAGAAATGGTACAATTAATGAACATCCCAATGGTATCTTGGACAAACGGAACCATTATGATGATTATTTTCGGTTTAGTTTGTATAGGTTTAGTAGCCGCTCTTTTAATTCTTGTTAATGGTGGCAAGAAGAAAGGGTAGGTAAATTTAGTTTTAATAGTTGATTGAAGAAGCACTCTTTAATAATGTGTTAGTGGTTTAACGTTTGAGTGCTTCTTCTTCTTTTTTATTTGAATGCATTTAATCCTGTGATATCCAATCCTGTGATTAATAAATGTACATCGTGCGTTCCTTCGTAGGTTATTACACTTTCTAAATTCATTGCATGCCTCATAATTGAATATTCTCCAGAAATACCCATTGCACCTAACACTTGTCTTGCTTCACGTGCTATTTTTAATGCCATGTCCACATTGTTTCGTTTCGCCATAGATATTTGTGCTGATGTTGCACGACCCTCATTTTTTAATACTCCTAAACGCCAAGTTAACAACTGTCCTTTCGTAATTTCGGTAATCATTTCCGCTAGCTTTTTTTGTTGTAACTGAAACTGTCCTATTGGTTTTCCAAATTGTGTACGTTCTTTCGCATAACGTAACGCTGTGTCGTAACAATCCATTGCAGCACCAATAGCCCCCCAAGCAATACCATAACGTGCAGAATCAAGACACAACAATGGCGCTCCTAACCCAGATTTATTAGGTAATAAGTTTTCTTTTGGAACTTTTACATTATCAAAAATTAACTCCCCAGTAATAGATGCTCTTAACGACCACTTGTTGTGAGTTTCTGGTGTAGAAAAACCTTCCATACCACGTTCTACTATCAAACCATGAATACGACCTTCTTCATTTTTTGCCCATACAACTGCTACATCACAAATTGGCGCATTTGAAATCCACATCTTTGCTCCATTCAACAAATAATGGTCTCCCATGTCTTTAAACTTAGTCTCCATTCCTCCAGGGTTACTACCATGATTAGGTTCTGTTAACCCAAAACTTCCCATCCATTCACCAGAAGCTAATTTTGGTAAATATTTTTGTCGTTGAGCTTCGGTTCCGTAGTTATAAATAGGCCCCATAACAAGAGAGGACTGTACTGAAGCAGTAGATCGAATTCCACTATCACCTCTTTCTAGCTCTTGCATAATTAACCCATAAGAAATTTGGTCTAACCCAGCACCATCGTACTCTTCAGGAATATAAGATCCAAAAGCTCCCACTTCTGCCAATCCGTTAATTAATTCCTTTGGAAACTCAGCACGTTGTGCATATTCTTCTATAATTGGAGACAAGTTTTTCTTAACCCATTCACGAGCTGTATCGCGAACAAGTTTATGTTCATCAGTTAATAAATCATTTACTTGATAATAATCTGGCGCTTGAAATAAATCAGACTTCATAAATATGTTTTAAAATTAATTCTACTAATTGTATAAGAGAAATGTAAAATTAATCGCGATTTGTTTTTTGTGGTTTCTTAAAAGAATTGTTTCAAAAATACTTAAAAAAATGGTTATTCGTGCAGGTTTGCGTATGTTTGTACTAATGAGATTTACTTTAGGAAAAGAGGAGCGTTTAAAAAGCAAAAAGCTCATAGGAAGACTATATGAGGAGGGAAAAGTGATAAAAGTTTTTCCACTAAGAATGGTATATATACAAACCGAACATACCTCTAAATTTCCTGTACAAGTTGGAGTTTCTGTACCTAAACGTAATTTTAAAAAAGCAGTGGATAGAAATCGTATAAAACGATTACTTCGTGAAACCTACCGTAAAGAAAAGCATACTATTTATGAGACTCTAGATAAACCATATGTGTTTATGATTTCTTATCTTGCAAGAGATGAATGGAAATATGCCGATATAGAGCATAAAATGAAGAAATTATTAACACAGTTTATTACAGAAGTTACTCAAGATGAAAAATAGAAAATTCCTTTTTTTTAGTTCCCTTATAGTCATCTCCCTTTTCCTTTCTTTTCAATCTCGTTTTTTTGAGATTGCGAAACAAATTGAAATCTACAACAACCTTTTTAAAGAGTTGAACATTAATTATATTGATGAAATCAACCCTGGTGATTTAACTGACAAGGCGATAAAAAACACCCTTAAAAATTTAGATCCATACACTAATTTTTACAACGAACAAGATGTTGAAGATGCACGTATTCGTCGTGAAGGTGAATATGGAGGTATTGGTATTTCTACATTTTACACCAAAAGAGGAATTGTGGTTTCTGAAATTTATAAAGGTTTTTCGGCTGATAAAGCTGGCTTAAAAGCAGGTGATATTATTACTAATGTAAATGGACAAGAATTAGCTGCTTTGGAGAGAAATCAATTTTCACAAATGTTAAAAGGAGTTCCAGGGAAACAACTTTCTTTACAAGTAGAAAGAAACGGTCAAACAAAAAGTGTGTCAGTTAAACTTGATAAAGTTGTTTTAGATCCTGTTCCTTTTTACGATATGATTGATACTGAAACAGGATATATAGTTTTAACACGATTTATCAGTCAAAAAGCTACTGAAAGTGTTGTGAACGCATTTGGTGATCTTAAAAAAAGAGGAATGAAAAAGTTAGTCTTTGACTTAAGATATAACCCTGGTGGTTCTTTATTTGATGCAATAAACATTACCAATTTATTTATTCCTAAAGGTTTAAAGGTTGTAGATACTCGTGGAAAAACTCAAAAAAACAGTAGAACCTATAAAACAAATAAAGCTCCTTTAGATGCTGAAATTCCTATTGTAGTTTTAATTAATGGCCGATCGGCTTCTGCTTCAGAAATTGTTTCAGGTGCTTTGCAAGATTACGACCGAGCAGTAATTATGGGAGAGCGCTCTTTTGGAAAAGGGTTAGTACAACGTTACTTTGATTTAAGTTATGGAACCCAAATGAAAATTACAATTTCTAAATATTACACCCCAAGCGGACGTTGTATTCAAGAATTAGATTATGCCAATAGGGATCCAAAAACAGGTGAAGTACCTAAGTTTTCTGATGCTACTCTTAATGAATTCACAACTCAAAACGGACGAAAAGTATATGATGGTGGAGGGGTAACTCCAGATATAACAAGTAATTTTTCGAAAAAAACAGAAGAAACAGATGATTTACTAAAATCAAGAGCAATATTCAATTTTGTAACTGATTTCACATATCAAAATCCTAGTTTATCTACTGAAAACTATACTTTTTCTTCTTCTGATTTCAATAACTTTAAAGAGTATTTACTTCGCAAAGACACCGCTTTTGTATCTAAAGAAGAGAAGCTTTTTCAGAAAGCATACGAATCAGTAGAAAACAACAACAAAATCACTTCTGAATATAACGCGATTATCCAACAATTAAAAGCAGCTAAAGTTGCTAAAGTTTTGGTTAATGAAGATCTTCTATCAAAAGAAATTGAAAATGAAATTATTGAGCGTTATGCGTACAAAGAAGGAATGTATAAGCATTTATTTAAAAATGATATAACTATAAAAAATGCTGTTAACTTGCTAAATAATCCTAAAAAATATAACAGTATTTTAAAAAAATAGCTTCTTTAACATAATTTGTATATTTGTACTTTAAAAACATATGTCAAAACCTATCCTAAAAGAACGTACAAGAGCCCAAGAATCTACAAATGCTATTGAGCGTTTATACATTTCAATGCGACACTTATTTAGTCGCGGTTTTTACAAACCAATGGGTGTTTCTGGTGAAACCTTACGCAAATCACTATTGTCTTTACGTCCAGAAATTTATGGTTCTATTGCAGAAAACAAAACTGAATTAAACGGACTGGTATACGTTATTGAACGCTTACCTGAAGGAATTGAAGAATGTCAGTTTATTTATTTAACTGCTGACGAAGGATATCGTAATTCAAAATTCAAAGCAATTATTCCTCCTAAAAGAAGAAGAAACTGCTACCGTATTGATAAAAATCAAATGAATATTGAAATTACTAGAGGTCGCTCAGAAATTTATGACATTCTTACTCATTTGACATTTTTATTTATTGAATCTCACAAAATTAAAGACCGTGTAGTTTTTAATAATGGAGAAAGTTTTATTCGTGAATGGCTATTATTAGAAGATATTGTAATACACAATAAAACACTTACGGATGAAGAAAAAGATGTAATTGTTGTACACCTTGGTAATATTTTAGGAAGAACTTACGATGAAGTATATGATGCTTACAACACGTTTGCAACAGAAGAAAATCCTAATAGATTTTTTCATCTCATTTATTGGTTAGGTAAGCTTGCTATTAATGAAGCTTTATACGACCAAAAACGTTCAATTAAATTCAGTTCTGTTTTAATTGAAGAAATTGGACACCACTATTATGGAGAGATATGGGCTAACAACATTAAAAAAGTATTGTTAGACAACGAATTAATAGAGCGCCCTATTCATATAATCAGTGCGAATATGCACAGTGTAATGAATAGTATTTATGCTCAAAATGCTTTACCAAAAGAAGCTAAAAAACATAAAGATTTTCAACTTTTTGAAGTATTAAGTAATGCCAATAGCAGTGCTTTGCAGTCTGCCGTTAAAAATTATGCTTCAGAAAACGGATTGATATATATCAAAGATACATCTGGGACTAATATCAATGTTCAGGTAATTGACACAAGAAAGATTGATTTTGAAACAAACTCTTTTAACAAAGTTAATTCTGTTGGAAAAGACCCTGTAATTATTGTGATGGACTATGCCTTTGGTGAACAGGCTTTTGAAACTATGGATGAATTGTTAAAGCCTTATAAAACAAAAGGAGAAAAAATCCATTTAGATGTTCAATCTGTTTCTATCATGGGAAAAGCAGGTATTTTAGAAGGTGGTAAAGGAGATATTATGATTCCTTCTTCACATATTTTTGAGGGAACTGCTGATAATTATCCGTTTAAAAACGAATTATCAAAAGAAGATTTAGAAGGTTTTGGTGTTCAAGTTTTTGATGGCGCAATGATTACTGTGTTAGGAACTTCATTACAAAATAAAGATTTATTACGATTCTTCCACGATTCAACTTGGAATGTAATTGGTTTAGAAATGGAAGGTGCACACTACCAAAAAGCCATTCAATCTGCCTCAAGAATTAGAGGAAATATTTCAGAAAATGTGAAAGTACGTTATGCGTATTACGCTTCTGATAACCCGCTAGAAACCGGTGCTACCCTTGCTTCTGGAGGACTTGGAATGAGTGGAGTAACACCAACTTACGCTATCACACAAAAGATACTAGAACAAATATTTTAGTCGTAGGACGACTACTAAGAACCTAATTATACTGTAAAAAGGCATTATTTCAAGTGAAATGATGTCTTTTTAGCTTTTTTATGTAATTTTAAAGACTGGTTTTGTTCATAGCCCTTTTTCTTATTTTATATTTGCATTCACAATACAACAACACACAACAATGAATATTCTAATTTTAGGATCGGGCGGTAGAGAACACGCCTTTGCTAAAAAACTTTCAGAAAGCACGAAAATTAACAACCTTTTTGTAGCTCCTGGTAATGCAGGAACTGATGCTATTGCTAAAAATATAGCCATTAATCCAACTGATTTTGCACAGGTAAAAGAAACCGTTTTACAACACAACATCAACATGGTAGTTGTAGGTCCTGAAGCTCCTTTAGTAGAAGGTGTACACGACTTTTTCTTAGCTGATGAAGAGTTAAAAAACATTCCTGTAATCGGACCTAAAAAAGATGGTGCTTTATTAGAAGGAAGTAAAGATTTTTCGAAACAGTTTATGGAAAAACACAACATTCCTACAGCTCGCTACCAATCTTTTACTACTGATACTTTAGCTGAAGGAAAAAAATTCTTAGAAACATTAGATGCTCCGTATGTATTAAAAGCAGACGGATTAGCTGCTGGAAAAGGAGTTTTGATTTTAAATGATTTAGAGGAAGCTAAAGCTGAATTAGAAGAAATGCTTTCTAATCAAAAATTTGGAAGCGCTTCATCAACAGTCGTTATTGAAGAATTTTTAAAAGGAATTGAATTATCTGTTTTCGTTTTAACTGACGGAAAAAATTATAAAATTTTACCTTCTGCCAAAGATTACAAACGTATTGGAGAAGGCGATACAGGGCTAAATACAGGCGGTATGGGCGCTATTTCTCCTGTTCCTTTTGCAACGGGTGATTTTTTAACGAAAGTGGAAGAATTAATCGTTAAACCAACGATAGACGGTTTGCAAAAAGACGGAATTGATTACAGAGGATTTATTTTTATCGGATTGATGAATGATAATGGAAATCCATCTGTAGTTGAATACAACGTTCGTATGGGAGATCCTGAAACAGAAGTAGTATTACCTCGTATACAATCAGATTTAGTCGATTTATTTGAAGGAGTTGCAACGCAAACTTTAGGAGAAAAATCATATGAAGTTACTCCACAAACAGCAACTACAGTTATGTTAGTTTCTGGAGGATATCCTGAAGCTTACGAAAAAGGAAAAGAAATTACAGGTTTTGATACTGTGGAAGATTCTATTGTTTTTCATGCTGGAACTACTTTAAAAGATGGTAAAGTAGTTACTAGTGGTGGACGCGTTATGGCAATTACTTCTTTTGGAGCTTCTATGGAAGAAGCCTTAGAAAAATCATACAAAAACATTGATAAAATAACTTTTGATAAAATGAATTATCGAAAAGATATTGGATTCGATTTAAAATAACAGCCAAAATAGGTAATGTGACTGAAAAGGAGAAAATGCTTAAGGGTGATTTTTATGATTCAAGAGATGTTGAATTAATAAAAATATACCATAAAGCGCGTAAATTATTGAAGCTTTATAATAATCTTGATTCAGAATTAACACAAGAAAAAGCATCAATTTTAAATGATCTCCTTCAGTTTAAAGGAAATGGTGTTTGGGTTGAAGCTCCTTTTTTTTGTGATTATGGCGAAAATATTTCAATCGGTGAAAATACGTTTGTAAACACAAACTGTATTTTTTTAGATAATAATAAGATTACGATTGGTAAAAACGGATTAATTGCTCCTTATGTTCAAATATATACGGCAATTCATCCTTTAAAAGCTTCTGAAAGAATAATTAAAACACCCAATACTCGATACTTAACAGCTGCTAAACCTGTCTTTATTGGTGATAATGTTTGGATAGGCGGTAACTCAGTTATTTTACCTGGTGTTACTATAGGAAATAATGTAACTATTGGTGCTGGTAGTATTGTTACAAAAGATATTCCCGATAATGTATTAGCGTTTGGGAACCCGTGTAGGGTTATTAAAAAACTAGAATAAATTAAGGATAAAAAAAGGAGTTGATAATCAACTCCTTTTTTTATTTCATTGCTTTTTCTAACGTAAACGAGAATTCTGAACCTTCTCCATGTACACTCTTTAAAAGAATCGTTTCGTTATGCGCTTCAATAATATGTTTCACAATAGAAAGTCCTAATCCAGACCCTCCTTGTTCACGAGACCTACTTTGATCTACACGATAAAAACGCTCGAATAAACGTGAAAGGTGTTCTTGCTTTATTCCTTCACCGTTATCATTTATTTTAATGATAAACTTATGCTGGTTATAAGGTTCAACACTCACGGTAGTAATTCCTCCCACTCTACCATATTTAATAGAATTTACAACAAGGTTAATTAGTACTTGTTCTATTCGTTCAATATCACCTTTTACCAAATGAGGAAAGTCATACACACGATCAAAACGCAACGTAATATTTCTCTTTTTTGCTTTCATTTCAAACAAGTCAAACACATTTTGAATAAGCTCAATAATGTTAAAAGTTTGAATGTTCATTTTCATACCTTCTGTTTCTAACTTAGCAATCATATCTAAGTCTTTCACAATTGACGTTAATCGTTCTACACCCTTGTTAGCTCTTTCTAAATATTTTTCAAGAATTTCCTTGTCTTCTGCTGCTCCCTCAATAAGCGTTAAAATATATCCTTGCACTGTAAAAAGTGGTGTTTTAAGCTCATGAGCTACGTTTCCTAAGAAATCACGACGAAACGAGTCGCGTTGCGTTAAATTCGCTATCTCTTCACTCTTCCCTTCAACATATTCTTGTACACTTTTTGTTAAAGCCTCTACATCTGTTGTTACTTTATTTCTTTTTAAATCATTCACATCCAAAATAGATATATCTTCATACATCTTTTTTACTCGTTGGTAAATAAAGTGCTCTGCTCTATATTGAATTACGAAAAAAGAGATGATAAACATTGCAATACCAAAAATTACAATGGTTATTACTCCTAAGCTATTTAATAAAAATAAATACGATAATACTGCTATAACTATAGATAATAGTGTTGAGTATAAAGCCGACCAAAGTGCGTAGTTATATGTTTTTTTTATTTTTTTCATCTGTTTATTTTCTATTGTTTTTAAATATCAGATGTAATTCGCTAATAGTTATCTTGCATAATATCAAGAATTATTATAGCTCATTTCATGATAAAAAAATAGATTGCTAGCTAGCAATCTACTTATTAATTTTTGGGTTTAAAAATTATTTGTCTGTTTCGTCTAGCACAAACTTGTATCCAACTCCTTTTACTGTTTTAAAATAGTGATCTCCTATTTTCTCTCGGAGTTTACGTATATGTACATCTATAGTTCTACCTCCTACAACTACTTCATTTCCCCAAACACTGTCTAAAATAACTTCTCTTTTAAATACTTTTCCAGGTTTTGAAGTTAATAAAGAGAATAGTTCAAATTCTTTTCTTGGTAAAGATATTTTTTCTTCTCCTTTAAAAACTACATATTCATCTCTATTGATGACTATATCTCCAATTTTTGTAGTAGTATCTGCTTTTTCTTCTGTCTTTAAACGACGTAATAACGATTTAACCTTACTTATCAGCACTTTTGGCTTTACTGGTTTAGTTATGTAGTCGTCTGCTCCAGCATCAAAACCTGCTACTTGTGAATAGTCTTCTCCTCTAGCGGTTAAAAAAGAAATTATAACGTCTTCGAGAGATTTTACGTTTCTAATTTTTTCACACGCTTCGATACCATCCATCTCAGGCATCATAATATCTAATAAAATTAAATGTGGAGTTACTTTTTTTGCTGTTTTAACAGCTTCTGCACCATTGTTTGCAGTAAAAACCTGATATCCTTCTGATTTTAAATTGTATCCTACAATTTCTAAGATATCTGGTTCATCATCAACTAGTAAAATTTTAATGTCGCTAGTGTTCATTATTCATTTTTATTGTGTTACTCAAAAGTAATCATAAAAAAATAAACCCTTTATATGCATCCTTAACTTAACGTTCATTTAATATTTACTAAACTTTTGCTTAAAAGAAATACAAGAAATCTTTTGTTTTTCATTTTTTGTCGTTTTTGTATCTTTATACAAATTGTTTACTATGAAAATCATTTCTTCTCTTGGGGAAATTACTTCCAGAGCTAAAAATACTTTTAAGCGATTCCCTATAACATTGTTCTGGGCAATTGTAGGTACCTTATTTACTTTATTTACAATTGAAACTAATACTTTTGATAGTGCTTTTTACGGCAAGGTTATTTTAACTTTTATTTTAGGAGTTAGTTGGTTGATTGCAACTCGTTTTTTTGAAGAACAATTTAAAAAAGATAAAACTTGGATATTCTTACTAACTTTAGGTTTTCTAAGCCTGTTCTATATTAGTATTGAGGTTGATGGTTTTGAAATTCATCAAAACTCAATCATTCGTTTTGTTCTTTACTTCATAACTGGGCATTTACTTGTAATGGTAGCTCCTTTTATGTTTAGTTGGAATAAATCTGCGTATTTTAATTATTTAAAATCCCTTTTTATAGCCTTAGTTAGAAGTCTTTTTTTCTCTCTGGTTTTATATTTAGGAATTGTATTAGCACTTCTGGCTATTAAACATTTGTTTGCTATTGATTTTAAAGGAGAACGTTTTTTTCAGGTTTTTGTGTTTTGCATAGGAATTATAAATACCTGGATTTATCTTTCTGATTTTCCAAAAGATGTTCATAATCAACTTGCTATTAACTACACCAAAGCTTTAGAGGTATTGGTTAAGTACATCTTAATTCCGCTAGTAATTTTATACCTCATCATTTTATATGCTTATAGCTTAAAAATAGTAATCAACTGGAACTTGCCTAAAGGATGGGTTTCTTATTTAATTATTGCTCTTTCTTTCTTAGGATTTATTGTTCAAATACTTATCAATCCTATTCAAAAAACTATAAATTCTCGCACAATTAAAAAGTTTTATCCATGGTTTTATTATTTATTATTACCGTTAATTGTTTTACTTTTTGTTGCTATTTTTAGACGTATTAATGAATATGGTATCACCGAAAACCGTTATTTCGTATTTGTTTTAGCTTGTTGGATTTTGGCCATGTGCCTCTACATACTTTTTAGTAAACGTAAAAAAATTAAGATATTTCCTTTTAGTTTGGCTCTTATTACTTTTCTAGTTTCTTTTGGGTTTTGGGGCGTTTTTTCGGTATCAACAAAGAGTCAACTTCTTCGATTTGAAAAGATATATACTGATATTAAAAAAGATAACTTTTCTACCACTTTTGAAAAGAAAAATCAACTTCGTTCTATTATTAGATACTTAAACAATAAACATGAATTGCATAAAGTAAAGAACATCTTAGGTTATAACCCAAAAACAACTTTTAAAACTAATAGCCGTTGGCAATTACAAAATAGATTAATGGATAGTTTAGATATAAAAGTAACTGATAATTCTAATGATATAAATAATTTACTTTTTGAAGGTTATTATAATATTGATGAGAAAAACCTAACTATTAATACCCAAAAATACGATGTATTAAAAAGGTTGTACCTCAATAGCTATGATAATGAAAATAAAATTCAGGGATATCGTTTTTATTTAAGTGAAAAAACAAACACCATCAGAATCTCAAAAGGTAATGCTTCTATAGGCAAAATTGATTGTTCTGAAATGATAAAAAAACTTAAGGCTCAACAAAAAAACTATAATATATCACCTAATTTAATGACTATTGAACAGCATTTTGAAATATTGAATGTAAAACTTATTTTTCAAAGTGTTAGTTTATCTAAAATAGATGATGACGCTCTAGAAAGTTACTTATCTGATGCTACTTTTTATGTTTTAATCAAAGAAAAAAATGCTGAATAAAATCAACTTACAAAACATCTTGTTTTTAGATATTGAAACCGTTCCTGAAGTAGAATTATTTGCTGATTTATCTCCTGAAATGCAAGAGTTGTATGCTTTAAAAACACAATATCAACGTAAAGATGAATTTACTCCTGAAGAGTTTTACCATCGAGCTGGTATTTGGGCTGAGTTTGGGAAAATAATCTGTATTTCAGTCGGGTATTTTGTAGAGCGTAAAGGTGAAAACCAACTTCGAGTTACCTCTTTTTATGGTGATAATGAGCATAAACTTTTGATTGATTTTAAAAATTTGTTAGACACACATTTTAACCATCCAAACCATCTTTTATGTGCACACAACGGTAAAGAATTTGACTTTCCGTATATCGCACGACGTATGATTATCAATCAAATTGAATTGCCTAATAAACTCAATTTATTTGGTAAAAAACCTTGGGAAGTTCCGCATTTAGATACAATGGATTTATGGAAATTTGGCGATTATAAGCACTACACTTCTTTAAAATTACTAACTGCTATTTTAGGAATTCCATCACCCAAACAAGATATTGATGGAAGTGAAGTTGCTAATGTATATTACCAAGAAAAAAATCTATCACGTATTGTTGAGTATTGTGAACGAGATACCGTAGCGGTAGCTCAACTTTTATTGCGGTTTTTAAATAAGCCTTTGATTGAAGAACAGAATATAGTTAATGTTTAAAAAAATCATTCTAAATCAACTTTAAATAACTTACCTTTAAAAGATTAACCTAAAAACAAATTATGGAAAAAATTAATTTAAAAAACTGGAGAGCTTTAAGTAAGGTAGAACAAAAATCAATTAATGGAGGTAATTATGGCAACAATTGTGAAACAGCAGATGATTGTTATGATTTTACCGTAGAAGATGATGGTTCTGGTTGCTTTCGAGAATACAGCTGCCAGCAATCTGTATGTGTTCCAGAAGAATTAATATGTTAGTAAACATTATTAAAAGTAGTAGTTTCTGAATGCTTCTCAGAAACTACTATTTTAACGTAAATTTTATTAATTTCCTTCCAGTTTCATCGAAAGTTCAAACCAGCGTTCTTCTTTTTCCTCTAAACTTTCTATAATTTCTTGTAGCTCTAAAGATTTTTCATTGATATCATCCATCGCTATTTCTCCGTTGGTAAATTGCGCTTCTAATTTTGCTTTCTTTTTTTGCAACTTTTCAATATCTACTTCTAATTGACCAAACTCTCGTTTTTCGTTATAACTTAACTTCCCTTTCTGTGGTATTTTTTCTTGCTTTTCAGCTACTTTCTTCTCTTCCTTAGGTTCTGGTGGTAAAGAGCTTTCATATGCTCTGTAATCAGAGTAGTTTCCTGGAAAATTCTCTACTTCTCCATTTCCTTTAAAAACAAATAAACCGTCAACTATTTTATCCATAAAATAACGGTCGTGCGATACTACCATTAAGTTTCCGGGATAATCCAATAAGAAGCTTTCTAACACATTTAACGTTACTACATCTAAATCGTTGGTAGGCTCATCAAGAATTAAAAAGTTAGGGTTTTGAATTAACACCGCACATAAATACAAACGCTTTTGCTCTCCTCCACTTAACTTTTCAACAAAATCGTGTTGCTTTTTTCGGTCGAATAAAAAACGTTCTAATAATTGAGCTGCAGAAATTCTTCTTCCTTTAGTTAACGGAATTTCTTCTCCAAATTCTTTGATGACTTCTATTACTTTTTGCCCTTCTTTTATTTGAATTCCTTTTTGAGTGTAGTACCCAAACTTTACCGTTTCACCTACAATTACTTTTCCACCATCAACAGGAATTTTACCTGTTAACATATTTAAGAAAGAGGATTTTCCTGTTCCGTTTTTCCCAATAATTCCTATACGTTCTCCTCTTTTAAAAACGTAATCAAATCCATCTAAAATAACTTTATCTCCAAAGTTCTTTTTTAATTTATGAAGCTCTACAATTTTGCTTCCTAAACGCTCCATGTTAATTTCTAACTGAACTTCGTGTTCTTTTCTACGTTGATGTGCTTTCTTTTTTATTTCAAAAAAGTCGTCAATACGTGATTTAGATTTGGTTGTACGGGCTTTTGGTTGACGACGCATCCAATCTAATTCTTTTTTAAATAAGCTTTTAGCTTTACTTAAATTTGTGGCTTCTAAAGCCATTCGTTCTTCTTTATTTTGAAGATAGTACGAATAGTTTCCTTTGTATTTATATAGTTTTCCGTTGTCTAATTCAATAATCTCATTACACACACGTTCTAAAAAATAACGGTCGTGCGTAACCATAAACAACGTAATTTTTTCTTTCGCAAAAAAGGCTTCTAACCATTCAATCATTTCTAAATCTAAATGGTTTGTCGGCTCATCTAGTATTAATAAATCTGGTTTATTAATTAAAATAATTGCTAACGACAATCGCTTCTTTTGTCCTCCAGAAAGATTTCCTACTTTTTGTGATAAATCATCAAGTTTTAACTTGAATAAAATTTGTTTGTATTGTGTTTCGAAATCCCATGCATTATGCTGTTCCATTAGTTCAAATGCCTTTTGATATGCTTCTGCATCATCAGGATTTTGCAATGCTTTTTCATATTGCTGAATAATTGGAAGAATAGTGTTTTCTGTAGAAAAAATCGTTTCTTCAATGGTTAAATCTGGATTCAAGTCATCGTCTTGCGCCAAATAAGCAATATTAATTCCTTTTCTGCTTATAACTTGTCCTTCATCTGGTGTATCCTTTCCAGCAATAATGTTTAAAATAGAGGTTTTTCCGCTACCATTTTTAGCAACAAAGGCTATTTTTTGATCTTTATTAATTCCAAAAGAAATATCTTCAAACAAGACCTTTTCACCATACGATTTTGCTATATTTTCTACTGATAGGTAATTCATTCTCTATAATTTTATGCAAAGAAACAAAAAACCCGAGCAATTGCTCAGGTTTTATTATAATTAAAAGAAATGCTTTTATTTCTTCATTAACTTAATGGTTTCTGATTTTTTACCATCATTTGCTTCTAATAAATATATTCCCGTTTTTAAGTTAGAAACATTTACAGTACCATTAACTGTTTTACCTGTTAACACAACTCTACCAATGGTATTTGTTATTTTATAACTTACATTTTCGTTGCTTCCAAATTTTACAGTAACATTACTTACAGCTGGATTTGGATATGCTGTTAAGCTTGATTTTGCTTCTTTATCTAATGGTTCAGCAAACTCATCACTTGTACCTGAGACTGCTACTGAAGATGATGAATTAACAATATTCACTGTATAATCTTCTACCTCTCCATCTGCAAAAGTTTCACAAGCTGTTGATGCTCCGTTATATTTCATAGAAACACGCATTCTTGTTTGTCCTAATAACGCGTCTGCTGGAATAGAGATATTAGCTGATCTGTTTGCTGCTGTACTAGACGAACCTAAAGAAGTTTGTTCACTAGCCTCAAAAGTTCCATTACGGTTATAGTCAATCCAAACGGTAAAATACTCAGTGTATGAAGAACCACTAAATCCTGCACTTACAATAATTTGATTGGTTGTTCCTTGAGTAACTGTTGCTATTTTACTAGTAAAGTCACCATATCCTCCATTTGCAGAAGTTGTATTACTCATTCCTCCAAAAGAAACATAATCTATCCATTCATAAGTAACTCTATTTCCTTTTGAAGTACAATAAGTAACAACATTATCTAAAGTAGTAACATTTACTGTATTACTTGCTGAAGAAACATTTCCTGCAGCATCTTTTGCTTTTACTGAAAATGTATAAGCTGTATTAGCGGTTAATCCTGTTACATTGTAAGATGTTGTTGTAACAGTTGTTAACTTAGTTGCTCCTTGATATACATCGTATCCTGTAACACCTACATTATCTGTTGATGCTGTCCATGATAGGGTTAATGTAGTTTGTGCTACACTTGATGAAGCTAAACTACTAGGTGCTGTTGGTGCTTGAGTATCTGCTACAGCAGCTGTAATATTTACTGTGTAATCTTCTACTTCACCATAAGAAAATGATGCCTCACAAGCTGTTGGTGTTGCATTATACTTCATAACAATTCTCATTCTTGTAGCTCCATCTACTGCTGAACTAGGCACTGTAAATGATGTGCTCACTGGAGTATCTTTAGATTTAGCTTTTGTCCAAACCGTTTCTCCGGCATCAGAAAAATCTCCATCTTGGTTGTAATCAATCCAAACTCCGTATCCTTCGTCGTATTTTGTTCCTGTCCAGGTTGGTGTAATCGTAATAGTGTTTGATTTTCCTTTTTCTAAATCGGTAGAAATTCCAGTATGGTCAGAGTATCCATTTCCTCCTCCTGAAGAATTATCAATACTTCCTAACTGAACTCTTCCAATATACTCATCTGAAACGCTATTTCCTTTAGAGGTACAATACGTAATTGTTGCTGCTGTAGTAGTAGCATTTGCTGTATTACTCACTGCTGAAATATTTCCTGCAGCATCTTTTGCTTTTACAGTAAATGTATATGCTGTACTTGCTGTTAAACCTGTTACATTATATGTAGTTATTGTTGAGCTTCCTATTTTAGTTGCTCCTTGGTACACATCATACCCTGTAACACCTACGTTATCTGTTGATGCTGTCCAATTTAACGTTAAACTTGTTGCTGTTATAGAACTCGCAGCTAAATTAGTTGGAGCAGAAGGTGCTTCTGTATCGGCAGCTGCATTACTTGTAAATGAACCTGTAAACACTCCTCTACCGTAGGTAGATGCAATTACTTTGTTAGTAACATGATCTCCACTTACGTTCCAATAATCAAATGAAGTAACACTAACATCGCTCATTCCATTATACGCTTGATTCCAATTAGGGTTTGTATCATTAAAGTTAGATGTTGACCAAACTCCTAATTGTGTTGCTAAAATAGCTTCTGTTCTATCTAATGGATTTTGTAAAATATCTCTTACAGGAATATTTGGTAAGTTTCCTTCTTTACTCACCCAATTTGCTCCTCCATCTGAAGTAGCCCAAACACTCGTTACTCCATAGTTATGTATCGTTACGAAAATATCAT
Organism: Tenacibaculum singaporense; assembly: GCF_003867015.1. Classification (NCBI taxonomy): domain Bacteria; kingdom Pseudomonadati; phylum Bacteroidota; class Flavobacteriia; order Flavobacteriales; family Flavobacteriaceae; genus Tenacibaculum; species Tenacibaculum singaporense. Next base: position 538,583 of record NZ_CP032548.1, read on the forward strand.
TTTCTGTAGCTCCAAACCTTACTGAAGATACTGAACCAACAAAAGGTGTATTGATATTTGACCATGTAGCACTAGAATTTGTAACATTCGTTAACTTTAATAGTTTACCATTCGCTAATCCTACAAACCATGCATTATTTGTAAAAGGAGATGCTTGAAAAGCAGTTGGGCTTGCATCTAATAATGCGTTTGTAATATTTCCTTTTGAATTTGATGCTACATTAATACTCAAAATTGACTTCGCAGAACTTGTTGAAGCGTTTGATAATAGACGGTTTGCATCATTATCGTATCCCATAGGGTTTACAAAGTCTCCCGTATTTTGATCGCTTGATAATGTTGTTGCTCCTCCTTGTCGTCTACCTAATCCGTTCCAAGGTAAGCTAAACCTATATATTACATTATTTACATAGGTTGCAATCATATAGTCTCCATCTTTATCAACAAAGGTATAGAACCCATCACCATCACTTAATTCAGTTGAACTATTAATTCCTGCTACTGCATTTCTAAATGCTTGTGTTCCATTGTCTTGAGCACCCGCACTAAAAATTCCATTAACATCTCCTGCGCCATCAGGACCAATTCCTGCTTTTACAAACTGAGTTACATTATAGCCTTTGTTTCTTACACTAATTGTACTTCCTGCATTTCCTGAATAATAGATTCCTCCATCATTTCCGAATAATATTTTAGAAGAGTCATTATTTCCAAAGGCCATTGAATGTTGATCTGCATGAACATTTTGATGGCCAAAACCTCCATACCAATGTGATAATTGTGACCATGAAGAACCTCCGTTTGTTGTTTTAAATAAATCAATACCTCCAACATATACGATATTGTCATTTGTTGGATCTGCTTCAATTACTAAATCATAAAATGCTTGTCCACGACAAAAATCGTTTGCTGCAATTCCAGTATCAGCATCATTTGGTAATGATGTTGCACTTGCTGTTGAAAAAGCATTGGTTGTTTTATAAATATGAACAGGCGCTGTACTTGTTGTACCTTGTGTTAATGCGTAAATTTTATTTGCATCGGTAGCAGAAGGTTCAATTTCTACTCTATTAGATTCAGTTAATGGAGATGCAGCTGCTTCTGTCCAAGTACCTCCATTTGTAGAGCTAAACACTCTACCTCCGCCTTGACCTAAAGCAGAACCGATAGTTCCCATCCATAGTGTATTATTTGCACTTACTTCTAAATCATTAGCTATGTAATAATAGTCTCTTCCTCCAAAAGCATACTTCATGTTAGCAGATTCTATTCTGTTCCATGTAGCTCCATTATCTGTAGAACGGTACAACCCTGCAGACTGTAACCCTAACCAATTTCTAGGACTAGAAGAATCTCCATACACATGTGCTCCTACTGCAACAAATAATTCTGTTGAAGCTCCATTATCCCATGCTAATACATCGTTTACATAATGAATTCCTGATAAGAAAACATTACTTGCATTGTGATTAATAATTGCTTCTCCAGCTGCTGGTATATTAACTGCATTCCATGTTGTACCTCCATCGGTAGTTACATAAACACCATTTCCTACTACGTCACCTGCTGTATATTGTTCTCCTGTACCTACATACCATCTGTTAGAATTTCTTGGATCTACTGTGATAGACGTTACAGATAAGTTTCCTGGTACATTTTGTACTCTTGTCCATTGCGAGTTCGCATTACTAATATCAGTGTTTTTCCATAAACCTCCACTTACTCCACCTGCATATACAGTACTGTTTGTAGCGTCATTTGGATCAAATAAAACAACCCTTGTACGTCCCCCTACATTGTTAGGACCTCTTTCTGTCCATGAATTTCCATTGTCTCCTGGGTTTTTTTGTTGTGCTCGTTTTTTTAACAGATCTTCTCTCAATCCTGCTAGACTTCCATCTTCCATTTTTCCTGTAGCTGGATTCATGGTAAGTAATTGCATTTGATCGAAATACCTATTGGGTGGCAACCCTTTAAGTTTTCTTTCTTTTTTCCCCCATTTTAACGATTCATTTAAAGGACTTTCCTTTAAAAAAGTACTATGTACTTTACGTTGTTCGGCCAATTTATCAGCAACATCTTGCTTTTTAAGATAATCTGAACCAATAATTGAAATCGCTGCAACAGACAGCCCTCCAATCAGAAATTTAAACTTTTTGTTCATTTGAATCAATTTAAGTTGAATAATTAAGTTTTTATTTCCTAGTTCTTTTGCAATTCAACCTTTTCTTTATCTTTTATACCTTTTGAATAGACTCATTTTTAACCCTTTACAAACTAAATTTTAATAGTTTAGCCACCCCTAGCTAAGTCAAAGATTTTATTCTCATGGTATTTACAATTTAAAACAAGCAAAAGCCTGAGTAAAAACTCAGACTCTTGTCTTTCTTTAATGTTCTTAAAAAACTTACTTTTTAAACAATTTAGTTGTAAGTAGTTTTTGTCCGTCATTTACTTCTAAAATGTACATTCCTGTATTTAGTTTTGAAATGTCTAGATTAGAAGATTTTAAATGACCTTCTTTTACTACTTTACCAACAGTATTTATAACTTTATAACTTATTTTTTCTGCTTTTGAAGCAAGTTTAACTTGTACAAAATCTACTGCTGGATTAGGATATGCTAGTAAGTCTAAACTTTCTTCATTTCCTATTGCTTCTCCGCTAATATTTGCTGCAAAACCAGTTATTGCAGCTACTGAAGAACCAGAAGAAATATTAACAGTATAATCTTCTACTTCACCATAAGTAAATGTTTCACATGCTGTTTGAGCACTGTTATACTTCATAGAAACTCTAAGTCTTGTAGTTCCTGAAACATTTGATGGAATTGTAAAGTCTTCATAAAGGTCTCCAGCACTAGAAGAGGACCCACTTAAAACAACTTCAGTGTCTTCAAAAACACCATCTTTATCGTAGTCAATCCATGCTTTCCAGTACTCCGTATAAGAAGAACTACTAAATCCAGCACTTACATAAAGTCGATTAGACCCTGGAGCTACATTCATGATTAGGTTTGTATAGTCTTTATAACCTCCATCGTTTCCTGTAGTGTTATCAACTCCTCCCATAGAAACTCTGTCGATCCATTCGTAAGAAGAATTGTTTCCTTGAGAAGTACAATACTCTACTGCAGATACATCTTTGGTTGTAAAAGTGGCTGTATTACTTGATGTTGAAACATTTCCTGCAGCATCTTTAGCTTTTACTGTAAAGTTATATGTAGTATTTGCAGTCAGTCCTGTTAAGTTCATTGATGTACCACTAACAGTTCCTGCACTTGTAGTTCCATTAAATACTTCGTAACTAGCTACTCCAACATTATCTGTTGACGCTGTCCAACTTAATGTTGCTGTCGTTTCTTCAATATTAGATGCTGTTACTGAAGAAGGCGCTGTTGGTGCCTCTGTATCTGGTGTAGCATTTGTAATATTAACTGTATAATCTTCTACTTCACCATAAGAGAATGTTGCTTCACAAGCTGTTGGTGTAGCATTGTATTTTAATACAATTCTCATTCTAGTAGTTCCTTGAGTTGCTGAAGCTGGCACTGTAAATGATGTACTTACAGGAGTATCTTTCGATGCTGCTTTTGTCCAAACAGTTTCTCCAGCATCAGAAAAATCTCCATCTTGATTATAATCAATCCATACTCCATAACCTTCACTGTAAACAGTACCTGTCCATTTTGGGGTGATAGTTATTGTATTAGAATCACCAATAGATAAATCTGTTGAAATTGTAGTGAAATCAGAATATCCTCCACCTCCATCAGAAGTGTTATCTATGCTTCCTAATTGGACTCTTTCAATATATTCATCAGCAACACTATTTCCTTTTGAAGAACAATAATTAAGTGGTGGTGTACCTGTTGTCGTTACATTTAATGTTGCTGGTGTTCCTGTTCCACCTGCTGTACATTTAGCAGCTACAGATACAGTATATTCTGTTCCGCTTAATAACCCTGTAGCATTAAATGTTGTTCCTGCTACATTTGTTGTATTTCCTCCAATGGTTATATCATAAGAAGCTGCTCCTGAAACTGCCGTCCAAGTTACTGTAAATCCATTATCACCAATATTTGATGAATTTAAGTTTGTTGGTGCTGCTAAAGCACAAGTTTGTACAAATTCTTCTCCTACATTAACTGCATAAAAAGCATTTGTTGTAGAAATTACCTCTTGAGAGTTTGCTCCGTATAAATCGGTAGCTGCTTGAATTGCTGCTGTTCTTGCGTCAGCATATGTTGAATTAGCTGATAAGTAATTAGCTTCCGTACGATATGCTATTTTTGCAGCTTTTGCCATACCAATTCCAGTAACATTGTATGTATCAGACGCATCATTTGTTCCAGAACCTCCAACAGTTAATAAATAAAACCATTTATTTAAAACTCCTGAGTTTGTATGAACTCCACAGTAGTCATTAAATCTTGTAGGTGTTCCACAGTTAGGGTTCTTCCAATAAGTTCCCCCGTAAGTATCTGGTTGCCCTTGTGATTTTGGATCATTCATAGAACGTAAAGCAGCAGAACCACTACGTCTGTCTATTTCGTCTCCTATTAACCAAACTGAAAGATCTGGGTTTAAATCATTTCCATTTCCTTTTGCAAAATGTTCAACAGCTGCTCCCCAAATATCTGAAAAAGCTTCGTTTAAAGCTCCTGACTCTCTTTGATATGCTAAATTTGCTGTATAAGTACAAACGGCATGCCCTATTTCATGAGCAGCTACATCAATAGAAGTTAAAGCATCAAAGTTTCCGTTTCCTTCCTGCCCATTAGAAGAACCGTCTCCATAAGACATTACCGAACCATTCCAAAAGGCATTATCGTAGTTCGTATCAACATGTACATAACTTCTAATTTGAGCTCCACTGTTATCATAACTATTTCTGTTATGCTTTTGTAAAAAATACTCATAAGTCATCATTGCTCCCCAATGAGCATCTAATGCTGCATCATCTTTGTTAGCACTATGTTCAGCTGTGGTCCAATTATTATCATTATCAGTAAATTGATCGTAATTTGTAACATATGGATATGTAGAACCTGGTGCTTGGTTTTTTGCGTCTCTGGTGTAAATTTTTCTTCCAGAATCACTTAAAATGTAGTTACCTCCACTTAGTGACGTTTCAATAGTTCTTGTACCACTATAACGAGTTTGTGCAGTACCTGATACAAACGCTGCTGTTATAGCTTCTGTAGCTTTTTTACTTTTTTTAGCATGTTCGGTAAGTTCACCTACATGACCAAATTCATCTAAATGCTTAATAATAGCATTGTAAAATAATGCTTCTCCTGTGTGAGCATCTATATATAAATAACCTCTGCTAAGTGGTTTTGTAGCAAAGATGTCAAATTTATAAGCTAGTCTTGGTTCTTTTTTTCCAATTACCTCTCTAGGAAGAATTAATAACTCACCTTCAGGCTTTTTATAATTATCCATTTCTTTGGCAGCCTCAGGAAATTCCCATAAATACTTTTCTGCTCCTGTGTGTGATAAAGCTTTTTGGAATGCTTGAGCTTTTGAAAGTTTTGGAATTACTTTTACTTTTCCTACATCATAAAACTCTCCATTCATACTCATTAAAGCACCATTTTTTGCATGCGCTGTATAAGTGGCAAACTCTACTTTTACTCCTTTAAATTTTTGTTGAAATTTTTCATGTGTAAAACCTAATTCATCTCTGTTTGATTTAATTTTTTGTAAGCCATCATTTTTAAATAGCTTTAATTTTTGTCTAATTAAATCTGGTGCTTTTTGTAAAGACACCTTTGAAGATTTGTTGAACTTAACGTGTTTTAACTCTCTATTTTCTTGGGCGTTTATGGTGTAAACTCCTGCGAATAGAAAAGCAGATAAAAACACAGTTCTTGCATAATTGTGTTTCATTTTTGAAGGGTTTAGTTAATTGATTTAATTAAAAAGCCTGAGTTATTTCTCAGGCTTTTGTAAGATTTATTTTTTAAATACCTTAGTAGTTAGTAGTTTTTGACCATCATTAACTTCTAAAATATACATACCTGTATTTAGTTTAGAAACATCAATGCTCGAAGAATTTAAGCGACCTGCTTTCATTACTCTACCAATTGTATTTACAATTTTATAAGTCATATTATCAGCTCTAGAGGCTAATTTTACTTGTATAAAGTCTACTGCTGGATTAGGGTATGCCATTAAATCTAAGGTGTTTTCATTACCCAGTCTTTCTCCATTTACACTAGCTGAAGATTCTTGTCTTGTACTAGAAACAATATTTACTGTATAGTCTTCTACTTCTCCATAAGTAAATGTTTCACAAGGTGTTTGAGCAGAATTATATTTCATAGAAACACGCATTCTTGTTGCTCCTAAAGTTGCTCCCGAAGGAACATCAACTGTAGCTGTTAAGTTATTAGCACTTGATGAAGATCCTGTTACAACTTTTTCACTGCTCTCAAATGTTCCATTTTGATTAAAATCAATCCAAACAGCCCAATATTCTGTATATGAAGAACTACTAAATCCTGCACTAATTGTCATTTGGTTTGAACTTCCTAAGGCTAAAGTTGCAGTTTTTGAAGTAAAATCAGCATATCCTCCATTATCTCCAGTTGCATTCGTCATTCCTCCTAATTCAACATTGTCAATCCATTCATACGAAGAGTTATTTCCTTTTGAATCACAGTATGATACAGAGTTTGATAAAGTTGTTACGTTTATTGCACTACTAGAAGCCGAAACATTTCCTGCAGCATCTTTTGCTCTTACTGAGAAAGTATAAGCTGTAGCTGCTGTTAATCCTGTTACATTCATTGTAGTTCCTGTTACAGACCCAATATTTGTTGTTCCTTGGTAAACATCATAACCAGTTACTCCAACATTATCAGTAGATGCTGACCAATTTAACGTTAATGAAGTTTGCGTTACACTTGATGCTGCCAAATTTGTTGGCACAGTTGGCGCAGTTGTATCTGGTGCTCCTGCTCCAATTACTACTGTATAATCTTCTACTTCACCATAAGAAAATGAAGCTTCACATGCTGTTGGCGTTGCATTATATTTTAAAACTATACGCATTCTTGTCGCTCCATCCGTAGCTGAAGCTGGTACTGTAAAAGATGTACTAACTGGCGTATCTTTTGATGCCGCTTTTGTCCAAACTGTTTCTCCTGAATCAGAAAAATCTCCATCTTGATTATAATCAATCCAAACACCATATCCTTCGTTATATATTGTTCCTGTCCAGGTTGGTGTAATGGTAATAGTATGAGAAGTTCCTTTTGCTAAATTTGTTGAAATTCCTGTATGATCTGAATAACCATTTCCTCCTCCCGAACTATTATCAATAGTTCCTAATTGTACTCTTCCAATATACTCATCAGAAACACTATTTCCTTTTGAAGAACAATAAGAAATTGTTACTTCAGAAGTTGTAAAAGTTGAAGAGGCGCTGTATGCTGAATTTGATCCGTCTGAACATTTACTACGTACTTGTACTTCGTATTGAGTAGAAGCTGATAATCCGCTTAAAGATGTTGAAGTTCCAGAAACCGCATTAGTTGTCCATGATGAAGTTCCTGTTTGACGATATCTCACATCGTATGTAGCTCCTGAAACTGCTGTCCAAGATACTGATGCACCTGAAGAAGTAATACTAGAAACAGTTACTCCTGTTGGTACTGTTGCTGTACACGAAGTAGAACCTCCTGTTTTATCAGATAACGCTAAACTTCTACGTACTCCTCCAGTTTCTAAAACAGCACGCATTCTGTTTTTTTGTCCAAGTGTATATAAATTCATACAAGAGTCATCTGAATAATCCATATAATTTTCAACCATATCTTCTGAACCACAAGATGTGTGTCCTGTTGAGCATCCATAATTTGCAGCGTCAGACTCTGGAGTATCAGAAACAAAATCATCAACACCACAGCCTCCATCACCCCAAATATGTCTTAGGTTTAAAAAGTGACCTACTTCATGCGTAGTTGTTCTTCCTTTGTCAAAAGGAGCTGATAAGTAAAAACCTGATCCTTTATCTGAACTACCAAAATATTGTGGACTCATTACAACTCCATCAGTAGCAGCACTACCTCCCGGAAACTGCGCATATCCTAAGATTCCGCCACCAATATTACATACCCACATATTAAGGTACTCAGAGGTATCCCATGGATCTACTCCTCCTTGTGAAGATTTTTTCATCGCATCACTAGTTCCCCATGAAGTTTTAGATGATGATTTTCTTGTAATACCAGTTGTTGGATTACCATCTGGATCTACTTGAGCTAAATAAAATTCTATTTCTGTATCCGCTGCTTGTGACCATTTGTTTGTCTTATCTGAATTAGTTCTTCTAAAGTCTTCATTTAAAACATCCATTTGTGACTGAATCTGTGCTACACTAATGTTTTCTTGTGAGTTACTATAAATAACGTGTACAACTACTGGAATTTGAATAATATTTCCTACTATTTTTCCTTGGTAGTTCTTCTTTTCTGCAATTCTTTTTTGAGTAAAAGACTCTATTTCTTGCATTTTATTTTTTAAAGAAGGATTGAGGGATTGCCTGTACTCTAGGTTTTCCATTGAGTGACAGTTTCTTTTTTCTTGGGCATACGAAGCACCAACAAAAAATAAGCACAGAAGTGCTAGGGTAATTTTGTTTTTCATTTTTGAAGGGTTTTTTAAAGTTTATTTAAGAACATTTTTTCTACCTAGAAAAAACGCTCTTAATTTTTTGTTAAAACATTAGCAAATATATATTTTTTTTACTAAAAACCTATAAAAACGAAAAATAAATTCACTATAACATACTAATAACCAGCAAAAAGCCTTAGAAGAATCTCTAAGGCTTTTACTTTTTTATGCTTTACTTTTTAAGTTTATTTCTTCAAAAGTTTAGTTTTTAATAGCTTTTGACCGTCATTAACTTCAAGAATATATAATCCTGTTTTTAATTTTGAAACATTAATATTTGTAGCATCTAAAACTCCTGATTTAACTACTCTTCCTCTTGTGTCTACAATTCTAAATGTAGTATCTTCTGCTAAAGAACTTAATTTAACATTTACAAAATCAATAGTAGGGTTTGGATATACCTCTAAGTTTTGAGTTGTTTCATTTCCTAATCTTTCTGCGTCTACAATATTATCTTCTCTTGCACTCGAAACAATGTTTACCGTATAATCCTCAACTTCACCATAACTAAATGTTTCACAAGCTGTTTGAGCAGCATCAAACTTCATTGAAACACGCATTCTTGTTGATCCTAATGTAGCTCCTGAAGGTACATTAACTGTTGATGTTAAGTTATTCGCACTTGATGAAGGTCCAGTTACAACTTTTTCACTACTTTCAAATGTTCCGTTTTGGTTAAAATCAATCCAAACTGACCAGTGTTCTGTATATGATGAACTCTTAAAGCCTGCGCTAACAATCATTTGATTTGAGCTTCCTCTTGCTAAAGTTGCTACTTTTGAAGTAAAATTAGCATACCCTCCATTATCTCCAGTTGCATTCTTCATTCCTCCTAACTCAACATTATCAATCCACTCATAAGATGAATTGCTTCCTTTAGAAGCACAATAAGATACTGAATTAGATAGTGTCGTTACATTTACTGTATTACTTGATGCTGAAACATTCCCTGCTGCATCCTTAGCTTTTACTGAAAACGTATATACTGTTCCTGCTGTTAATCCTGTTACATTTGTTGTAGTTCCTGTTACTGAACCCATTTTAGAAGCTCCTTGATATACATCATACCCTGTAACACCAACATTGTCAGTTGAAGCTGTCCAGCTTAATGTTAAAGAAGTTTGTGCTACACTAGCTGCTGTTAAGTTTACTGGTGCGGTTGGTGCTTGAGTATCTGCCTGTGTAGTACCAACTACCACTGTATAATCTTCTACCTCTCCATCAAAACTTGTCCCACAAGATGTAGGATCTGAATTATATTTTCCTGAAATTCTCATTCTTGTACTTCCTAATTTCGCATTTGCAGGAACAACAATCGCTTTTGTAGGTAAAGCCCCATTAGAAACATTACTAATATTACCTAAATCATACGCTTCTCCACTATCTGTAAAATCTCCATCTTGGTTCCAGTCAATCCAAGCAAAAACATCAATTCTATAGTTTCCATCTGTATTTACTGATACCGTAAGATTTGTTGATGAAGATTGAGAAACGGTCGTACTTAAATTTGTAAAGTTTTCATATCCCTTATCTTTTGCTGTACCATCTGCATTATTTATAGTACCAAAAACCACTTTTGTTATTCCTGTTTCATAGGTAGTGTTTCCACTTGAAGTACAATATGAAATGGTTACTGATGGTGTTGTAAAGTTTACAGAAGCACTATAGTTTGAGTTTGTTGAAGAACATTTACTACGTACTTGTACTTCATATGAAGTAGAAGCTGATAATCCACTTAAAGTTACAGAATTCGAAGAAGAGGCAACTGTTGTCCATGAAGAACTCGTTGTTGCTTTATATCTTACATCATATGTTGCTCCTGAAATAGTTGTCCAAGAAACTGTAGCTCCTGTAGCAGTAACTGAAGATGTATTTACACCTGTTGGCACTGTGACATTACAAACTGCTGGCGCATCTGCCTTATTAGATAGTGCTAATGAACGTCTTGCTCCTCCTGCTTCTAAAACAGCACGCATTCTGTTTTTTTGACCTAAAGTAAATAAGTTCATACATGCATCATCTGAGTAATCCATATAATTTTGAACCATATCTTCTGTACCACAAGAAACATGTCCTGTTTTACAACCATAATTCGCAGCATCTGATTCTGGAGTATCTGCTACAAAATCATCAACACCACAACCACCGTCACCCCAAATATGACGTAAATTAAAAAAGTGACCTATTTCATGTGTGGTAGTTCTACCAAGGTTAAACGAAGGATTAAGCGTTCCTGTAGAACCAAAAGCATCATGAATCATTACCAAACCATCAGTAGAAGCATCTCCTCCTGGAAACTGTGCAAAACCTAAAATAGTTCTATCTCCTACAGGACTTGTATTAGTCATTTTTGGAACAATCCACATATTCAAGTATTCAGTGGTATCCCATGGGTCAACTCCTCCCGATGCAGAACTTTTCATTGCGTTATACGCTTTATATTTTGTTCCCCAATCTGAGCTGCTTACTTGTTTTCTAGTAATTGCTGTAGTTGAGTTACCACTAGGGTCAATTTTAGCCATAGCGAACTCTATTTGAGTATCAGCTGCCTGTGCCCATTTATTTGTTTTATCCGTATTTTGTCTACGAAAATCCTTATTTAATACATCAATTTGTGAAAGAATTTGAGCATCACTAATGTTGTTTGTCGAATTTGTGTATAAAACGTGTACTACTACAGGTATGGTAATAATCTCACCCTCTATTTTTCCTTGACGGTTTTCTAAATCTTGAATTTTACTCAGAGTAAATTTTTCGATTTGATCCATACGGTTCTGAAGATTAGGATCTTTAGATTTTCTATACTCTAAATCTTCCATTACTCCACAAGTTCTTTTTACTTGCGTCTGATTTTGTTGAGAAAAGGCAGTAACTACCATAAACAAGCACACAAGTGCAAGGGTAATTTTTCGTTTCATTTTGAAGGGTTTTTAATTAATTTTTTTAGTTTTTTTGCTTTCTTTCAATTAAAAGCGGGAGCAAATATATATTTTTATTAAGAAATCCATAATAAAAATTAAAAAACAATATATTTTTAACAATTATAAATGTTTTTATATAAGAAAAAAACACCTACTTAAACTGAATTATCTATTTCTTTTTACATTACTCAATACATAACTAATCTATTTATTAACAGTTAGTTAAATTCTTGATTAGTTTTTAAGAATAAAATGAAAATATTAATTGTACTTTTATTAAAATTTATGATTAATGCTAGAAGTTAAAAACTTAGAAATTTCCTTTAAAAACTCTCAGCCTGTTGTTCAACAGGTTTCTTTTAGTGTTGAAAAAAATAAAACACTAGGAATCGTAGGAGAAAGTGGTAGCGGAAAATCAATAAGTTCTTTAGCTATTTTAGGATTACTTCCTAAAACTGCTACAATAAAAGGTAAGCTACTTTTTAACCAACAATCTTTGTTAGATTTTAATGAACTAGATTTTCAAAAAATACGTGGTAACCAAATAGCCATGATTTTTCAAGAACCGATGATTTCTTTAAATCCAACTCTAACTTGTGGTATTCAAGTTGCTGAAATTTTACAACAACACACACAACTATCACATAATGAAATAAAAGAAGAAGTTATTTCCTTATTCTCAAAGGTAAAACTTCCCAGACCTGAAGCTATTTACGATTCGTATCCTCATCAAATAAGTGGTGGACAAAAACAGCGTGTAATGATTGCCATGGCTATTGCATGTAAACCTCAACTTTTAATTGCTGATGAACCTACCACAGCATTGGATGTAACAGTACAAAAAGAAATTATTTTACTATTAAAAGAACTACAACAAGAGTTTGAAATGGGAATTATTTTTATTTCACACGATTTAGCATTGGTTTCTGAAATTGCAGATTCTGTTGTGGTAATGCATAAGGGAAAAATAGTAGAAAAGGGAAGTGCTAATCATGTTTTTCTACACCCAAAAGAAAATTATACAAAAGCTTTAATCAACTCAAAACCAAATACAGAAAAACGATTAAAAACCCTACCTACGGTTAAAGATTTTATTAACGAAACTATAGACTCTACAGTGTATACGGATGAAGAACGCACTGCTTTCCATCAAAAAATATATAATCGACATCCTTTATTAGAAATAATGAATTTACATAAAGATTTTATCAGCAATGCTTCATGGTTTTCAAAACCAACTGTTGTAAAAGCGGTAAATGATGTTTCTTTTAAAATTTATGAAGGTGAAACTTTAGGACTAGTAGGAGAGAGCGGTTGTGGAAAAACCACTTTAAGCAGAACTATTTTACAACTAGAAAAAGCCACTTCGGGAAGCATTCTGTATAACGGAACAGATATTACCAAACTCTCGAGAAAAGACTTTAAAAAACTTCGAAAAGAAATTCAGATTATATTTCAAGACCCATTTTCTTCACTGAATCCCAGAGTTACAGTTGGTAATGCTATTTTAGAACCTATGAAAGTTCATAACATTTTAAATTCTAATAAAGAACGAAAAGAATATGTGTGCAATTTATTAGAAAAAGTAGGTTTAGAGGCAACTCATTTTAATCGTTACCCACATGAATTTTCTGGCGGTCAACGTCAACGTATAGGAGTTGCTCGTGCCATAGCTTTACAGCCAAAACTAATTATTTGTGATGAATCTGTTTCTGCTCTGGACGTGTCTGTACAAGCTCAAGTGTTAAACTTATTGAATCAATTAAAATCAGAATTTAATTTTACTTACATATTCATTTCTCATGATTTATCTGTCGTAAAATATATGGCCGATCAATTAGTTGTAATGAACAAGGGTAGGATTGAAGAAATAGCTGATGCTGACGAAATTTACCAACATCCAAAGACAAAATACACCCAAACATTAATAGAAGCTATACCAAAAGGACTATAACTTTTTTCACTGCGTTATTAATGGTATATTGCACCGTTAAAAACGAAAAGAAAGAATATGAAGATTATAGTACCAATGGCAGGAATTGGGTCTCGTTTAAGACCTCATACATTAACAACTCCTAAGCCATTAACAGTTATTGCTGGTAAATCAATTGTACAACGATTAGTGGAAGATATCACTTCTGTTGTAGATCAACCTATCGAGGAAATTGCTTTTATAATTGGACCTGCTGCTAAAGGGTTTCCTGCAGACACAAAAGATAAATTAATAAAAATAGCCGAAAACTTAGGTGCAAAGGGTTCTGTATACGTGCAAGAAGAAGCATTAGGAACTGCTCACGCTATTTATTGTGCTAAAGAATCATTAGGTGGTTCTTGCGTAGTAGCTTTTGCTGATACGTTATTTAAGGCTGATTTTACATTAGATGCTAACGCTGACGGAGCTATTTGGGTGAAGCAAGTGGAAGATCCAAGCGCTTTTGGTGTAGTAAAATTAAAAGACGGATTTATTACTGATTTTGTTGAAAAACCAAAAGAGTTTGTCTCAGATTTAGCCATTATTGGTATTTATTATTTTAAAGATGCTGATAAATTATTAGAAGAGATAAAATATTTAATTGATAACGATATCAGACCTTCTGGTGAATATCAATTAACAGAAGCTCTAGAAGCTTTAAAAGTAAAAGGAGCCAAGTTTATTCCTGGAAAAGTAAATACTTGGATGGATTGCGGTAAAAAAGACCCAACAGTAGATACCAACAAACAAGTTTTAGGTTTTGAACAAGCAGACGGCAACAATTTAGTATCTGAAGACGTTGTATTAGAGAACGCTGAAATTATTCAACCTTGTTATGTTGGAAAAAATGTAGTGTTGAAAAACACTAAAATAGGCCCTTTTGTTTCAATTGGTGAAAACAGTGTTGTTGAAAACTCAACAATTACTAACTCTTTAATTCAAACAAATGCTCATATTTCGAATGCCAATTTAGATAATGCTATGGTTGGTAACCATGCAAAATACAATGCTAATTATACATCGGTAAGTATAGGTGATTATACAGAGCTTACATAAAACCTCAATAGTAAAGAGAAGAGAGAAGAGAGAAAAAAACTTTTTTTCTAAAGTAATATTGTCTTTTTTCTTTCTTTTCTTTTCTCACTTTCTAAACGCTCAAGATAGCATACCAGCATCAGTTAACATTGCTGAAAAAAACAATATTGAATTTCAACAATATTTTTTTAGAGCACTTTCAGACAAAGCTATTTTTAATTACCAAAAAGCTATACAAAATTTAGAAAAGTGTAACAGAATACTTCCAAACAACAAAACTGTTTTATTTGAGCTTTCTAAAAACTATGAAAAGTTAGGTAGAAACCCTGAAGCTCTATCTTACATTGATTTAGCTTTAGAATTGGAACCTAATAATGTTTGGATGCTTGAACACAAAGTTTTTATTTTAAGAAAGTTAGCCAATTTTGATGATGCTATAATTGCGCAACAAAAAATAGCTGCAACAAACCCAAAGAAAAAACAGTTACTTGTTTTTTTACATCTCCAAAACAAAGATGTTACCTCTGCTAAAAAAGTATTGGCAGAGTTAAAAGAAGCTAAATTATTAAATGCCAGACTTCGTTCTATTGAAAGAAAAATAAATACTCGAAAAACAACTGAAGAGCAACCAACAAAAGTCACTGAAAACCTTGATCCTAAATCACTTTTTGAAAAAGAAAAATCTTATAATAATTTAAAAATGTTACTAGATAAGTTGGCTGCAGACAATGATACTGACCTGTTAAAATATAGTGAACAAGGTTTAGCTCTTTTTCCTGCGCAACCTTTTGTATATTTAATGAACGGAAAAGCGTTTAATAACAATAAAGATTATAAAAAAGCATTAGAAACCTTACAGAACGGCATTGATTTTGTTATTGACAATAATGAAATAGAAGCTAAATTTTACTTAGAAATATCTAAAGCTTACCAAGGATTGAATGATGTCAAAAAAGCCAATTCCTATAAAAACAAAGCTGAAAAGATTTTAAAATAGGTTTCGTTAGTATAAAATTTATGAAATACACCACTTTATTACTTATATTATTTTTAGGTTTAACTTCATGTAAATCTACCAAAAACGTTACTGGTGATGTCGCTATTAAAGAATTATCAGCACGCAAAGTAGCAAAAAAGCATATTGCTACAAATTTTGACAAAAAAACGGTAGATGCTCGTTTAAAAGTTAATTACAAAAACAATAAAGAAAGTTTAGGTTTTTCAGTAAGAATGAAGATTAAAAAAGACGAAGTTATTTGGTTAAAAGGAACCAAAATCATCTCTATTTTTAAAGCTAAAATCACTCCTACAAAAGTTCAGTTTTACTCTCCTTATGAAAAAAGCTATTTTGATGGAGATTTTATGATGCTAAAAAAATTATTAGGAACCGATATTAATTTTAAACAGTTACAAAGCATGTTATTAGGAGAGGCGTTGATGGATGTAAAATCTGAACGTCAAGAAGTTCAAATTCAAGAAAAATCATATCAATTATCTCCTAAAAAACAACCTACTTTATTCGACTTGTTTTTCTATGTAAACCCTAAACACTTTAAACTAAACAAGCAATTAATAGTAAACTCGTTAAAAGATCAACGTTTAGACATTAGTTATCCAAAATATCATAAAAAAAACACTACTTTTTTTCCTGAAAAAATTAACATAAGAGCTAAAGAAAAAAATAAGTTTACTATTATTGATATTACAACTCGTTCAGTAGAATATGACACTAAATTAAATGTAAGTTTTAATATTCCTAACGGATATAAAGAAATTCAATTATAATTATGAAGTACCCTGTTTTTTACATCTCTTTTTTATGCCTGTTTTTTGTAGGAATTTCTTCTTTTGCTCAAAGTAGGAAAGAGCTTGAAAATAGGCGAAAGAAACTTAAAAATGAAATAGAGCAGGTTAATAATCTTTTATTCAAAACAAAGAAAAAAAAGAGCAGTGCTTTAGATGATTTAAAAGATTTAAACCAAAAAATTGGTGTTAGAGAACGCTTAATAGAAACTATTGAATTAGAAACTAAGTTACTTTCAAAAGAAATTAAGTCTAACGAACAACAATTAAAAAAATACAACGACGAACTAGCTGAGTTAAAAAATGACTACCGAGACATGGTAGTTAAATCTTATAAAAGTAAATCGCAACAGAGTAAAACCATGTTTTTATTATCTTCTGAAAGCTTTTACCAAGCCTATAAGCGCTTAAAGTACATGCAACAGTACAAAGATTACAGAAAAAAACAAGGAGAAGAAATTATCGTAAAAGCGAAAGAGGTAAAGCAATTAAACGATTCACTAACTGCTCAAAAAAAATCAAAAGAAGCGTTACTTTCTGACGAGAAAAGTCAGAAAAAAGAAATTGAAGACGATAAGAAAAACCAAGAAAAACTCATCTCTAAAATTAAAAAAGAAGAAAAAAAATATAAAAGCGATTTACAGAAAAAGCAACGAGAAGAAAAAAGAATTGCTGCAAGAATTGATAAGTTAATTAGAGATGCTATTGCTAAAGCAAACAAAGGCAAAAAAACTACAAAAGGTAAAACCAAAAGCTCTGGTTTTATTTTAAATGCCGAAGAAAAAGCTTTACTTGCTAATTTTGAACAAAATAGAGGTAATTTACCTTGGCCTGTTAAAGGTGTTATTACACGAAAATTTGGAGTACAACCACACCCAACATTTCCCGGAATTAGTATAAATAGTCACGGGTTATATATTGCTACCAAAGCAAATACTGATGTAAAAAGTATTTTTAACGGAAAAGTGCTAGTTATTCAATTACATTCTGATGGTCGAAAATCTGTATTAGTACAACACGGTAACTATATTTCTGCATACAATAAACTAAAAGAAGTGTATGTGAAAAAAGGAGATATAGTAAAAACTGGCGATAAATTAGGAAAGGTATTTACCAATAAAGTTACTGGTAAAACACAGCTTAGTTTTATGCTATACAAAAACAGAAATCGATTGAATCCTGCACAGTGGATTCGCTCATAATACCATTAAAAATAGTTATAAATTTTATTTTTAAATTGTAATCAAATTTAAACGTGTGAAAAACGCATCAAACTTTATTATTGTAACCGTAGCAATTATTGCAACATTGGTTATTGGAAAAGGAATTTTAATTCCATTTGTTTTTGCACTTATTTTTTGGTTTTTAACACGTGAAATTCGCAAAACCATCTACAAAATTCCTTTTGCCAAACGCTTTATTCCTTTTTGGCTAAGCAATGTATTTGTTTTTACATTTATCATCTTAGGGTTTGGCTTTGTTTCGGAAATAATTACCAACAGTATTTCAAACCTAACCACTTCATACTCTAAATATGAACCGAATGTTGATGCTATTATAAAACGTTTAGATGCTTATTTTCATATCGACATTATCAAGTCGCTACAATCAGTTATTGGAGATTTTGATTATGGCTCTGTTTTAGGCGATATAGCGAACGGAATTAGTAGTTTGCTAGGAAATACCTTTATGATTATTATTTACGCCTTATTTATCTTCTTAGAGGAAAGTAATTTTAAAAAGAAGTTACAGAAGATGTTTATGAGCACTCAAAATAATCCTAAAAGCTTTCAAGTTATCTTAAAAAAGATTGAAGACTCAATTTCAAATTATTTACGACTAAAAACCTATGTAAGCTTATTAACCGGTATACTTAGTTATTTTGTATTGCTGTTAGTAGGTGTAGATGGAGCTCCGTTTTGGGCATTTCTTATCTTTTTATTGAATTATATACCTACTATAGGGTCGCTAATAGCAACTGCTTTTCCAGCCATATTTTGTTTAATTCAGTTTGGAGAGTTTCCTCCTTTTTTAGTCATATTATTTGCTGTAGGTAGTATTCAGGTAGTAGTTGGTAATGTTGTAGAACCTAGAGTTTTTGGAAAGTCGCTAAATTTAAGTCCGCTAGTTACCATACTTTCTTTAGCTGTTTGGGGAGAAATTTGGGGAATTACTGGAATGATACTTTCAGTACCTATCACGGTAATTATGATTATTATCTTTTCACAATTTGATAAAACAAAAAACATTGCCATTCTCTTATCTGAAAGTGGCAATGTAGATGAAATATAAACTGTTTTAATCCATAAAAATAGATTTCAACTCTATTGCTTCCTTAGGGTCCATTTTCCCTGCTAAAACCAAACTTAATTGCTTTCTACGCAATGCTGCTTCGTAACGTTGTTTTTCTAATTCGGTTTCTGGTTCAATTTGAGGAATTGGTACTGGTTTTCCTGTTTCATCAACAGCAACAAACGTGTAAATTCCTTCATTTACCTTCGTTTTTTCACCAGATTGACGGTCTTCAATCCAAACATCTACATAAATTTCCATTGATGATTTAAAAGCACGTGAAACCTTTGCTTCTAAAGTTACCACACTCCCTACAGGTACCGATTTGGTAAAGGCTACGTGGTTTACAGAGGCTGTTACTACAATTCTTCTCGAATGACGGCGTGCAGCAATACTACAAGCTCTATCCATACGAGCTAATAACTCTCCTCCAAAAAGATTATCTAAATAATTTGTTTCTCCTGGTAAAACTAAATCGGTAAGTACAGTTAACGATTCTCTTGGTGATTTTGCTCTCATCAATTAAATTTTGATGCAAAGATACAGCAACAAAAAAATCTACCTAAAATAAATGCAGTTTATTTAGCCAATAACCAAGCGTCTTCGCTAACAGATTCTTTAATAATTTCTAAGGCTTTTCTAGCTTCTTCTTTAGTTACATAACTTGCAAAAGCTACTTGAGTTAAACCTAAGCCATTCTTTCCAACAATAGAAGCATCATACCCTTTATCTTGTAACTCTGCTAATTTGTTTTCAGCATTGTGCTCTTCTTGAAAAGCTCCTGCAATGATATGAAAGTTTCTATCTTCTTTACTAACATTTAAGTTAATAGTAGGTAACGGATTTTCAATTACAAAAGTTGCTGATTGAATCTTCTTCTCAACAGCTTCTTCTTGGTTTGCTAATACTTGTTGTTGATTTTGAACACCATTCCAACCCACATAAGCAATTCCTACAAAAACCGCTGCAGCTGCAGTTCTTTTTAAATACAACGGAATTGTTTTTCTGCTTTCTTTAGTAGTGGCAGGTAATGACTTAATTGCTACTTCTTTGACTCTTTCTACAGAAGGTGTTGAAACCTCAGCTAATCCAAAAGATTCTTTTAAAAAGTTACTTGATGGATTTGGTTCAAAAATAATTTGTTTTGCTTCGTTTAATGACAAGCTTCCTACAGAAGCAACAGTAACAGTTGTTGTTGCTAACTTTTCATTCCATTGTGCAACTTCCTCTGCAATAAAAGCAATAGCTTCTTCAAAAGAAATATTTTTACTTGAAGCTATATAGTTTGCCAATAAACCGTCATTATGCTGTAAATATGCATTAAACGTTAGTTGTTTTTTTGGCGGATAAAAAGTGTGAGTAGTTGTATTTACTCTAGCACCAATTTTATTGGTTACAAATCCTCCAAAATTAGGAACAATTACGCAATCGTATCTATATAATAAATCGTTAATGTAGTTGGCTAATGTCATAATAACAAATATAGCTTTTTAGTGCATTACTTTCAAGTATTCTTGTAATTTTTATTAACAGTTTTTTGTATATTGATACTCAAATTATTGCTATCATGAATACAGAAAAATTACTTGCTATTTTACGTTTACAAGCAACTAAAAACATAGGTGATATTTTGGCAAAAAGGCTAATTACCTCTGTAGGAAGTGTTGAACAAGTATTTTTAGAGAAGAAAAATGTACTCCATAAAATTAACGGAATAGGAACTCATGTAACTCAATATCTTTTTGATGAAAGTAACCTGAAAAGAGCAGAGGAGGAGCTGTATTATATTCAACAAAACAACACTACTTTTTCTTATTTTTTAGATGACAATTATCCGCAACAGCTAAAACATTGTATTGATGCTCCAATCTTACTTTTTAAAGACGGCAACCTCAACTTAAACAATGATAAAATTATTTCGATTGTAGGAACTCGGAAAATGAGTTCGTACGGACGCGATTTCTGCAATCAACTTATTAAAGACTTAAAAGAATACAATCCTATAATTGTAAGTGGTTTTGCTTATGGAGTAGATATTTGCGCACACAAAGCTGCAATAAAAAACAACCTGCAAACTATTGCTGTCTTAGCACACGGATTGGATGAAATATACCCAAAAACACATAAAAAATATATTCATCAAGTAAATGAGAATGGTGGTTTTATTACCGAGTTTTGGCACCATGAGCAACCTATGAGAGAAAATTTTTTAAAACGAAATCGTATTGTAGCTGGGCTATCTAAAGCAACCATTATTATTGAATCTGCTAAAAAAGGAGGGTCGTTAGTTACTGCTGATATTGCCAATTCGTACAATCGTGATGTGTTTGCGCTACCGGGTAGAGCAACCGATATATATAGCAAAGGTTGTAACAACCTCATTAAAAACAATCAAGCACATTTATTAACCTCTGCTGAAGATATTGTAAAAATGCTTAATTGGGATTTACAGAAAACTGCCATACCTAAGCAAGAAAAGTTATTTGTTGATTTGAATGAAACCGAACAAAAAATACACGATTACTTAGAGCAAAATGGTAAACAATTGTTAGATGTTATTGCGTTAGATTGTAATCTTCCTACTTATCAACTATCCTCTGTTTTGGTTCAAATGGAATTAAAAGGGGTTATAAAACCTTTACCCGGAAAAATGTTTGAAGTTTAGTACCTTTGAAGCATGTCAGAATATAAACTCATATCACAAAAAAAACCAGCTTTTCCTGTTACCAAAAAACTAGGAAACTACTTAAAAAGACATAACAGAACTATAAAAATCCCTATTTTTTATGATGATTTGTTGCGTTTTCAAGGTTCGGTTGCTGTGTATGATAAACACGATAATGATACCTTATGGATACGTGTTTTTTATAATGAGTTTGAGCGGGCTGAAATTGATTTATACCTAAAAAAAGTATATAATATTTTACACTCTAACGGTTCTGATGCCAGTATTAAGCATTTAAATGTTGATGCTATCGATTTTTGTACGTTTGGTAACTCTAAACCTTTTCGTATAAAAATTCGAAATATTTTAAATGATAACTACACCTATTTTTACGTAAAAAAAACCGATGCTTCTCGTATTTACGGACTAGAGTTAGAGGATATTTTATCTCCTTACAACCTAAACTTTTTGGTATATGAAGACACGTTGATAGAAGAGCATATATCAGGAATTCCAGGAGATGTTTTTATCAATGATTATTTAGATGATTGTTTAGACATTGAAAAAGCACAACTGGCTAAAGAGTTTGTTAAATTTAACGAGCGTTGTATGATTCGTTTGTTAGGCGATATGCGTTCGTATAACTACGTAGTAGTGCCCACACACGATTTTGAAAATGTGGTATATAAAATTCGTCCGATAGATTTTGACCAACAATGTTACGAAGGGAAGTTTAAAGTTTATTATCCGCAGTTTTTTAAAGAAAATTTAAAGCTAGTTCAACTAGTTGGAGATAAGCTTACTTCAGAATCAATTGAGCAATATCAAATAGAAGAGCGATCAATTGTTGCTAAAAGAATTTTAGGTTCACGTTCTCGATTGAATCGTTTGCTTTCAGCTATGAAATCAGATAATATTTCTACACCCAAAAATATCGAACAATTAAAATCTGAAATTTTTGAATTTACAGGAGATATTAATTTTAGAGATAGTGATGGTATGGGAGAGGTTTTAGACAGTGCACTAACTTTTGTTCGTAGAA
The DNA here is from genome assembly GCF_003867015.1 of Tenacibaculum singaporense. Taxonomy (NCBI): domain Bacteria; kingdom Pseudomonadati; phylum Bacteroidota; class Flavobacteriia; order Flavobacteriales; family Flavobacteriaceae; genus Tenacibaculum; species Tenacibaculum singaporense. The sequence continues at coordinate 560,996 of NZ_CP032548.1, forward strand.
ATTACGAAGATGTGAGTATGAAAACCATTATTCAACAACAGCAAAGATTACACTAGCCTTTTCTACTTCGAATACTTTCAATAATCACAGTTGCTAAAATTAAGCTTCCACCAATAAACGTGTTCCACGTAGGAATTTCGTTTAAGAAAATAAACGCTAACAAAATTCCGAAAATAGGTTGAATACTACTAATTATACTTGCGGTTGATGCCGAAAAAAACTGTAGTGAATGTACCATTAAACTATGTCCGATAGCCGTTGTTAACAAAGCCAATAACAGTAAATAGGGGAGCTGCTCTTGAAATCCTGAAACATCCATAAAAAATAAGACAGGGGCTAAGGTTATGGTAATTATTACCACTTGATAAAACATGAGCATTACTCCGTTGTATTGTTGTACGTACTGCTTTAAAATCAAAATTCTGATGGAATAACATAATGCAGAAAGCAAGCCAAACAACACACCTTGCACCTGTGTGTTTTGAATGTCAAAATCAGGAGCTAAAATGTATAAACCTAGCAACACAATCAACCCTAACACAATATGAATCGGGTTGAATTTAATTTTTAAAAACAGGGGTTCTAAAAAGGCAATCATGACCGGAAAGGTATATAACGACAACATTCCGATAGCTACATTAGACAGTTTTAACGCATAGAAATACGTAATCCAATGTGCACCCATAAAAATTCCCCCCATTAAAAAAGGGAACAAGTGCCTTCTTGATTGTATGGTTAAATCAATCTTTTTGAATCGGCAAAAGACATACAAAATCACCATAGCAAATGCCGAACGAAACCATACAATAACTTCCGAAGGCATTGCAATATACTTTCCTAATACTCCTGAAGTACTAATGAATAAGGTTGCTAAAAGTAATCCGGAAACATGTTGTATGTGGTTGTTTTGCATGAGCGTAAAAGTATGTCATTTCAACCAGAGGGAGAAATCTTAAGAAAATGAGTTACTTCATTGAGTGAGATTTCTCGCTACCGCTCGAAATGACGTTTTGTTTATTCCCGTCATTGCGAATGGACACTGAGCGGAGTCGAAGTGGAAAATGAAGCAATCTTCTGGTTATGAGCTTACATTGTCACATCGAGTGAATTTCTTTTTTCGATAGAGGAAAGAAATTTGTATCGAGATGCATATAAGCTGGTTCTCGATACAATTTTCACTCATTCTAATCGTGAAAACCACTCGAACAGACAACTTCTTTGTTTTGTCATTACGAATCTTTCGACTGTCGCTCAAGACAGACTAAAGTGAAGCAATCTCTAAGTCGTGAGTTCTTAATAAACAGATTACTTCGCTCGTTCCTCGCTCGCAATGACGTTTTATACTTTCTGTAAGGTTTCTAACGCCTTGTGTACACTATCAATTTTAATAAAGGTGATGAGTAAACGTAATCCGTTTTTGGTTTTCTTTTCTTTCATTACACAGCTCTTCGGATTTTGCTGTACATACCTCAACATTTTGGTAAAAGCTTCTGTTTGGTAAAAAGCACTTTGCTGATCGGATACAAAATAACCCAACATACGTTTTTGCTTTAAAATCACTTTTTCTAAACCTAGTTCTTTCGCTAACCATTTGATACGAACACTGTCTAATAAATCGGCAACTTGCGTTGGATATTCTCCAAAACGATCGATAATTTCGGTCTCAAAAGTTTGCAATTCCTCTTCCGTAGTTAAGGTTCCTAATTTGTTGTATAAACTCAAACGCTCCGTTACTGAGTTTACATAGTCGTCTGGGAAAAGAATTTCAAAATCGGTATCAATTTGCACCTCTTTTACATACTCTTTTGGCGCATTTTCATCCGTAGGATATAAGTCTTTAAACTCATTTTCTTTCAGTTCTTCAATGGCCTCATGTAGGATTTTCTGATAGGTATCAAAACCAATATCATTGATAAATCCACTTTGTTCTCCACCTAATAAATCTCCAGCACCACGAATTTCCAAGTCTTTCATGGCAATGTTCAATCCGCTTCCTAAATCAGAAAACAGTTCTAATGCCTGAATTCGTTTACGCGCATCGTCGGTCATATGATGATACGGTGGCGTGATAAAATAACAGAAGGCTTTTTTGTTCGAACGCCCTACACGACCACGCATTTGGTGTAAATCCGACAATCCGAAGTTATTCGCATTGTTGATGAAAATAGTATTCGCATTCGGTACGTCCAATCCACTTTCAATAATGGTGGTAGACACCAATACATCAAACTCATTGTTCATAAAACCAAGCATGAGTTCTTCTAACTTTTTTCCTTCCATTTGTCCGTGTCCAATACCAATTTTAGCACTTGGCACCAAACGTTGTAACAATCCTGCTACTTCTTTGATGTTTTCAATACGGTTATGGATAAAAAACACCTGTCCACCACGTGAAATTTCGTACGAAATCGCATCGCGAATGGTTTCTTCGCTAAAGCGAATCACGTTGGTTTCTATGGGGTGACGGTTGGGTGGTGGTGTTTTAATCACCGATAAATCACGCGCCGCCATCAAACTGAACTGTAAAGTACGTGGTATCGGTGTTGCCGTTAAAGTCAATGTATCTACATTTTCTTTAATGGTTTTTAGTTTGTCTTTTGCTGCTACCCCGAATTTTTGTTCCTCATCAATAACCAATAATCCCAAATCTTTAAACTGAACTGCTTTATTGGTTAACTGGTGCGTTCCAATTACAATATCTACACTTCCATCAGCAACTCCTTCTAACACGCCTTTGCGTTGTTTTGTGGTTCTAAAACGGTTTAGGTAGTCAATCGTAACCGGAAAGTCTTTTAATCGCTTAGAAAAGGTTTTAAAGTGCTGAAATGCTAAAACCGTGGTTGGTACGAGCACCGCAACCTGTTTTCCATTATCTACCGCTTTAAAAGCCGCTCTAATGGCAATTTCTGTTTTTCCAAAACCAACATCACCACATACCAAACGATCCATCGGTTGTTCTTTTTCCATATCGGCTTTTACCTCTTGAGTAGAAGAGAACTGATCGGGTGTATCTTCGTATAAGAAACTGGCTTCCAGCTCATGTTGCATATGTGTGTCGGGTCCGAAAGCAAATCCTTTTTGTAGTTTTCGTTTTGCGTATAACTGAATTAAGTTAAACGCAATATGTTTTACGCGGGCTTTGGTTTTTTGCTTGACTTTTTTCCAAGCATTCGACCCTAGTTTATATACTTTAGGCGGTTTACCGTCTTTTCCGTTAAACTTGGAAATTTTGTGTAGTGAGTGAATACTTACGTACAAAATATCGCGATCGCCGTAAATTAACTTGATAGCTTCTTGCTTTTTGCCTTCTACATCTATTTTTTGAAGTCCTCCAAACTTTCCAATACCATGGTCGATATGTGTTACATAATCACCCACATCTAACTTGGTAAGCTCTTGTAGCGTAATCGATTGTTTTTTTGCGTATCCGTTTTTGAGTCGGAATTTGTAATAACGTTCAAAGATTTGATGATCGGTATAACAAACTATTTTACTATCAATATCTACAAATCCTTGGTACAACGGAAACACGATGGTTTCATAGGAAACTTTACTTCGACTACGCTCAGTACTAGCTTCTTCGTGGTCATCAAAAATATCGTGGAAACGTTGTGCTTGCTGTTCGTTAGAACATAAAATATAATTGGTAAATCCTTTGGCCGAAAATTCGTTGAAATTCTGAATTAATAGGTCGAATTTTTTGTTGAAAGACGGTTGTGGGTGGGTATCGAAGTTGATACTTGGAACGCCTTCATAAGATTCCTCACCACGTTCGGAATGACGGTTTTTACCGATGTCAACTGTTGTAAAATCTTGTAGTTGATTACGAATGAGCTCTCCGTTACAAAACAATTCTTCGGGTTTTGCATGGTTGATTTCAGTAGATAATTCGTTAAACGATAGTTCTGCTTTTCGGTAGAATTTATCCAGCGAATCGCTTAATAAGTCTACATTTTTCACAAAAACAGCCGTTTTAGCCGATATGTATTTTAAAAAGCTTTCTCGTGACTCCTGCAATGTTTTATTTTCTACATTCGGCATAATGCTTACTTTCTTCAGTTTTTCTTTAGAAAGTTGCGTTTCTACATCAAACGTTCGGATGCTGTCTACCTCATCGCCAAAAAACTCTATACGATAGGGTTCGTCGTGAGAAAACGAAAACACATCGATAATTCCACCACGTACCGAAAACTCTCCTGGTTCGGTTACAAAATCGACACGTTTAAAATGGTACTCGAACAGTACTTCGTTGACAAAATCGAGCGATACTTGCTCGCCCACCACCACTTTTAGCGTGTTTTTTTCCAGCTCTTTTTTGGTGACTACTTTTTCGAACAAGGCAGTAGGGTAGGTAACAATAATCGCAGGTTTTTTACGAGAATTGATACGGTTTAACACCTCTGAACGTAGCAGTACATTGGCATTGTCGGTTTCTTCAATTTGATAGGGTCTGCGATACGAACCCGGATAAAACAACACGTTTTTATCGCTTAATAACTGCTCTAAATCGTTTAGATAATAAGCAGCTTCTTCCTTGTCGTTAAAAATTAACAAGTAAGGTTTATCGGCTTGTTTAAAAGTTTCGGAAATGACAAAAGACAACGAAGAACCGACCAAATTCGTGATTTGAAAATGGTGTGGATCTTGTTGAAGCTGATTTACAATCTGTTTTACATTCTCAGATTGTTGATAGTGATTTACAATTGCTTGCTTGCTCAACGTACAAAAATTTTACGCAAATGTACGAGGATTATTTCAGTTTAATAAAGTGTGTTTATCTGATAATTTTGTTATAATATTTTATTTATTAAGATTTGATAAAACCTCCTTCTTATCTTTTAGTTCATTTTGAACTTGCTCTAATACTTCTTTCACAAACTCGTTCCCTTTAGCTACCGAATTTGTTCCTCCCATGGCATCATAAACTATATACGTGTTTTGGATTGCATTATTAACTATTTCATCTGTCATTTTGCTAATGTCTATTTTCCCTATATCTCCAGATGTTGGTTTTATTTTATCACATAAGATAGAAGTAACATACATTGCAACATGAAATTTTATGTCTCCAATTTGAGGTCTTGAAAGTTTTGGAGTATCATACTCTTTCAAAAGAACTTCAACCTTCTTTTGAATAAGAATTCCTTTATGGTACATCTCTAAAGACAAACTATCCTTAAATATATTTTGGTAATCACTATTGTTTTTGATTAATGTAGAAGGTCTTGCTCTTGCATAATCAGGTTTTTGATTATAAATTCCAGTTATTATTTGTGCCAAGTATGGTATACTAATAATTTTATTTACTGGTTTTCCTTGATTTTTATGATAATTTTTTCTTCGATCATAATAATAACCTTTTGAGAATAAAAAATCTTCAATATCTCTATGGATAGGATCAGTAGCTCTTAAAGATGCTGGAGGTATATTAGTTTGACTATTTGTTGCTTTTATTACATTCAGCCTACTTTTTTCATCTTGCACTTTAATAACTCTTAAAAGCACATTCCTTTTCTCACTCTCTATTTTATTCTCAGAAAAATACTTATGTATTTCAAAAGAAGTTTGAAGTCCATTAACTATCTGAGGGTCTTCTATATGTAGTTTTTTACTTGCAAAAGTTGCATCGATTGCTGTAATTGTAACTCCATTATTCAACCACCAAAAATCTTCATTTTCATTTTGATTAATTAATGTTTTTCTAATTTCTTTATTAACATCAACATTAACTTGATAATCTCTAATATTAGCGTCAAAAAAATATCTTATTAGATTAGTATTATCATCTGTTATAAAGTCATGATAATTTTTTATCGGCACAATTGCAATGTACCCTCCATCTTGAGTTGAAATAGGGTTATCATTTAAAACTACATCTTTACTTCTTAATTGTTCTTTTCTTGATAAGTCTATAAGTTTTTTTGCTGTAACAAAGTCAAATAATACTTCTGCCTTATCAAAGTGTGTTTTTATTGAGTTTACCAAAATTTCTACTTTTCTTTCTACATTTGGATGTATTTCGGAACCTTTTGTTATGTAAAAATAGTGAAATCTTAAAACAGGAAATTTTGAAGCTAAGTGAAGGTACTGTTTTCTAAAAACTTCTACATTAGCAAGTAAATCTGAATTGTACACTCTTCTCAGTGAATTTATAGATTTATTTAAATCAAATATATCTATGGCTGAAGAATTGCATTTTTCTATTGGTGTTTCTCCAAAACTATGTACGTTTTTTGATTGTAAAATATAAACATCAATTACTGAGTTTCTCTTTCCATCAATCAACTCACTATCTCTTTGCACAAGCTCCTGATTAACAAATGTATAAATTGAATCGATTCCCCCATCACCTCCGTTATCTACAATACCTTCTTCGATTTCATCATAAGAGAGTTCCGAATCTTTCATAACTTGTTCTGTAACAAATAAGTGAAAATAATCATCTGCTGATAACTCTGGGTACAATTCCTTTCTGTTCTGTTCAATTAATGTTTGAAGTACTATTTGATTATTATCTGCCATATTTTTAAGCTTAGATATGTAACTTTTTTTAAAATTAAACATATACAAATACTATTCTTTACGGTAACCCATAAAGAAGTGTTTGTTGTTACTTTTTAAATAAAAAAATAGTTGAGATAAGGGGTAGTACTACTTTTTACTTTTTTAGCGTGTTAAACATAGTAAAAAAAGAGGAGAGAGGCAAGGGGTATTTATTTGTGTGTGAGTTTGTAAGGGTGTTTGTAGCTTTAGAGAGTATTTGTAACTCCCATGAATGAGATTCCTCTCTTCGTTCGGAATGACAACTCATTACGTCATTTCGAAGGAGAGACGACTGAGAAATCTTTTAATCGTGTGTTAGGTATTTTAAAGGATATTTTTCAACTCAAATTAAACAGATTTCTCGCTATCGCTCGAAATGACAGGACACCAAGAATAAAGCAACAACTACAACGTCATTTCGAAGGAGGAACGACTGAGAAATTTTTTAGTTGTGTGTTAGTGACTTTCAAGGATGCTTCTGACTCCCATGAATGAGATTTCTCTGTCGCTCATAAAATCGCTCCTTCGAAATGACAGAAAGAATTGGAATGACAGTATTAATTAAAACACTTCATTATTCAAAAAATGCCACTCAGGATTAAAACTATTAATCAAGTTTTCTTTCTTTTCTCTGCGCCATTTTTTTAATTCTTTTTCTCGTTGAATTGCTTCTTTTACGCTCTCGAAATTTTCATAGTAAACTAAATAATAGCAGTTGTACTTTCCTGCAAAGGATTTTTTAGCATGTTCACTATCAAAATAATGTTGCGATAATCGTTTTTGAAGATCGTTGGTAACACCAATATATAGCGTGGTTTTATTCTTGTTTGTAATGATGTATACAACGTATTTGTTTAGCATTTTTCTTTTAAATATATGAAAAATTCTACACGTCATTTCGAACTGAAGTGTAACGAAAGTGAGAAATCTTACAATCACATATAGGAAACTTTCAATGATATTTCTAACTCCCATAAAAAGATTCCTCTCTTCGTTCGGAATGACAACTCAAATGTCATTTTGAACTAAAGTGTAACGGAAGTGAGAAATCGTAAGGTTCAGCGAAGCTAAATCTTATGGTTGTCTGTTAGGTGCTTCAACAGCATGTTCGTGACTCAAATTAGAAAGATTTCTCGCTATCGCTCGAAATGACAAGACAATTAAAAACCCTACTGTCATTTCGAAGGAGGGACGACTGAGAAATCTTACAATCCTGTGTTGGGTACTTTCAAGAATGTGACCGACTCCCTTGAGAGAGATTTCTCGCTATCGCTCGAAATGACAGTAAGGTTATCCCTTATGAATAACAATCGCTCCAACTCGTGCTAACTGACTTACAAAATCAAATACATCCATCAATTCCCAAGTAGGAGTGAGGTGGTTTTGTAGTTCATCAAAACTTATGGTTTCTCCTGTGTTTAGCTTTTCTATAATTGTACTTAGTTGTGAGTTATTACTAACAACAACTTCATTTCCTCTTGCCATTATACAGGTTTTCTCTGTGTTTTCTGTATGTATTAACAACGGAAAAATCGTTTTTCCCTTAATTTGAAATGGCGGGTTGGGTAAACTTTCTTTGTTCTCAACTATTGAAGGTTGTAAAACTCCTGCGTTACTTTTTAGCCTAGTAATATATTTTGAAAGTGTTTTTTTGTATTGCTGTTCCCACGTTTTACGGTTTAATAAGCTATTCCAATCCAATTCTTCGGTGGTTACATCTACTGGTGGTAAATACCCTACATTCGGATTTTTTTGTAGCTCTTTTGAGGCTATTTGTGTGGCAATTGTTTTTTCTAAATAATCTCTCGACGGATTTATATAATCCATTACCACACTCAACGAAAACTCATCGGTTTTTGCAATATGGTATACATGATGCGGAATAAACATGGCCGATTTTGCTTTTAACGGATATGTTGTAGATGTTGGTAACATTGCATCTACTTCGTGGAAAACTTGCGTATTGTGTTCTATTTGGTTGTATTCTTCAATATCCCAAGTGTAAAAATCTTTATGGTTGGGGCCTAAATGAAACAAGAAACCTTCTTCTCCTTTGGCTTCTTTATGAATTCCGAAAGGAGTAAAACCATAGTTTCCCATAAAAAATAAAAAAGAGAGTCCGCCTAAAGGCATTCCTGCTTTTTGAAGTAAGGGAGCTACAATGTGACACATTCTCTCGGTAAACTCATTGCTAAAGCTTTCTAAACTATTGAAAACAACTCCGAATTTTTGATCTCTGAAAAGCTTCACACACCATTGTTCAATAGTTTCCTCTTCTTTTGGTCTATTGGCTACCATTTCTTCTGCTATTCCGTTTTGCAGTTCGTGGTTTATGTATACTTTAATGCCTTTGTGCAATTCTCCTTTGTCTAAAAATCGATTGATGATGTTTTTTAATTCTTGTTTTAAAAAGATCACATCATCATCAGAAAGTATATTATCTACTGAGGTTGGTTTGGTAAGTTCTTGTGAGTTTTGGTAGAGTTTTTTCCAAGTTTCAGAATTCTTCTCGTTGTTCATAGTCTGATTTTATAGCTTATGTTGATAAAAATAAGGTATTTTGAAAATTATTTTTACGCTTTTATTCCTTTATTTTAATCAGTTATACCTGCTCATATGTTATTATGATGTAGGTGGGGAGTGAATTAGTCTTATAGTGGTGTATCAGGAACTTTCATGAATGTTTCTGACTACCTTGGATGAGATTCCTCTCTTCGTTCGGAATGACAGGACAATTAAAAACCTCACGTGTCATTTCGAAGGAGGTACGACTGAGAAATCTTATAATTTTATGTTAGCTAATTTCTAGAGTGTTTCTGACTGACATGAATAAGATTTCTCGCTATCGCTCGAAATGACAGAAAGCTTGAAATGATAAGTAAGAAATAAATAAAAAGCTGCCTAAATAGACAGCTTTTTTGTTTTTATATCGTTTCTGAAGTGTTTAAGACACTTTCTACAGCATCTCTTACCATTCTGGATACATCTTCTAAAAAGGGTTTTAAAACGTTTGTAGCTTCTTCAGATTCGGAAAGCATTTCTATTAGTTCTACACGTTTGTCAACTGAGAAGTTTTGTGATAAATCAAACAGTTTTTCTGCTCCTAAAGCAATAAACCAATGTTTTGAGGCTTCATTATATTCATCAAGTGCTATATCTGCAATGTATGATGGATTAACCTCTAAACTATCTAAAAGATTTAGTAGGTATGTAAATGCTGCTTCTTTGTACTCATCTTCTTCTGATTTTTCTCTTATTTCTTCTAAGCTCACTTTTTTTTCACGTACTTTCATTCGTAAAAATGCTTTAGTAAAGTCTCTTGTTAGCATTTGGGTTCCTTCTAAGCTATGGTTTGCAAAAAGCTTGATAAAACGATGTTGTTTTTCCTCTGGTAACATCCAAATAAATTGCTGAATGGTCATTGCTGAATAGTTTCTGTCGTAAGCTCTAAATTCTTCTTTTTTGAGCATTTTATTACATAATGATGCCATATCTGCATAACTCACCTCATCATCTAAATATTCTTGTAATTTGGTAACTAACATTTCAACATCTTCCTTATCAGTATTTTTATTATGAATGGAGTTTAAAATTGCTTCTGTATCTATTTCTTCTGGAAATAACACAAACTGACCGTATGGTAGTGATACTTTTTTTGATGTTATTTGTGAGTCTTCAAACCTATGATCGTTATACGCTTTGTCTAACTGTAAAATAACGAGTTCTTCTCCTTTCTTTTGAAGTAATTGAACTTGGTTATAGTCGTTATTTTTTGTGGAAAGGTTGGTAACTGCGTTTGGATGAAATGATATTGGCAATTTTTCTAAAGCAGAGACTTCTTCATTTTCATCGTTATAGTAATTATAAAAACTTTTGCAGATGGTGGCATTGTATGTAGTCAATCTTTTATACCACGGTACTAAGTTTTCTTGAAATAATTTACTTACTGTTTCTTTAAATGCTTCTGGTTGATTGAAAGGAAAACGTTCGTTTTGTAACGATAAATCGATAAAATATTCAATTCGTCTATGCGCATCAATGTAGTGCATTCCTTCATCTAAGGCTAGTGCACGCTTTTTATCTATTACATCAAACATACCTGTTGCAGTACTGTCTATTTCATTATATTTATCTAACCATACTAAATATGGGGCTTTATCTCCTTCCCAACTATTATGAAACATTTTTTGAGCTACTACCATTTGAAAAGCAATACTTTGTGATTTTGGTACTCCATTTTTTTCAATTCTGTCGTAAAAATCAATTTCTTTTAATGGATTTTCAAATGAATAGTCGTATTCATCGTCTGCTGTTATTTTTGCTAATAATTGTATTACTTTTTGTGGAGCTAAAGCAACCCATAGTTTCCACAATCGCTTTGCTTGATGCTGACTTGGTAATGGCATTTGTGATAACCAATAACAAATAAGTACTGTACGTTGATTGTCTTCATAAGCATTATCGAATAAATCGTACTTTTTTTGTTTAGTACTTGCTTCTTCTTTTTTGTCTACTCGTAAGACTTTTTTGAATATTTCTAGTGCTTCTTCTTCCGTTAACGTGCTGTTTACCTCAGTAATATATCCTAAAGCTTGCTCTTTAATAGGATCTAAATCTTTATCCTTTTCATCAATAGGATTTATCAATGATTCTTCTACCATTTTAGCTATTAACGTCCAAACATTTTCATTGATATAATTGAATAAACCTTGAGTATATTCATCACCTACACGTTGTTGAAAGTCTTGAAAGAGTAAGTGCGTTGCTAAAGCACAACATCCTAAATTGTCTTTTGGCCACCAAGAGCAATCGCGTCGTTCTCTTTTTTCTTCAAAAACAAAAGCTGCATCGTCAAAATTCTTTTTAGAAAGTTTTGTATCAAGATCTGCAAACTCTCGTAATACTTCTATTATGATATTTTTCTCATGCTTTTCTTTCTCTTCTGGTGTTGCTTCTTTTGAAAGCTGCGGATGATAGCGTTGCTGATACTCTTCGACACTTAATAAAGGATCGTTTTTAGTTACAATATCTTTAATATCGTCATCAAACGGTTTTTTACCAAAGGCGTAATAAAACACATCTAGTATACGTAAATACATTTCGTTACATTCTTGTTGTCTTTGTGCTACTTCTGTATCTTCTGGTGTACCTGTAGGTCGTGTTTTAATGGTAAGAATTAGACCGTTTTGATAAATTTCTTCAACATCTTCTTCTTCTAATGACAGTAATTCTGCTGTAACATCACTAATAATATTTTCTAGAGATTCACGAACTTCATTTTCATCACGATAACCACCTGTGAAATACAGCATTCGTAAGTACATAACACGAGCATGCTCTTTAGCTAAGGGCAATAAATCTGTCTGTGGTAAATCGTTTAAAGCATCTTTATGTTGACCAGTTTGTACATATTTCCAAAGATCTGCACCACGATGTAAGTGTAAGATTAGTTCCTTTACACTTTTTAAACCGTCTCCATATTCATAATTATCAAAATAGGCTTCTCTTTCTTCGTCTTCGTCCTTTTCTCTTTGCGCTTCTTCATTAATTTTACTTAAAGGTTTTTGAAGTGCATTTTTAATCTTTTTTTCTAAATCAAATGCCTCATTTTCTAAAGTGTCTTCAATAAAATGTTCTTGTAATACCTCTTCATTATCCTCTATCGACTCAGCCCATTCTTCAGCAACAACTACTAAACTGAAGTAAATATCTAATACAGGATGTGTTTCTTCTGGGTCATCATCACTGTAAGGTAATAGTACTGGTTCTTCTAAAAATCGCTCTTGAAGCGCTCGTTTAAAATAGGTATATTCTTCTGGATTTGCTTTTAAATAATTTCCTAATGATTTTTCTTGTGATGTTACAATAGCTTGTCTAAAATAACTATTATCACACCAAATAAAAGCTTTAATCATAGGTCTGTTCCATCCATTTTTTTGGAATAAATCGCGTAAATACTCTTCGTAACCTACAGCGTGTTCATCATCCCAATAAGGAATTAAAAATTGCGATAATAAGTAGGTATAATTAGCATCTGTTCGCGCTAGCATATACAACGCCTCGATACCAAAAACACGCATATCGTCTATCCATAAATTCCAAGTATCATTAAAACGCCTACTGTGTGCTACTATTGCTTTTGCGGTGGTAACTACCGCTTCTTTTAATGAAGGATATTCTAGTGCAATGGCAAAAAAGAGTACTTCAGAAATATAAATTTCATCAGTATCTCCAATATGATCTGGGTAATAGCTTGGGCCTCCATCTGGTCCCATGTTCAATGCACTTTTTACCAACTTTTGATTGTTGGTATCTGCTACTTGAATACGACGTTGAGTATCGTTTTCAATAATTTTAAACTCTACATCAAACACCTGGTTTACGACTGCTTTGTTGGTGTCTAATAATTCTTTGTACTTTACTAGAGCTTCTTTAATAGAGGCTTCGTTTCCTAAATAAAAAGGAATGATTTGATGCTTATCAAATTGATTCATTTACAATAAAATTTTTAGTTTTCTTTTCAATTTTTTTGAGAAGAGTGACTGAATAGAAACTACAGCAATGTTTTTGCTATTCTTTTTTTAAGCTGAAGTAATTAACAATCGTGGGGAACTCTGCGCAAAAACTCTACACAAATTTACATTTTCGTTCAGATTTTACACTTAATAGAATTCAAATTTTACAATATTTTAACAGATAAAAAAGTGGTGTTTTTCTTAGTTATTTAGTTTTGAATTAGATACATTTTTTTAAGTCAGTTTCAGTCTTGATGGGATATTTACTGCTAAAATATTTAAACAGATTTCTCTTTACAGTCGAAATAAAAAATGTAGAGTAAAAGAACCTAAAAGTTATTATCTAATTCACAAACATTTACCTGACTCAAAATCTTCTTTGGTAATTGGTTTTCCATTCATGGTGTCAGTATCCCAATCTTGTGCAATTAACCAAGTATTATTCTTTTTATTTAGTACCACATGAAACCTACCATATACTGTGCGAGGTTCTTTATCTTTTTCAGTATATATAACCCGATAATACCCCACTTCATAACCTGTGTTTTCTTTATAGATTCTTTGATTGAAACAAAAATCTATTCGTCTTTTTTTGGTTGTTTGTTTTTTATAGGATGTTTGTATTGAATTTTTGTATTCCTCTCCTATACGAATTCCGTACTTGTTTACTCTTAACACATCGTTAGTATGTAAATTATTAAATGATTCCCAATCTCTGGCTTCAAAAGATTTTTTAAATGGTTGCCATATTTGTTGATTAACCTCTTTTTCTATTATTTCATTGTTTTGTGAAAAACTCAACGTAACCGAAACTAATAAAATTAAAATAGTATATACCGTTTTCATTTTTGATAAGATTAAAAATTCATTTGTTAACAAGTTAGTAATTTTTCAAGAGTAAAACTATTTTAAATTTTATCGATTCACTTTTTAAAATTTATAAGTATTATTTATTCTTTTATTTTTTTCTCTATCATTTTTATTAAAACCAGCGTAATCGGTGTTTTAAAGGGTTAAAAAAAGTTTTCATAAGCATTTGTATTAGCTAAAAATAAAAACTCTTTAAAACAGATAAAAAACCACTGTTTTTAATTAACATAATTTATGTGTTTTTAAATTATAATAAGAAAAAATAATACTTTGTTTTTAGCCAGAATTGTTAACTTTCGACGGTATTTTATGTGACTTTATTTAAAATTTGCTTCTACATAAAACCACTTACTTTCAATTAGAAAAAACAAAAAAATTATGTCAATATCAGATTTATATTCAACCGGAAAACACAAACAAGAAATAGGGCACTTTGCTAGCGTAGTAAAAATTGCTAAAACTGATGGAATTATTTCAGAAGGAGAGCAATTGTTATTAGACAGAGCTGCAAAAAAATTAAATATTAGTGAAGAAGAATATCAACTAATTTTAAAAAATCCTGAAAAGTACCCGATAAACGCTCCTGTAAGTTACGATGAACGTATAGAGCGCTTGTATCGTTTAACTAGAATGATTTTTGCTGATGAAGATGTAGCTAAAGAAGAAGTTGGTATACTCCGTAAAATTGCAGTAGCTTTGCATTTCTCTACTGAGAATGCTGAAAAAGTTTGCGATGAAGCCGTTCATTTAGTTTTAAACAATAACGACTTAGATGATTTTACCGCAGCTATTAAAAAGGTAAATGCCAATTAAATTAATTATACTAAAAACTTATTAAACCAGTTATTAGTCTAAACACTTATCTCCCGATGAAACATAAAATTTTATTCATAGCAATCTTTACTTGTTTAACAACATCCGTTTTTTCTCAAAACTTAAACGACTCTTGGCAAATAGGTGTAGGTTTTGGAATAACAAAATTTAGTGAAAGTGATGCTGCTTTTATTGGCGATCAATATTTATTTCAAGTACCTACTTTAAGCTTAACCATGCCAATAGGTGATCGTTTTTCATTAGACGGTGCTATGTCTTTTAATACTATTGATGATGTTGGTTTTATTAAAAACTCAGCAAAGTATTTTTCTATGGATGCTTCGTTTCGTTATAACTTGAATGCTATGTTTAACAAATTTGCTCCGTATGTTTTTATAGGAGGTAGTGTAGTTGATTCTGAACGTAAAATGACTCCTACACTTAATGTTGGTGCTGGTGGAATTTATTGGGTTAGTGATAATATTGGTGTTAATCCACAATTATACTACAAACACTCTTTTGAAGGCTATGAAAGTATGCGTTCACACATTCAAGGAACTTTAGGTGTTGTATTTAAATTAAACTGGAATAATGGTGGTGCTAATAATGGTCGTAATGCTGCCAAACATTTAGGAGGTTGTATGTTTTAAACCTCTATTTAATATATAAAAAAAGCCGCTTAAACAGCGGCTTTTTTATTTTTTATGATAGTTCCTTTATCGCGTTTTGTATTCTAGTAATAGTAGTTTCTTTGCCTATCATTGTCATAATATCAAACAAATCTGGGCCCGCAAGCTTTCCTACCAAACTTAAACGTAGTGGTTGCATTACTTTACCAAATCCTATTTCTTTTGAGGTAATCCATCCTTTAATTTCAGTTTCAGTATTTTCAATTGAAAAATCTTCTATTTTAGAAATTACTTCTACTAATTCTTGCATTAACTCACTCGTAGTATCTTTCCATTGCTTTTTAACCGCTTTTGCATCGTATTCTGAAGGATTTTTAAAGAAAAAGCTAGATAACTCCCAAAAATCAGCTACAAACGTTGCACGCTCTTTTATTAAAGAAACTATTTTTTCTGCCTGATCTTTATCTGTAATTATTCCTTTTTTTTCAAGAATAGGCAAAAATAATGCTGTAAGCTCTTCGTTAGACTTTTGCTGTAAATACTGTTGGTTAAACCATTTAGTTTTGTCTGGACTAAACTTGGCTCCTGATTTACTTACACGTGCTAAATCGAACGCTTCTGTTAATTCTTCTAAACTAAAAATTTCTTGTTCTGTTCCAGGATTCCATCCTAAGAATGCTAACATATTTATAAATGCATCAGCAAAATAACCATCCTCTTTGTATCCACGTGAAACATCACCTGTTTGCTCATTGGTATATTCTAACGGGAATACTGGAAAACCTAATTTATCACCATCTCGCTTACTTAATTTTCCTTTTCCTACTGGTTTTAAAATTAATGGTAAGTGTGCAAATTTTGGTGCTTTCCAATCAAACGCACGATATAATAACTCATGTAGTGGGAGAGAAGGTAACCATTCTTCACCACGAATTACATGTGAAATTTCCATTAAATGGTCATCTACAATATTTGCTAAGTGATAAGTTGGCATACCATCAGATTTAAACAATACTTTATCATCTAAGGTATTTGTTTCCACTTTAATCGTACCACGGATTTCATCTTGTAAAATTAAGGTCTCGTCTTGTGGAGTTTTAAAACGGATTACGTATTTTTCTCCTGCACTAATCTTAGCCGCAACTTCTTCTTTAGATAATACTAATGAATTTACCAATCTTCCTTTTTCTCGATTGTGCCAGTTGTAAATAAAGGTTTTTCCTTTTTCTTCATGATCTTTACGGTGTGCATCTAATTCTTCAGCTGTATCAAAAGCATAATACGCCCAACCAGATTCAATTAACTGATCTGCGTATTTTTTATACAAATCTTTACGTTCTGACTGACGGTAAGGTCCGAATTTTTCGTTTTTACCTGGACCTTCATCAAATGGAATATTACACCACTCTAACGAATCGATGATATATTGTTCTGCATTGGCTACATAACGGGTTTGATCTGTATCTTCAATACGTAAAACAAAGGTTCCATTATGTTTTTTAGCAAATAAATAATTGAATAAAGCAGTTCTTACACCACCTATGTGTAAAGGTCCTGTCGGACTCGGAGCAAAGCGTACTCTTACGTTCTCAGTCATTTTTTTATTGATTTGAAAGCGCAAAGATAGTTGTATGTTAATAGAAAAGAAAAAGGAGGAAAGAGAAAAAAGAAAAAAAGCGAGTTAAACTCGCTTTTAAAATAATTTTTATGAGTTATCTGGAACACATGCACAAGCTGTGTAATCATACACATAACCCACATCACAAGGCTCAAGAGGAAAGCATCCACCATTTCCTTTAATTATCTTTTGTTCCTTTTTACTAAGTAATTTACCAGTTTTTGAAATGTTCTTTAACATAATTTTTAAATTTATAGATTAATATGAAAAAGCGAACCGAAGTCCGCTTACTGTTTCTTAGCACATATCTTGTTTACAATCATAAAAACAAGCACTAAACTCTTCTTTAGTTTGAAAGTTTTGCGATCTACAAAAATCTACACAAACAGAACAAAAAAATTGAGAACCTCCATTAATAAGTTTTTGCTCTTTTTTGTTTAGTGTACTACCTAAATTTGAAATATTCTTTAACATAATATGTTTTTAAGATATTTGACAATACCCCCAATAACAAAAGAAACGTTCATTTTCCATCCCTGGGTAAGAATTAAGAATATCACAATCGCTATTTGTAGAGCATTGCATAGTTCCTCCGCCAAAACCACCATTAATATTTTTTTGTTCTTTTTTGTTTAGGGTAGTACCTAAATTTGAAATGTTTTGTAACATCTTTAAAGTTTTTAAAATTAGTACTAGCAATTTAATTCAACTTTAAAAATTCTTCGTTTATTTTGCCTTAAAAAAAGTATGGGTTATCCATACTTTTTTAAAACTTATGATACAATCCAAAACTCAATGCTGGAGCTTTGGCTACATTTCTTCCTGCAAAAGCACCTCCGAAACCAACATTAGCTCCAAAAGATTTATTGAACTCACCTATAAGTTTTAATCCAAAGGCTGCGTAGCTTTGATCGTTTACATACAAACCTGTAGCTAAATTTTCTTGAGGCAATATAACGTCTCCATTTTTTAAAGAGGCAACACCGTCTAAAAAGCCTGCTACCCATAACCAATTTAGTGCTTTGTAACCAACTTCTCCTCCTAATTTATAGTTAGAGCTATAGTCGTTTGTTCTAATATCAAATCCTGTAAATACTTGTATATACCATGAATCAAAACCTCTTCCTGTTAAAAACAACGGTGTGAATGTCCACGCATCATAGCCACTTCGTATTCCTGAATTCTCTTTATAACTGCTTGTATTCGCTTCAATAGAAAGTTGTCCTGATAACAACCATTTATTATTAGAAAAGTTATGTTTTATTCCTAATTGGATGTTTCCTAATAAGGTTTCAGAAGTTTCTTCAATAGTAAAAGAAGGAAAAATTACAGACATATCTTCTGTAAAATTACCTGTTTTAACCATTTTTAAAGGAATGTTAGCAAATAATGTTGTTTTGTCTGTTACACCATATTCTCCGTATAGTTGTAATGTGTTATCGGTTATTTCTCGTTGAGGTTTGTAATCTGGATTACCATAGATTTTATCATAGCTTCCAATAGTAGTAAATGAAGCTTGAATATATCCTTCATTTTTATTTTTTGTCCACGGACTTTGAGAAAAAGCATTAAATGTAATTAAAAATAATGCTGGTAAAACTAGTTGTTTCATACTAAAATATTTTTATTATTAGTTTACAAAAGCTTTCGTTCCTTACAAAAGAGTTATTCTTTAGGTAATATTTTTTATAACACATCACAAAAAAGTAAAGCAGTATTTAAATAAATACTGCTTTCATACATTTTCTGGACCTTAGCTTATACAACATAAATCATTTTGTATAATCCCTGTACAACTTATTCCTGTCGGTGTATCAAAAGCACATGGATTACCTTCTCCAAAACCTACATATCCATTTCCTCCCGGATACCTTTCATGACATCCTGTTATATCACATTCATTATTTCCTGAAAAGAAACCTCCTTTTATGTTTTTTTGTGCTACCTTATTAAGTAAAACACCTAAGCTTGAAATGTTTTTTAACATCTTTAAATTTTTTAAAATTAGTACCAGCAATTTAATTCAACTTTAAAAACTCATCGACTTTTTTCCCTTACAAAAGGTATGGTAAATCCTTATTTTTTCTTCAAATAGCATGTTTAAAGGGGTTTATTAATGAAAAATAGGGGTTTAAATAAATCTTTAACTAAAATTTCCTCTTAAAACACGTATTTTTATACTTGAATATGGAAAATTTTAATAAAATACAGCAAAAACTAAAGCAGTTTAGTAAGAAGTTTTATACAAATGAATTGATAAAAGGAAGCATTTTATTTGTTTCTTTAGGATTAATTTATTTGCTCTTCACTCTGTTTATTGAATACTTTTTATGGTTAAAACCAACCGCCAGAACCTTTTTATTTTGGTTATTTATTATAGTAGAAGTGTTCTTATTTTTCCGTTTTATTTGTTTTCCTATTTTTAAAATTGCAGGTTTACAAAAAGGAATTTCTTTTGAAGAGGCTTCTAAAATAATTGGAAATCATTTTCCTGAAGTAAAAGATAAATTATTAAATGTTTTACAGCTACAACAAAACAATCAGCAGTCTGATTTATTAGCTGCTAGTATTGAGCAAAAATCGAAAGAATTACAGCCTGTTTCTTTTAATAAGGCCATTGACTTTAGTAGAAATAGAAAGTATGTAAAATATGCTTTAATTCCTTTCTTAATTTGGGGAATTTCTATGCTTACAGGAACATCAAGTAAACTTTCACAAAGTTTTAATCGTGTAGTAAATCATTCGGTAGCTTATAATCCTCCAGCTCCTTTTTATTTTAATTTAACCGCAAAAGATTTACGTGTTATTAAAGGAAAAGATATAACTGTATATATACAAACAGAAGGGAAGGTGATACCACAAGAAACCAAAATTCATTTTAATGGTCAACAATATTTTATGGAAAATGAAGGAAATGGTTTGTTTTCATATACCTTTTCTGAAGTCCAAAATCCTATTTTATTTTATGCAAGTGCCAATGGAATTGAATCTAATGAGTATACTATAACGATTATTAAAACCCCATCGATTCAAAATATTTCATTAAATCTAACCTATCCATCATACATAGGAAAAGCTTCTGAAACAATTAACAACACCGGAAACTTAAATGTTCCACAAGGAACAATTGTAAAATGGGATATTAAAACTTCTGAAACCGATACAGTTACCTTTATAGAAAAAGAAAAAAGAACAATTTTTAAACAAAAAGAAAGCAACGAATTTGAGTTTTCTAAACGTGTACTGAACAATACTAATTATCAAATTACAACATCTAACAAAAATCTAACAGATTACGAACAGCTACAGTTTTCTATTAATGTAACTAAAGATGAATATCCAACTATCAATGTAAATTCAAATATTGATAGTATTTCTCGTGGAAATGCCCAGTTTGTGGGTCAAATTGCTGATGATTATGGTTTTAAGAGGTTAGAATTGGTTTATTACGACAAAAACAATAATCAAAACACTGATAATCAAGTGATTAAAATAAATAAAGAGAACATTCAAACCTTTTATTTTGAATTTCCTGGAAGTTTAGATTTAAAAGAGGGAATAGACTATGAAATGTACTTTCAAGTATACGATAATGATGTTGTAAATGGTAGTAAAAAAGCCATGAGTAGAAAGTTTAGCTACCAACAAAAAACAAAAGAAGAAATAGAGGAAGAGCTATTACAAGAACAAAAAAACTACATAGAAAACATAACTAACTCACTAGATCAACAACAAAAAAGTAAGAAAGATTTAGAGAAAATACAGTTTGATTTACAAAACAAAAAGAATATTAACTGGAATGATCAAAAGAAAATTCAGAATTTAATAAAGCGTCAGGAGCAATACAAGCAAATGATGCAACGTCAAACACAAAAATTACAAGAGAATTTTTCTGAAAAGAAAGAGGAAAATGAAACTCTTGAGCAGAAAAAAGAAAACCTTAAAAAGCGTATTGAAGAACTTAAAAAGTTAGAAAAGCAACAAAAATTATTAGATGAATTAAACAAGCTAGCTGATAAACTTAAAAAAGAAGATTTAATTAAAAAGACAAAAGAACTAGCTGAACAAAACAAACAACAAGAACGTAGTTTGGAACGTATTTTAGAAATGACTAAGCGCTTTTATGTAGAACAAAAGATGAATCAATTAGCAAACAAACTCGATGATTTATCAAAAAAACAAGAAGAGTTAAGTAACAAAGAATCTAGCAAAGAAGAACAGCAACAAATTAATGAAGAGTTTCAAAAAACAAAGAAAGAGTTAGATGATTTAGAAAAAGATAATCAAGGTTTAAAACAACCCATGGAAATTCCTTCTATGGAAGATTTGGAAAAACAAACTCAAGAAGAACTTAATAAAGCTGAAGAAAATTTAGATAAAAATAACGCTTCTGAAACAAAGAAAAATCAAAAAAAAGCTGCTAAAAAAATGCAGCAAATGAGTCAGAAGATGCAACAATCAATGCAATCTATGAGTGCAGAAATGGAAGAAGAAAACATGGAAGGTTTACGTCAAATATTAGAAAACCTTATCACATTCTCTTTCGACCAAGAAGCTTTAATGAATGAGTTTTCTTCCTCAAATTCATCACATCCTAACTTTGGTAAAAACCTTCAGAAACAACACCAACTAAAAACCTATTTTGAACATATTGATGATAGCTTATTTGTACTTTCAATGCGAGTTCCTAGTATATCTTCAAAAATTCAAGATCACTTAGCACAAGCTCATTATAATCTAGATCAGTCTTTAGAAAATTTTGCAGATAATTATTTTCAAAACGGAATCTCTAATCAACAGTATGTAATGACTTCAGCAAATACATTAGCGGATATGTTGAGTAATACTTTAGACGCTATGCAAAACCCAAAACCTGGAAATGGAAAAGGGAAGGGGAAAGGTAAATCGTTTAGCTTACCAGACATCATTCAAAAGCAAAGTGAATTAATGGAAAAGATGAAACAAGGCATGCAAAAGAAAAATCAAGGAAACCCAAAGGATGGAAAAGACGGTAAAAATAAAGGTGAAAAAGAAGGGCAAAACGGTGAACAAAATGATGATTTAGATGGTGAATTGTATCAAATTTACAAAGAACAATCACAACTTAGAGAACAGTTAAAAAATGCTATTAACGAAGGAAATTCTGGAAACAAGGAAGCAAAAAAAGCTTTAAAAAAGATGGAGGAGTTAGAGAATGAAATTTTAGAAAAAGGTTTTACACAAGAAAGTATTAATAGAATGCAGCAATTAAACTACGAGCTACTTAAATTAGACAAGGCTACATTCGAACAAAACAGAGATAAACAACGTAAATCAAACACCAATTTACAAGAGTTTAATAACAATACAACTAAGGAATTGAAGTTTAAAAAGTTGTTTTATAACCAAACTGAGATATTAAACAGACAATCACTACCTTTGCGCCAAAATTACAAAAAGAAGGTGCAAGAGTACTTTAGCCTTCCAAAGGATAGAAAATAACGTATTAAAAAGCCTTTAGATTATACAAAATACTATTGCTTTTTAATTATGTTTTTAAATAATAACAATAGTATTTGATATAAAGAAATGATCGCATTTAATTACGAAACCAAGTTTCAATTAAACAATGAAGAAAACACTTCTAAATGGATACAAGAGTGTATCGAAAGAGAAGGTTTTGAATTGGGAGAAATCAACTATATTTTTTGTGATGACGCTTATTTACATAAAATAAATATAGAGTTTTTACAACACGATACATTAACTGATATTATTAGTTTTGATTATACGTTAGGTAAGTTAGTTGGAGGTGATATTTTTATTTCAGTAGAAAGAGTAGAAGAGAATGCAAAGGAGTTTAATACTTCTTTTGAAAATGAATTACACCGCGTAATAATTCATGGTATTTTACATTACATGAAATACAAAGATAAGACTGATGAAGAGAAGCAAATTATGCGCTCTAAAGAAAATGAATGTTTAGAAATTTTAGATAAAAAATAAAAGAGTTCCACGTGGAACTGATTATAAAAAATGAGTTTATTTAATACAACATACGATGTAATTGTAGTAGGAGGTGGACATGCTGGTAGCGAAGCTGCTGCAGCAAGTGCAAACATGGGAGCACACACTTTGTTAATTACAATGAACTTACAAAACATTGCTCAAATGAGTTGTAATCCAGCTATGGGTGGAATTGCAAAAGGGCAAATAGTTCGTGAAATTGATGCACTTGGTGGTTACAGTGGTATTGTAACTGACAAGACCGCGATTCAATTTAAAATGCTAAATAAATCTAAAGGACCAGCTATGTGGAGCCCAAGAGCTCAATCGGACAGAATGCAATTTGCAGAGTGCTGGAGAACCATGTTAGAACAAACTGAAAACCTAGATTTTTATCAAGACTCTGTGAATGGATTAGTGTTTGATGGTGATAAAATTATAGGAGTAAAAACTGCCTTAGGTTTAGAAATAAAAGCCAAAACAGTAATTGTAACTGCTGGTACTTTTTTAAACGGATTGATTCATATTGGTGAAAAAACGTTTGGTGGTGGTAGAGCAGGTGAAGGAGCTTCAACTGGTATTACTGAAGATTTAGTAGCTAAAGGTTTTGAAGCTGGTAGAATGAAAACAGGAACTCCTCCTCGTGTAGATGGTCGTTCATTAGATTATAGTAAAATGACCGAACAACCTGGTGACGATGCTCCAGAAAAATTCTCTTATTTACCCGTAACAAAACCATTAACTAAACAGCGCTCTTGTTATCTTACTTACACCAATCCAGAAGTACATGATTTACTTCGTGAAGGTTTTGAACGCTCGCCAATGTTTAATGGTAGAATTAAATCCACAGGACCACGTTATTGTCCGTCTGTAGAAGATAAAATTAATCGTTTTGCGGAGAAAGAACGTCATCAAATTTTTGTTGAACCAGAAGGTTGGGATACTGTAGAAATTTATGTGAACGGATTTTCTACATCACTTCCAGAAGACATTCAAGACAAAGCTATCCGTTCTATTCCTGGATTTGAAAACGTAAAATTCTTTAGATACGGTTATGCAATTGAATACGATTATTTTCCACCAACACAATTAAAACACAACTTAGAAACTAAGTTAATTGAGAACTTATTTTTTGCTGGTCAAATTAATGGTACAACAGGTTATGAAGAAGCAGCTGCTCAAGGTTTAATGGCAGGTGTAAATGCAGCGTTAAAAACTCAAAATAAAGAGCCTTTTATTCTAAAAAGAAGCGAAGCCTATATAGGTGTTTTAATTGATGATTTAATCACAAAAGGGACAGAGGAACCGTATCGTATGTTTACTTCTCGTGCTGAATATAGAACTCTTTTACGACAAGATAATGCAGATTTACGCTTAACAGAAAAATCTTATAAATTAGGATTAGCTTCTCAAGAAAGAATGGATAGAGTAGAAGAGAAGAAAAACAAGACTCAAAACTTAATCGATTATATTAAAGGATTGAGTGTAACAAAAGAGGATATCAACCCTATTCTAGAAGAGAAAAATTTAGCAACGATTAATCAATCTATGAAATTATATAAAATTGCTGCGAGACCTCAATTAACGTTTTCTGATTTTAGATCGATTAATAAGCTTGAAAATTATATTCAAGAAAACGAAATTGATAATGAAATTATAGAGCAAGTTGAAATCCATTTAAAATACTCTGGTTATATCGAAAAAGAAAAGAATAATGCAGACAAATTAAATAGATTAGAAAACGTACCTATTCCTTCTACATTTGATTATAGTAAAGTGAAATCTTTATCATATGAAGCTAGAGAAAAATTATCTAAAATACAACCTACTTCAATTTCACAAGCAAGTAGAATAAGTGGAGTATCACCAAGTGATATATCTGTATTACTTGTTTACATGGGTAGGTAAATATTAATTTAGAATTACAAAAAATAAAATGTTCCATGTGGAACGTTTTATTTTTTTATGTATAATTGTTCAACCAAAAACCAAAGTTCCATAAGGAACACTCAACACATTTTATTAATTTGATTACAAAAAAAGAGTTCTATAAGAACTTAAAACCTTTTTTAAACTGTATTGATCATACAGTGTCGAAAGAGAGTTATGAGGTAATGAAAAATGAAGAATACGATATGTTAGTAACTTCACCTGTACCTAATAACTTAGATAAATACTATGCTAGTGAAGATTATATTTCACATACAGATAGTAAAACATCTCTTTTTGATAAAACATATCAGTTTGTAAAAAACTACACTTTAAAAAAGAAACTAAAATTAATTAACTCTTTTAATACAGAAGATAAATTGATTTTAGATGTTGGTGCTGGTACAGGTGATTTTTTAAAAGTGTGTGAAAATGGTGGCTGGAAAATTACTGGTGTTGAACCCTCTGAAAAGGCAAGAAATTTTGCTAAGAATAAAAACATAAATCTTTTAGAAGACCTTTCTAAAATAGAAAGCAAACAATTTGATGTTATTAGTCTTTGGCATGTCTTAGAACATATTCCTAATTTAACAGAATACATACAGCAATTAAAATCACTTTTAAAAGCTAATGGTGTTTTAATTATTGCTGTTCCAAATTATCAAAGCTTTGATGCAAAACACTACAAAGAGTTTTGGGCAGCTTATGATGTTCCAAGACACTTGTGGCATTTTTCAAGAACAGCTATTTCAAAAATATTTTCATTAGTTGAAATGAAAGTAGAAAAAACACTTCCAATGAAATTTGATTCTTTTTATGTTTCTTTATTATCTGAAAAATATAAAACAAAAAAATCAAGACCAATTCAAGCTTTTTTAACAGGGTTGAAATCAAATTTTAAAGCAAATGCTTCAGGTGAATATTCTTCTTTAATTTACATCATAAAAAACAGATAAAACTTATTTTAAAACTGTTTTAACTAATTTATTATATTAAAACATACAAACACCTTACTAAAATTAAAAAACCTCTTAAAAAGCACTTTTTAAGAGGTTTTTTAATAAATTATTTTTATTTAAAAATAAAAATAATAGTTTTTATCTATTTAATAAATAGACAGCTAAAATTGTTATTATAAAGTAAACTGCTAATGTCATTGCTCCAGCATAATCTTTTGCTAATCGTTGTCCAATTAATAAAAAGATTAAAGTTACAGCTGATAACTCAGCACCTATTAAAGCAATATTATGATTTCCTGTTGTTGATAAATGAAAAATTCCAACAAACATTAATGCGCCAGCTAATAATTCCATCACTAAAATTACAGCAAGTAAAAAAGGTACCGAATTTTTTAAGGGAGAATCTTTAAAGTGTCCTCTAATAAAAGATAAATTTCCTTTCCAGTCTGTTACCTTATCTATTCCCGATTGTAAAAAAGTAACGATTAAAAAAAGTAAAAGTAAAATTTCTGTTATGCTTTGTTGTATAAGTTCCATATAATTGATTTTTTACAAATATAAATTTTAAATAAGAATTGTAACAATTCAAATAAAATTCGTCTAATAATTATCTACCATTAAGTAGTATCTTTATCAAAAAAATTACTAACATTTAAAAAATTAAAAACTATGTCAATTTATATGTATCCGGTTATTGTTATCGGAATTCTTGTATTTTTATCATTATTCTTTATTGTTAAGCAACAAACAGCAGCTATTATTGAGCGCTTTGGTCGCTTTCAAAGCATTCGTCATTCAGGATTACAATTAAAAATTCCTATTGTGGATAGAATTGCTGGTAAGTTAAGTTTAAAAATTCAACAG
The DNA here is from genome assembly GCF_003867015.1 of Tenacibaculum singaporense. NCBI lineage: Bacteria > Pseudomonadati > Bacteroidota > Flavobacteriia > Flavobacteriales > Flavobacteriaceae > Tenacibaculum > Tenacibaculum singaporense. The sequence goes on from NZ_CP032548.1 coordinate 587,721, forward strand.
CTAGATGTAATTGTAGAAACAAAAACCTTAGATGATGTATTTGTTAAGTTAAAAGTTTCTGTACAATACAAAGTAATTCGTGATAAGGTGTACGATGCTTTTTATAAGCTAGATTATCCACACGATCAAATTACATCTTATGTATTTGATGTGGTACGTGCAGAAGTACCTAAAATGAAGTTAGATGATGTATTTGTTAAAAAAGATGATATTGCAATCGCCGTAAAAACTGAATTAAACGATGCCATGGCTGATTATGGTTATGACATTATAAAAACTTTAGTAACTGATATTGATCCTGATGCTCAAGTAAAAGCGGCAATGAACCGTATTAATGCTTCTGAACGTGAAAAAATAGCAGCTCAATTTGAAGGAGACGCACAACGTATTTTAATTGTTGAAAAAGCTAAAGCAGAAGCTGAAAGCAAACGTTTACAAGGTCAGGGTATTGCAGATCAACGTAGAGAAATTGCTCGTGGTTTAGAAGAATCTGTTGAAGTTTTAAATAAAGTAGGAATTAACAGTCAAGAAGCATCAGCTTTAATTGTTGTTACACAACACTACGATACTTTACAATCAATTGGTGAAGAAACTAACAGTAACTTGATTTTATTACCAAATTCACCACAAGCAGGTAGTAATATGTTAAATGATATGGTAGCTAGCTTTACAGCAAGTAATCAAATAGGTGAGGCAATGAAAAAAGCACAAGAAAATAAAGACAAAGAATAATTATGATACTATCAACTACACCTTCAATAGAAAATAAACCAGCTAAAGAATATTTAGGTATTGTTACGGGTGAAACAATTATAGGTGCAAACATTTTTAAGGACTTTTTTGCTGGTATTAGAGATATAGTAGGAGGTAGGTCTGGTTCTTATGAAAAAGTTCTAAGAGAAGCTAAAGAAATAGCTTTGAAGGAGATGGAAGAGAGAGCTCAAAGATTGGGAGCTGATGCAGTTATAGGAATTGACTTAGATTATGAAACCGTTGGCGCCAATGGAGGCATGCTAATGGTTACAGCTTCTGGGACAGCCGTAAAACTTTAATTAAATAAAAAACCGAAACATTAGATGTTTCGGTTTTCTTTTTATTGTTAATAAGATAATTATCTTATTTCTTTTCTTCTACTTTATCAGTATTCTCTTCATCTTTAGTGGCATCTTTAAATTCTTTGATACCAGTACCTAAACCTCTCATTAATTCAGGAATTTTTCTACCTCCGAATAATAATAATACTAATGCAACGACAATAGCTATTTGCCATGGTCCAATCATTCCTAAAAATATAGTAAGTAAATTCATTTTTATTAAATTTTGCGCTACAAAGATACGAAATTAACTTCGGTGTTCAATTACTCCACCAATTACTTTTTTGTCTCTAAATACTTCAGGTTTTCCTTTGTAAAAAATTGAACCTCCAAATGATACTTTAGCATCTAGTGTTTCTCCTGATTGTACTTCAACTTTAGAACCAGATCCAGCCTTTACTATAGTCATTTCTTCTACCGATAATTTGTATCCGTGATACATTCCTCCTAAATCAGCATTTACATTTTGATTCTTGGTTGCTCCAGAAAGCCTTATAACTGCTCCTGAAGAGCTTTTTACATTCAAATGCTTAACATTAACTACAAGATTAATAAAAGCTCCTTCTTGAGCTCTAATTTCAACTTTTTGTTGATTAATATCTTTTCCTGTAATTGTTGCTCCTTCATTTGCATCAATGATTGATAAAGTTTTATTGTAATATAATGTTGCCTTCACTTTACCATCGGCAGTAGTTTCTGGGAATCTTAATAATACTTTTAAGGTAGTTCCATCCAACTTAATTTTAACTTTATCTGTTTTTTCTCCAGTAACTATTATTTTAGATTCATCAGATTTTACGAGTTTTAAATCTATGCCGTTATACACTTTTACAATTGAAAAGTCTCCTAAATTTTTAGTTATCGTTGTTTGAGCTGATGCTAAAACGGTCATCAAAAACAAACTTAATATTGCTAACTTCTTCATAATAAATTCATTAGTTAATTGAGTATAACCAATAATTATACCAATACTATAAAGGTAAATCTTAATTTTTATTGTTTAAAACTGTACAAATTAGTGTGAAATCAAATTGAAATCAAGGTGTTTACGTTCCAAATCGGTGTGTTTTACTTTTACTACTACTTCATCACCCAGTTGAATCATATTCTTGGTTGATTGTCCAATCACAGCATATTGTTTTTCGTCAAAGATATAATAATCATCCTTAATATCCTTGATTCTAACCATACCTTCACATTTATTAGATTTGATTTCAACATAAATTCCCCATTCTGTTACACCAGAAACTACTCCTTCAAATTCTTGATCTTTATGATCTTGCATGTATTTAACTTGCATATATTTAATGGAATCTCTTTCTGCTTTAGAGGCTAACTCTTCCATTTTAGAAGAATGTTTACACCTTTCTTCATAAATTTCTGCTTTAGGCGAATTTCCGCCATCTAAATAGTGTTGTAATAAACGATGCGTCATTACATCAGGGTAACGACGTATTGGTGAAGTAAAGTGGCTGTAATAATCAAAAGCTAATCCATAGTGACCTATATTTTGTGTAGTATATTCAGCTTTACTCATTGAACGTATCGCTAAGGTTTCAACCATATTAGCTTCTCCCTTACCGTGAACGTCTGATAATAATTTATTTAAACTATCAGATGTTTTTTGTCGTGTTTCTGTATTAATTTTATATCCGAATTTGCTAACAATATTTTGTAACGATGCTAGTTTTTCTACATCTGGTTCATCGTGTACACGATACACAAAAGTTTTCTTACTTGGTCTTCCTGCAGAAAGTCCTACAAATTCTGCTACTTTTTTGTTTGCTAATAACATGAATTCTTCAATCAGTTTATTAGCGTCTTTAGCTTCTTTAAAGAAAACTCCTGTAGGATTAGCATTTTCATCTAAATGAAATTTAACTTCAACTCTATCAAAAGAAATAGCTCCAGATTTCATACGCTTTTTACGCATTTTTTTAGCTAGTTCATCAAGTTTCAATGTAGCTTCAACAATAGTTTCATCAACTTCATATGCTTCTCCAGTTAAAGAAACATCTGCAGGAATTATATTATTTTTATTCTCAATGATTGCTTGGGCTTCCTCATAAGCAAAGCGTTTATCAGAATATGTAACAGTTCTACCAAACCATTGGTTAATAACTTGTGCTTTCTCATTCATTTCAAATACTGCTGAAAAAGTCAGTTTTTCTTCATTTGGTCGTAATGAACAAACTCCATTACTTAACATTTCAGGTAGCATTGGTACCACTCTATCAACTAAATATACTGATGTAGCACGATCATAAGCTTCGTCATCTAAAATAGTTTTTGGTTGTAAATAATGAGAAACATCAGCAATGTGAATACCTATTTCATAATTACCATTTTCAAGTTTTGTAAATGATAAAGCATCGTCAAAATCTTTAGCATCTTTAGGATCTATGGTAAATGTTAAATCTCCTCGCATATCTCTACGCTTAGCTATTTCCTCCTTAGTAATTTCAATAGGTAATTCAGATGCTTCTTTCTCTACTTCAGTAGGAAATTCATAAGGTAAACCATATTCTAATAAAATAGAATGTATTTCTGTATCGTGATCTCCTGGTCTTCCTAAAACTTGAGTAATTTTTCCAAATGGATTTTTAGAATTTTCAGGCCAATCAGTCATTTTAGCAACTACCTTATCACCATCTTTTGCTCCATTTAATTTACTTTGAGAAATAAAAATGTCAGCATACATTTTAGTGCTATCTGGTATAACAAATCCGAAATTTTTATTCATTTGTAATACACCAACAAATTCAGTTTTTGCTCTCTCAATAATTTCTACAACATCAGCTTCAAGTTTATTGCTTCTACGCTTTTTATACACATAGGCTTTTACAGTATCGTTATGTAAACCTTTACCTAAATTTACTGAAGGCACAAAAATATCGTGCTCAAAATCATCACAAATAAAATAAGCATTTCCATTAGAAGTAGCATCTAAAGTACCAACATGGTATTTACGATCTTCATTTATTTGATATTTACCTCTATCAACTTCTTTAATTTTCTTGTTAGCTGTTAATTCTGCTAACTTTTTAATAATTTGATTTTTGCCATCAGTATCAGAAACCTTCAATTTAGAAGCAATCTGTTTGTAATTGTAATATTTATTACTGTCTTCGTTAAGTATTTTGAAAATGTTACGGGTAAGATCTTTGATAACTTTACCCTTTTTTTTGTAGATTTTTTTCTTTCTAGTCATTAATCTTTCGTCTTATTTAATTTTCAACCAAAGTACGAATAAAATTAATGCTAGTAATTTAAATAACTGTTATAAATTGATTTCGTACTTTTCCAATCTTTATTTAAAGTGATGGTATGAATAATTCTTGGTATGTTATTGTTAATCCTGTAGCTGGTAATGGTAAGTTCAATAAATATTGGTCAGATATTCAACAGGAATTAAAATTTAATAATATAACCTATGAATATGCAAAAACTGAATATTCTAATCACGAAAAAATTATTGTTCAGCAAGCCATTAACAAAGGTTATAAGAAAATAATTTCTGTTGGGGGTGATGGTACTTTACATCATGTCATTAACGGAATTATGACTCAAAATACTATAAAACCTGAAGAAATAACTATTGCTGTTATTCCATTAGGTACTGGTAATGACTGGATTAAAACTTATAATATACCTAAGAATATAAAAGCTGCCGTTGGTTTAATAAAGCAAGTGAAAACTATTTTTCAAGACATCGGTTATTTGGAATTATCTGATACTTCTTCCTATTTTAATAATGTAGCTGGTATTGGTTATGACGGATATGTTGTTAACAAGTTGAATAAATTAAAGAGATTTGGATCTATAGCCTACTTATTGAGTGGGCTAGCGGGTTTATTACTCTACAAAAAAACTACTTTTAACATAACTATTAACAATAAATCTGTTGAAACAAAGTGTTTAATGACTTTGTTTGGTATTTGTAAATATTCAGCAGGAGGTATGCAATTAACTGATTATAAATGTTCTAATAATGGTTTATTTGATATAACAATAGCTAAAAACTTGTCCTTTTGGGACTTACTATTTTCAATTAAAAAATTATACAACGGAAAAATTCTTCAACATAAAAAAGTAGAAACGCATTTGGCTAGCTCATTGTTAATAACTCCTAAAAACAATGATGAACTTCCTTATATCCAAGCAGATGGTGAGTTAATAGGTAGAGGACAAGTTAAAGTTAGTATTATTAAAAGTGCTATTCAAATAGTTATTCCTTAAAAAGTTAAAAAAAACTTAATAAAATTGTAACGTTTCTTAAATTCATACGTCTTTATAGTAAGAAAGTCGTTATAAATGAAAAACTTACGAAAAATAATAGCACTTTTTATTTTTATATTCATTACAGGAATTATCGTAACTGTAGTGAGTATAAATACGACTTTAAACAAAAAAACTCCTTCAGAAGTAGTAACTAAAGATACTATTTACCTTATTAAAGCATCTAAAAAAGCTGTTTAAGTCTTTTTCTCTCACTTATTATCACTTTTCAACAAACGTAGTATTTACGTCTTATTTTTTGCAATTTGCCATAAAAGAAGACAAAGAAGTTACTCTAATTTTTGTAACTCAGTAAATGGTTAGTAGAGGAGTCTCTAAAACTTAAATTTCAAAAAAACTGTTATTAACATATTATATTATTAATAAAAGAGATTTTAAAAATTTAAAAAAAGAAATGATTGTTATTATAGTGTGTTAATATGTAGCATAAAAAGTGGATTTTATTTTTGGTTAAGTGACTTATTAAAATAAATAAACAAGTTATTAGTTAAATAAAACTTTAAAAATCAACTATAAAATAGAGTTATTAACAAAAGTTATAAACAGCAATTCACTGAAAATTTTGAATAGTTAATTTTCTTTTCAATGTAAAAAAAGGGTTAATTTAATGTTGATAAATGTTCATTAAAATCTCAAAAAAAAAGTTGCATAATTAATTCTTGTTCTTGTATTGTAAAAAATATCTAGAAAATCAAATTTTCTTTTCAGAATATTTTATTAGTTCTTAACAATTAGTTAATATAGTTTAACCCCTTAATTTTAAAGAGGTTATTAAGAATGGTAAAAAAAGCATTGTTAATTACTGTTGATAACCGTGAATAACTGTATTTTTGTAATTCACAACTGAATTAAAATCAACAAATTATGACAATCGCTGTAGGAAATGATCACGCAGGCACCGAATACAAATTTGAAATAGTTAAACTTTTAGAAGAATTAGGGCATAAAGTAATCAACTTTGGTACGAATGAAACCGATAGTATGGATTACCCAGATACCATTCACCCAGCTGCTGAAGCTGTTGAAACAGGACAAGCAGAAATGGGAATTATTTTATGTGGAAGTGGTAATGGAGCGCAAATGACTGCTAATAAGCACCAAGGAGTGCGAGCTGCTTTATGTTGGAATAACGAATTGGTGGAATTAACACGTCAACACAACGATGCAAATATTTTAACTATTCCAGCTCGTTTTGTATCGTTGCAACAAGCTTTAGGTTTTGTGAAGATTTTTTTATCTACCGAATTTGAAGGAGGTCGTCACGCGAATAGAGTAAATAAAATAGCTTGCTGTTAATGAATTTTATAGTAAAAAGATTTCAAGAATTAACAACTTCAGAACTATATGAATTACTTCAATTACGTTCTGAAGTTTTTGTTGTTGAACAAGATTGTGTCTATCAAGATATTGATGGTAAAGATCAAAAAGCTTTACATGTTATAGGAATTAAGGAAGGTAAAATAATAGCCTATACTCGTTTGTTTAATAGTGGTGAATATTTTGATACACCTAGTATTGGCAGGGTAGTAGTAAAGGAAAGTGAACGTAAATATGGTTACGGACACGATTTGATAAAAGCATCTATCAAAGCTATTGTTGATAACTACAAAGAAACTGCCATAACTATTTCTGCACAAACCTATTTACAAAAATTCTACGAATCTCACGGATTTAAACAAGTAGGAGAAGGATATTTAGAAGACGGAATTCCGCATATAAGAATGGTTAGAAACTAAACCAATTCCTCAACTTCTTTAACTTCACCAACTTGCATATTACTTAATAAAATATCACCCACACGAACACGTACTAAACGGAGTGTAGGAAAACCAACGGCAGAGGTCATTTTACGTACTTGTCTAAATTTCCCTTCGGTTAAGGTAACAGATATCCAAGGAGTAGGACCGTGACGAGCATCTCTAATTTTTTTAGAACGTTCAGGTAAATCTGGCGTATCCATTGCTCTAACTTTGCAAGGTTTAGTCATGTATTTTTTTCCGTCAAAACCAATTTCAACCCCATTTTGTAGTTGTTCAATAGCTTCTGAAGTAATAGCTCCGTCTAACTGAACATAATATTCTTTTTCAACTCCACCTCTGGTAGTAATAAAGTCGCTTACTTTTCCGTCGGTTGTTAACAACAACAAACCTTCTGATTTTACATCTAACCTACCTACAGCCATTGTATTTTCAGGAAAATCGTATAATTCACCCAATAATTTGTGTTTACCTCCTTTTTTTTGATTGGTAATAAACTGAGAAAGAAAACCGTAAGGTTTGTAAATTATAAAGTGACGATGGTTTGACATAAACTATTTTAAAATGTATGACAAATTAACAAAAATATTTCGCCCCATTCTAGGTATATTTTGCCAATCTGAATAAGTAGAATAGTACGTGTTAAATATATTTTCTACTCCTGATTTTATTATGAATGAATCGTTGTTTATGTAAAATTTATAACCAGCATCAATATTAAAAATTGTATAACTTTTAGTTTTGTCTTCTCCGTAATTTTTAGAAAAATTATGTTGTGTTCCTGCACCCACAACTTCAAAAGTTGATGTAAAAAGATTCTTTGTAAAATCAATATTTACATTATAAGTTAGAGGGGAAATTAAAGGCAAATTTTCTCCATTAATTTCTTTTCCATAGTTATAAGTTACAGTACTATCAAAGGTAAGCTCTTTGGTAAATTTATAGGTTAAATTTAAAGAGGAATTAAATTGTAAAACGTTGTTTAAAGAGCTATATACTTTTACTCCATCCGCACCTATAACCATAGGTTTAATATCAGGATTAATAACGCCTATAATATAATCTGAAATATAAAATAAAGAGTTTTCAAAACCGATAGTTAAATCATTGTTTTTAAAATCAATTTTAGAATTGAACTCTAACGATTTTTCATTTTTTAAATTCGGATTCCCGATGTAATCAAAATTATCAAAACTGTTATATAAATAGTTTCCATATCCTTCACTTACCGATGGAGCTCTCTCTCCATATCCTAATGAAGTTGTAACAGTAAACAGCTGTGTTTTGTTGATAATTTGAGCTGAAAAACTTGGTAAAAATCTATTTTTTGAAGGGGGTAAATTCGGATAAAATATTTGTAAGCTACCCAAACCAAAATCACTTGCAATCTTATTATTCTGGTATCCTAATCGAGTACTTAATTGAATAGATGTTTGATTGTTTAAGGTAATATTATCGCTTATAAACAATCCATTATATAAAGTTCTTACATCTGGCCATGTTAGCATAAACATTAGTTTTTCATTACTGTTCGCTGGATACATAGTCATTTCTGCTAATGACTTATTATAATGTCCGTTAAGATTAACAGAAAAGCGATGTTTGTTTTTCTTGAGTTGAGACTTCACATAAAATCCATAAGTATCACTCCAACCTGGCATATCCATATGAATAGACACGTTTGGTCTTTTGGTATCATCCATAACATGTTTAATACTGTTAGCATACAATTTAGCATCTATATAATTAAATAGAGCATTATTGTTTTTATACTCATAATTTATCGAAGCAATGGTAGCTTTTGCTAAAGAAACATCCATAGCTAAAGCAGGATAACCTATATCGGTAGCCTTGTCAAAAATAAAAGTAACACCTAATTTTTCTTTATTTGAAATTTTATAACCTGCTATAGTTGAAAAATTATATTTACTGTATTGAGAAAATAGAACTTCATTATTATTCCCATCTACATAATTATCAGCATTTCTATTAATAAAATCAGTGTTTACATAGAAGTTTTTAGAACTATAATTGGCTTCAACACCTATAACTTTAGTGTTTGAGTTGCTTTCATATCCTAAATCTATTCCTGTAACTACTTTTTTAAACTCGTTAGTGAAACTATTTTTATCTAGTTTTAAATCGATAGAACCACCAATGGTTTGACCATTTTCTGCACCATGTTGACCAGAATAAACTGCTACTTTTTCAAGATTTGAAATATCTACATAAGATGTGATAGGATCCATTTTATCGGTACAAGCACCAAAAATTTGCATTCCATCTATAGTTACATTAATTCTATCAGAAATCATATTATTCAAGGTAGGTTCCCAGGCATAATTTCCTCTTTTAATCATATTTATTTTAGCTGATTTCTCAAGAAAATCATCTAAGTTGGCCAATGGTTTGGCATATTTTTTATTATTTATTTTATTATCTCTTTTACCAATAACAATCACTTCATTTAAAAAGGTGTGAGTTTCTATTGTGTCTTTTTTTTCATTGTTTTCTTGTGATTGAATAGTAAGGGAAAACAACCCCAAGAGTAGGAGTATTATATAATGCTTCATTATTCGAAAAGTTTGAAAAAGAAGCTGTTTACAACTTAAATTGTTACTAACGAATATTATTAACTAATATCAGTTTGGATAATTTCGTTGTACAATTTTTCCCGAAGTTTCGAAAGAGAAAAGAGTAGTTTGTAAACAGCTTCGTAATAAATTAAAATTCTAATTCTAGATATAAGCTACTACTTTCATTCTCTTCAGTAACCATTTCACCTTTTATTAACTCTTCTGAATTGTTGTAAACCATCAAGTTTAACTTCCAATATCCTGTCATTGTTAATGATAAGTCACCTTTGTATAATTTAGTAGTTGAATCAAAGGTTAAATCAGTGTTATTAGGTGAAGTATGATTTCCCATACTTGGCATTCTAGGATCATTTTTTATTAGGTAGTCTTCCACTTTTGGAAATGACATCATTGTTTCCATTTTGAATAAACCTACTTTAAAATCGTTCATTCCTACTTTTGGTGTTGTAGGGTTAATTAAAGCAAGCACATACTTTGTTTTATCAGCCCCCATAAAAACAGCTACATTTTTCTTTGCAGCAGCAGGAACACTTATTTGATCTTCTATCGAATACTCTTTACTATCAATAGTATAATTTACTGTAAGACTCCATTTTTCAGTGTCATTTTCTGCCATTTGAAAAATAATATATCCTTTGTAAAGAGTTTCTGTACCGTCTGCTTTCGTTATAAGAGATTTCGGACAAGAATGCATCATATTACTCATATGCATCATAGGATTCCAAGTAAGCATAGCATTTGTAACATATGAATCTGAAGCTTTATCAATTACTCTTAAATAAATATCATTATAACCTTGTTGTAAGCTTTTTTCTGTTGAAAATATTTCAATATTATGTGTTGTATTTGATAGTGTTTGAATATAATTTAATGTTGTTGTTTCATCTATTTCTTTTTCGTCTATGTCATTACTACTACATGAAGAAATGATGGTGATTAATAGGATTGATAATATGTATTTTAAAACTTTCATGATTTATTTTTTATTAAGTATTGAATGTGCAGCACCTCACAGTTAAATATTTTTATATCTAACAGTGCTATTAATTATGAAGAATGAAATCTTCTTTAAGCGATATAATTCATAAAAAGTTTTGGAGGAGGAATTTCCTTATCTAATACTAATAAGGGTATTTTTTGCAAGTAGTATTCATAATCTTCATTATTTGAATTGAAGATGGTTTCAAAATTAAACAAGGTACTTTTATTAAAAAATAAAACATAAGTACCTCTAAACTCTTTTTCACTTTCAGATTGTGAAGCAGGTGTATCTTTTTTTGAAACAGTAGAGTCTAATTTTTTCATTAAATAACACTTACCATTACACCCTTGCTGATTGTCTTTTTGCACACATAATTCCTTGATAATATAATCTTGATATGCAAAAAAATACATCGATACATAAGCTTGATATAAGCTAGAATTTATAACTGTTAAAGCCATTATAAAGCTAAATAATCGATATGTAAACTTTAATTTCACATAGCAAAAGTACTACTAAACATTTTATTTAAAACTGATTTATATCATATTTATAATCATGTATAATAAAACTAAAAAAAGTAAAAATTAATGTCACTTTTTAGTAACTTAGCCGTTCTTATTACTTAAAATAATTAGCACGATTTATGGCAGCAGATAAAGAAAAAGAAGCGAAATTAAAAGCGCTTCAACTTACACTAGATAAGTTAGATAAAACGTACGGTAAAGGAACCGTAATGAAGTTAGGAGATAGCCAAGTAGAAGATGTAGATGCAATATCGTCAGGTTCTTTAGGATTAGATTTAGCCCTAGGAGTAGGAGGGTATCCTCGTGGAAGAATTATAGAAATTTACGGACCAGAATCATCAGGTAAAACAACTTTAACAATACATGCAATTGCAGAAGCCCAAAAAGCTGGAGGTATTGCTGCTTTTATTGATGCTGAACATGCTTTTGATCGTTTTTATGCTGAAAGTTTAGGCGTTGATGTAGATAACTTAATTATTTCACAACCAGATCATGGTGAGCAAGCTTTAGAAATTGCTGATAACTTAATCCGTTCAGGAGCTATTGATATTGTAGTAATTGATTCGGTTGCAGCATTAACACCAAAATCTGAGATTGAAGGTGAAATGGGTGATTCTAAAATGGGATTACATGCTCGTTTAATGTCACAAGCTCTACGTAAGTTAACAGGTACGATTAGTAAAACAAACTGTACAGTTATATTTATTAACCAGTTACGTGAAAAGATTGGAGTTATGTTTGGTAACCCAGAAACTACAACAGGGGGTAACGCTTTAAAATTCTATGCATCGGTTCGTTTAGATATTCGTCGTAGAACACAAATTAAAGATGGTGATAAAGTAATTGGTAACAGCACTAAAGTTAAAATTGTAAAGAATAAAGTAGCTCCACCATTTCAACAAACTGAATTTGATATTATGTATGGTGCAGGAATATCAAAAGTTGGTGAAGTTTTAGATATTGGTGTAGAGTACGGAATTATAAAGAAAAGTGGTTCATGGTTTAGCTATGGAGACACTAAATTAGGTCAGGGTAGAGATGCTGTAAAAGGTGTTATTAAAGATAATCCTGAATTAATGGAAGAACTTGAAAATAAAATTAAAGAAGCTATTGAAAACCAAGAATAAGAAATTTTAAATTTAAAGTTCAAACTATTACTATTTTAAAAAGCTGTTCTGGTTATCTAGAACAGCTTTTTTTATAAAAAAGTAGGGTACCAATACCATTCAAATTGCTTTTTAGCTTTTGAATTATTGTTTGATGAAGTTAGAAAAATGAGTCAAGTATATAAGAGTATAATTTAAACTCCAGTACTTCCAAAACCACCAGCACCACGTTCAGTTTCATCTAAAATAGCTACTTCTTGCCAGTTTACACGTTCGTGTTTTGCAATCACTAATTGTGCAATACGCTCACCGTCGTTTATTACAAAATCTTCATTAGATAGATTAACTAAAATAACTCCAATTTCACCACGATAATCCGCATCAACAGTACCAGGAGAATTTAAAACAGTTATTCCTTTTTTAGCAGCAAGCCCACTACGCGGACGAACTTGAGCTTCATATCCAACAGGAAGCGCAATAAATAAACCTGTTTTAATAATAGCTCTTTCTAAAGGTTTTAAAATAATAGCAGCATCTATATTGGCACGCAAATCCATACCAGCTGAACCTTCAGTTTCATATGTTGGAGTTTGGTGTTTTGATTTGTTTATGATTTGTACATTCATGTTCTTTTGATTTTCAGTTTTCAAATATAATAACCTTTAAGTTTAGAGAGTCGATTATAGATTTCTTAATTTTGTACTACAAACAAATACTACTTATGAGCAATCAAACTAGAATAGCCGTTTTAGGAGGTGGAAGTTGGGCAACAGCTATTGTTAAAATGTTATCAGAAAATTTAGAAACTATTGGTTGGTATATGCGTAGCATATATGCTATTGAACATATTAAACGTAACAAACATAATCCTAGTTATTTAAGTTCAGCAGAGTTACATCCTGAACAGTTAGATTTGTCTGAGAATATAAATTATATTGTTGAAAATTATGACGTGTTAATTTTTGCCGTTCCTTCTGCTTTTTTGAACGGAGAATTAGAAAAACTTACTGCTTCCTTAGAGAATAAAGTTATTTTTTCAGCCATTAAAGGAATTGTACCAGAATCAGGATTAATTGTTGGTGAACATTTTCATGAAAAATACAATATACCATATGAAAATATTGGGGTAATATCTGGACCATGTCATGCAGAAGAAGTAGCAATGGAACGCTTATCGTATTTAACACTTGCTTGTCAAGATGAAGAAAAAGCTAAAAAACTTAGTGAAGCTATTGCAGGACGCTATATTAAAACTAAAATATCTGATGATATTATTGGTACTGAATATGCAGCGATGTTAAAAAATATTTATGCTATAGCAGCAGGAATTGCTCATGGTTTAGGCTATGGAGACAATTTTCAAGCGGTATTAATGAGTAATGGTATTAGAGAAATGAAACGCTTTATTAAAAAGATTCATAAAATGAAGCGTAATATCAACAATTCAGCATACCTAGGTGATTTGTTAGTTACTGGATATTCTACATTTAGTAGAAATAGAATGTTTGGAAACATGATAGGAAAAGGCTACACTGTAAAATCTGCAATGTTAGAAATGAGTATGGTTGCTGAAGGATACTATGCTACAAAAAGTGCATATAAAATCAATCAAAAAAACAAAGCTAAAACTCCAATAATCGACGCTGTTTATAACGTTTTGTATGACAAAAAAGAAGCGAAAGATGAGTTTTTAAAGTTAACAAATAGATTAGATTAGTTGTTTGCATTTGTACAAATAATCCTTCTTAATAAAAATTAAGAAGCCCCATCAATCGCTTCTATAATTGAGTTGTGTATAGGTCTTGTAACAAGATACAATAAAAACAAATTTAGTTTAAAAATCTGATTAACAAAGTTTTTAATTAAATATATTACAAATTAAATATATAGTATAAATTCACTATTAATTGTATTTTTGTTACTTTTAGTTTAAAACTAAACAAACATGAAAACAATTCAAGAAGCTGTTGAAATTACCATCAGAAAAACTCCTTTCATAGAAGAAGCTCTAAATGAGAAGTTAATTAATGTATCATCGTTAGCAAGAGAAATTTTACCTGAAGTTTCTAAACTGTTAAAAAAAGAAGTGAAAGTAGGTGCAGTTATGATGGCTATTAATAGACTATCACCAGCAAATGAATTGAGAGTTCGAAAAAATATTAAGCGACTTGCTTTAAATTTGGGTGACGTGATTGTCCGTTCTGATTTGTGCGACTTCACTTTCAAGAATACTACTTCGTTATTAAAAGAAATTGCTAAAATTTTAAGTAAATCTGCTGATAGTAAAGATTATTTTTTAACAGTTTCACAAGGTATTTTTGAAACAAATATTGTTACAAGTAAAAACTTACAACCATTTGTTGAAGAAATTTTTAAGAAAGAAGCATTAATTAATAATGTAAATGATTTAGCTTCTATAACTATAAAACTACCAAAAGGAAATTTAGATCAATCAGGTATTTATTACTTCATTTTAAAACAATTTGCTTGGGCTAACATTGCAGTACAAGAAGTAATTTCTACCACACACGAAATGACCATAGTGGTGAAAGAAAGAGATGTTAATGAAACATTTGCCATTTTAATGGATCTCAAATTAAATTAATTCATGGAGAAAAAAGACCCCTACGCATCCCTAAGAATCAAAGAGTTTAATATTTTTCTTTTAGTACGTTTTGCCTTAGTGTTTGCATGGTCAATGCAATTTATTATTATCGAATGGCAGGTATACAGTATTACCAAAAATCCATTATCGTTAGGAATCATTGGATTAATGGAAGTAATTCCTGCAGTATCCATGGCGTTGTTTGCTGGTCATATTGTAGATCAAAAAGAAAAAAGAAATCTACTAGCCTTGTGTATTGGTTTATTTTCACTGATAAGTTTAGGGTTATTCTTTTTAACATTACCTAGTTTTATTGAAGATTGGAATAAAAACACTGTACTCTACGCTATTTATGCTTTGGTCTTTTTTGGTGGATTATTACGTTCGTTTTTCGGACCTACTATTTTTTCATTAATAGCTTTAATTGTACCTAAAAAATTATATCCTAACGCTGCAACATGGAGTAGTTCAACTTGGCAAATAGCTTCAGTATTAGGACCAGCTTTTGCAGGATTAACCATTTCATGGATTGGAGTACATTGGTCTTTATGTATTGTATTTGGTTTAGTATCAGTATCATTTTTTACGGTATTTTTTATCAAAAAGAAACCAATTTTAAATCCAAAAATAGGAGAACCCGTAATGAAAAGTTTAAAAGAAGGAGTGCGTTTTGTATATAAAACAAAAGCTATTTTGGGAGCACTTACATTAGATATGATTTCGGTATTATTTGGTGGAGCAGTTGCATTATTACCAGTTTATGCTCAAGATATTTTAAAAGTTGGACCAGAAGGGTTTGGTGCATTGCGTGCTGCACCTGCCATAGGAGCCTTTTTAACGATGTTAGTTACTGCTTATATACCTATCAGTAGAAACGCAGGAATGAAGCTTTTAGCAGCTATATTTGGTTTCGGAATTTGTATTATAGTATTTGGTTTATCAACCGTTTTTTGGATTTCTATTGTAGCCCTATTCTTTAGTGGTGTAACCGATGGAGTTTCTATGGTAATTCGCCAAACTATTTTACAATTAAAAACACCCGATCATATGCGTGGTAGAGTAGCTTCAGTAAATTCTATGTTTGTAGGTTCTTCTAACGAATTAGGAGCTTTTGAAAGTGGGGTAACAGCAAAGTTAATGGGAACAGTAACAGCAGTGGTTTTTGGTGGAACAATGACATTAATTACAGTTATTACCACAGGAATTGTAAACCCAACACTTCGAAAATTAGATCTAACTAAAGATTTGGAAGAGCATGAGAAGGAAATCTAAAGACTTTTTTAATTAAAATACTGATAACAGTACAGTTGACGTACTGAAAAAGTAAGTCAGTGACCTACTTTTAGTAAGTCACTGACTTACCTGTTTCTAATTTTTTATACTTTACTTTGAATTCAAGTAGCAGAAAATTAGGTTTTTATATTAAAATGTTAAAGAAAACTCAGTGCTAGCACTGAGAAGAACTTAAAACAACTAGGGAAAACCCTTATTGTATAAAAACTATGAGAAACTACTTTTGAATAAAGAATTGTAATTAATTTAAATGTATATGCCATGAAAAAAAGAAACAAACAAATTGCTAACCTTTTAAAGCTAGGTGTTTTCCTGTTCGGGATTTCGCTGTTGCTATGGAATTGTCAAGATGAAACTACAACATTTATTGATATTGAAATAGCGAAAGCTCATGCATGGTTTAATAAAAACCACAATCCTCTTTTAGAAGAAAATACTTTTTTTATTGGAGAAGCTAACTGGGATAAAGTTATAATAATTAACCAAGAGGTATATGTTCCTCTAGGAAACAGCAGCCCCACTCAAATTAACTCAAGTAATGGTGAAATAAAGTATATATACCTTTACTTGCTCTTTCAAAAAGAAGCCCAAGGAAATTATATAGAGGAATTTAAAGTTTTTATATCAGATAAATTAACGAATGTTTTTGAAGAAAGTAAAAATGTAGAAGAAATAACTTTTTCAAGTTCAAATGTTTTACTTAGAAGCAGTTTTAATTCTTTTTCAATTAATAAAGAGACTAATTTACAAGAAAGAGGAGAAGATTGTGAGATAGTAGATTGGTATTTGGTTACTTATGTAGATGGTAAAGAGCTAAGTAGAGAATACTTATACAGTAAAGTAGTATGTGAAAAAGATTCAATTTTACCAGAAGGAGGAGGAGGAGGTTCTAGTAGTCCAGAAGATGATCAATCTTATGATGATTGGAATAGGTTAACTGAATGTGAAAAAGAATTTTTTAAATCAAATCCTTCAACAGTTTTTAGTATAACTGAAAATAGAAAAAAAGCGGAAGAAGCTACATCAAGACTATTTCCTAATTGTGGCTTAAGAAATACATTAGCAGATGCTTTTAGACATGCCTATTTTTCTGCGTTAAATACAAAAAGTATAGGATATTCCAATGCCTCTAAATTAGGAGATGCTCATGAGTGTGAAACACCTTCTAGTGAATTAGATGAAAAAATTATGGACTTAAAGAATAACTCTTGGGGTTACAACTATTCTTTAAATCACTTAAATTTGATAGAAAGTCAATTTTACAAAGATTTTATTAGTGCAAACCAAAATAATGAAATTAAAACATTAAAAACTTGTAATTAAAATGAAAAAAATAATAGTATTACTAATTCTAATAGTTAATTTTTCTTGTACAAATAAAAATAGATTGTTGAACACAGAGGAAAGAATTACTTCTTTTTTAGATAAACAAAAAGAAAACTCTTTTAATTTATCTCTTGATACAATTTCTTCTTTTAAATGGGACGAATTACTAATAGCTGGACCCTACACAGATTTAAGCAAAATATCTGGTTATGATTTAAGTGAAACACCTAATACAATAAAACATCATGATAGTTTTGTTTTATTTGTTTTTCTTAATGGAAAAAAAGGAATAAAGTTTATTGAAATTGATAGGCATTTATTGGCAGATCAAGTTTTTGAGGATGATGAATATGATTATAAAATATATTCGAAGTCAAAAAGTAATCTTTTAATAGTTAAATGAGAAAATCTAATACATACTAAAAAAATGCCTAGAAAATTACTTCTAGGCATTTTTAATATACTTTTTAAAGTAAATCAATTAAGACATATCAAAATAATTGATCTTTGTAATTTTTTTAGTTGCTTGATCAAAAGCTATGTTTATAAAGACATCACAACTATCACATTCAGCATATAAAATACTTTTAGAGCCATTTCTACCAGTACTTAAAGCAACATCTCCTAATTTACTAATAGGATCTCCTATAGTAACTGTAATCCCTTTAATTGTAAAAGTAGCTTCACTACTTAAAACATCTAAAGATTCGATGTAAGGTTTTCTTCCAGAAGTAGAAAAATCAAGTTTTAAACCATTAAATTTAAAATAGTAGTAAAAACCATTATCTTCAAAAGATGTAGTAGTACCCAATAAAGATTCTACTTTTTCTTGTTTTCCAAAGGTCTTTTTTATGTCAGTTAAAGCAATATTATTTATTTTAATATTATCAAAATCTGAATTAGAAATAATATTAGTTTGACTTTTTGCTATAAGAGTGGTTAATAGAAAAAATACAAGTACTAGTTGTTTCATATTACTTAAAAAATTAATTGTACAAACCTTTTACGTAGCCAATTTTAGCAGTCGCCAAAGATATAATACTCGTTTAATTTTACGTATAAGAAACTAGTTAAAATTTACGGCTAAATCTATTTTTTTGTCTAATTCTTGTTGGTGCTTTAAAGTTGTGTTTTCATTCCACTTAAAACGTTCTGTAAACTCTTGAATAACAAAGTTTTTATATAAATCAACACTTGGTTTATCAAAAAATAAACGTCCCGTTCTTCGCATAAAAAAGTCGGTAGGAGTACAAGTCATTTCGTGTTTTATAGTAAACCATACTTCAGCTTTTAATAAACGTTCTTGCAAATTTTCTTCGTTTAGTTCATCAAACTTATCTAAAATAAGCTCAGTTTGTTTACCGTAGTTGTGTACTAAATAACTAGCATCTTTTTCGGTAAAACCATATGATTTTATACGTTTATAAATCTGATTAATGTATAATTTTACTGATTTGTAGTTTTGAAAAGGACCTCCAGCTAAAACAATTTCTTCAGTTTGAATTGGATCAAATTCAACTTCAAAACGACGTTTCATTTTTTTCGCAACAATATCCACAATCCGTTCTGCCATTTTTCGATAACCAGTTAATTTTCCTCCAGCAATTGAAATTAACTTGGTATCAGATACAAAAATTTCATCTTTTCTAGATAATTCTGAAGCTGATTTTCCTTCTTCGTGAATTAACGGACGCAATCCTGCCCAAGATGATTGAATATCATCTATAGTTAATTGAATATCAGGAAACATGTTATTTACGGCTTCAATTAAATACAAAGCATCTACCATTGAGGTCTCTACAGTATTTTTATCCTGTTGGTAATTGGTATCAGTAGTTCCAAAATAAGTTACCTTTCCACGAGGAATAGCAAACATCATACGACCGTCTGGAATATCGAAATACACAGATTGTTTTACAGGCAACTTTTCATGCGGAACAACTAAGTGAACTCCTTTGGTTAAATGCAAACGTTTTCCTATTTTAGAATTGTTTATTTGTCGCAACTCATCTACCCATGGACCAGCTGCGTTTACTACATATTTAGCTTTAATATCATAACTTTCTTCAGTAAAAGCATCCGTTACTTTAGCACCTACTACACGCTTGTTTTCATAAATAAATTCATCTGCACGCGTGTAGTTCAATATTTGAGCATCGTATTGACTAGCTGTTTTTAAAACTTCAATAGTTAAACGAGCATCATCGGTACGATATTCGGCATAAAAGCCAGCACCGTTTAAAATACTTTCTGGTAGCAAAGGCTCTTTTTCTAACGCTTCTTTTTTATCAAGCATTTTACGTTTATCATCTCCTTCAACAGAAGCTAACACATCATAAACTTTAAGCCCGATTGATGTTAGCCACGAACCGTAAGTTCCACCTTCAATCAATGGTAAAATCATTTTTTCAGGAATTACCAAATGTGGCGCTAGTTTATGAACAATAGCACGCTCAGTACCCACTTCTTTTACCAACCAAAAATCAAATTGTTTTAAGTAGCGTAAACCTCCATGAATTAGTTTGGTAGATTTACTAGAGGTTCCCGAAGCAAAGTCATTTTTTTCAATTAAAGCGACTTTCATTCCACGTGAGGCAGCATCTAAAGCAATACCTGCACCTGTAATACCACCACCAATTACTAGAATATCAAATTCGGTAGTTTGTAATTCTTGTTGAATGTTTTTTCTATTGAAAGAAGAGAAATTATTCATAGAGCTGTTTTTATCAACCAAAAATAAGAATAAAAAGAAACGGTAGACATAAAAAAAGAGCTGAAATTATCAGCCCTTTTAGAAGTCGCCCCCGCAACTATTAAATCTAAAACTAACGATTCAATTTTTTCCAATTAGTATCGGCTTGTTTTTTTAGCTCTTCTGGATTTTCTTTTAACCACATTTTTAAAGTATTGGTTCCCCAAGAGTTATAAAATAAATACAGTTTACCATCTCGTATTTCAAAAGTTTTCGGATCAATATCCACCTTTTCACCAGTTTTTCCAATGGCATAGGCACAATATCCACCATATTGAGGGTTGTATTTTTGAGGATTTATAAGGAAAGTAGCTAAATTTTCTTTTGACGAAAAACGAAAGGAAACGTTATTATATTTAGTTGTAAGTTTTTTATTTCCTTTTTCGGCTTTATTATTAAAATAACTTACTACATCGTAACCTTTAGCAATTACTCCGTTTTTGGTATTGTATTCTTGTGAGAAGACAATACTCGAAAAAAATAGAAAGAAGATGAATACATGTTTCATTTTAATCCTTTTTATGTTTTAGTTCTTCCCAGTTTATATCTCCTTGAGCTTGTAACTTTTTAGTATCACCATTTTTCCAATCATCAAGTTTGCTAGAAAGCCAAGAACTATAAAAAAGGTATAGTTTACCATCTCTAATTTCATAAGCTTCAGCGTCAATGTACATTTTTGTTTTCTTAGCAGCTACAGCGTAAGCACAATATCCACCATATTGAGGAATGTATTTTGTTGGATTTTCTTTAAAAAGGGATAAGTTTCTTTCTGAGGAAAACTTGAATTTAGCTCCATCGTAAGTGGTTTGAAATTTCTTTTTTCCTTCAACGGGTTCACTATTTGTAAAATAAGAAACAACATCGTAGCCTTCGGCTACATAGCCTTTTTTAGTATTGTAGTCTGTTTTTTGAGCTAATACTGCAGATGATATTAGAAAGAGTAAAAGGATAAAAATGTTCTTCATAAAATTAGGTTTTAGAATTAGTCGGGAGTAAATAAAAAACTTACAAACTATTATAAAATAAGCTGTAAATTTTTACTCTACTTTGGTCATGTACATAAACCAGTTCCATTCCCAAGTTTTACCATTGTTATTTGAGAATGCTTGACTCCAAATAGGTTTATTTTTATCTGTAACATCCCATCTAAAAACGACGATAACGTTTTGGTTATTAATAACATCTTTGGTGTAAAAATAACCAATGTTGTTTTCAAAAGAACCTATTACTGGAGGATCAAATGTTGCTCTACTAGAATCTGCCCAATACATACTCCATAATTTGGTTTTTGGATTGAATAATCTAACAGTCATTCCTTCAAAAGGTTTCCCGTTTCTAATAGCAATAAAATTATCTATGTTTCCTAAACCATGTAGTACTTTATACATTTCTTGTGTAGACTCAAACTCTATCCATTCATTACAATTATCAAAAAAAGTTTTAAGCTTTAAATTTTTGAGTTTAAATTTTCCTTGAAAAAAATCAAAATCATCTTTTGAAGAAGTAGGAGAAGGGCTAATAATTAACTCGTTATTTTCATCAAACTGCAATTCAGGTACTATTAAATTTACATTTTTAATCATTATTCTTTACGTTTTTTAATGTTAATAGGTCAAAAATAATAGCAGTCAATGACAACATTATGTCAGTGAAAAAACAAGAATTTTAAAATATTTTCATGTAATCTTGAATGGTATATGTATGTTCTTTTTTAAAATGTTGATTAATAACTTTTAAACTAAGTATTTTATCAACTTTAAAATCTCTATAATTTTCACGCAACCAACACCAAGCAATAACATGCCATTGTTCAGTATAAAAAATAATGCCAATAGGTTCTATTTTTCTTTCAGTTGTATTCCCTTTAGCATCTGAGTAGGTAATAGAAACTATAAGTTTATCTGTTATTGCATTTTGAATCTTAGATAAGTTATCATTATCCTTTTTGTAAGGAGAATAAACTTCTACTTTAGATGAAAAGGAAGCTGTTTTTTCCCAGTCTTGATGTTTTAAAACTGTTTGAATTTTTTTTAAAGCCGATTCAGAGTTTTTAAAGATAGTTTTATCGGTAAATTTATTAGCTAATGATTGCAATAAAATAAGAGCATTTGCTTCTTCGGTAGTAAAATGTAAAGGAGGTAAAAAGTAACCTTGCACTAATGTATATCCTCTGTCTTTTTCAAAATAAATAGGAACACCTATTTCACTTAAGGCTTTTAAATCTCTATAAATAGTACGCACGCTTAAATTAAATTTTTCAGCCAAAAAATCAGCGGTTACATATTTTTTAGATTGAATACTTAACATAATATTCATTAACCTATCTAATCTATTCATAAGGTACTTTTAATATTGCTGTAATAATTGCCACGGTTGTTGAATTTTACCATTTCTAACAGGTAAAATTTCTCCAAATTGTAAAAAAACAAATTCACTTTGGTGTGGTCTTAAAAAGACAAAATTATCTACTTGCAAAGAAATGTTTTTAGGAATGTTAATCATGGTTTGATTGGTTGATGCACCAAATAAGTTGTTCTGTTTTATTCCTTTAGGATAGTAGTAATCTGCTTTCCAAAATCCACCATAAATAAAAGCAGATTTTTTAGTAAAAAATTGTTTTAGTTTTTCTAAACCTGGAAGGGTTGTATTAGAAAAAGTTTTTAAAACAGGAGTAGCTATAAATGCTGCTGGTTTATAGTTTCTTAATGAAGGAATATCAAAAGTTGTAGGCTTTACAAAGCACGAACCAATAGCAATATCATTAATAGGAGAGGAGCGTGTTTTGTGTAAGTTTAAAGTAGGGCTTCCCGCTCCGTTAAAGGTTAAATTTTCATTCCATAGCTTAGGAAAATAATTTTTAACTAAGGTTTTACAGTCTTCATAATATTGATTCGCTAATAGTAGTGCTTTCTTTTGAGAACGAATAATCTTTGGAAGTTTTACTACATGTGGATCGTATCCCATAAACCCAGAAAATTCAACAAAATTTTGATTGTTTTCAATAAGTGATAGTCCTTTTGTTAAACTTTTTAAAGAAGAAAACCCACCGCGGTGTAAACCCACATCAATTTCAATATTCAATCGTAATTTTTGATTGAGTTGTTTTGCCAAATTAATGTATTCTTCAATTCGTTTTTCGGTATCAACCAACCATTGAATTTGAGTAAACGGATTAAATCCGTTGTGCTGTTGAGGTAAGTTGTTGTAAAAATATTCCGCAGTTTTTATAGGCATGGGTTTACCCAATAAAACATCGGCTTTGTTATCTAATCGAGAAGCTAAATCGGTTAAAAAAGGTTGATGAAAAACCATCAACTTATTTGAGTTTGTTTTTTTAAAAATGTATTCGATTAGTTGAATAGAAGGCAATGATTTTACTACAACTCTGAGTGAAGCATCGTTTCTAAAATTAGAAAGCGCTTCGACTATATTTTCATCTAAAAGATCTAAATCTACCAACAAACAAGGAATAGCTCGTTTGTAATTTTTTAGCTCTTGATTTATGTTTTTAAAGTAAACATCCATACGATTAAATACCTAGCAGTTTTTGAAGATATGGATTCACAAATATATTTTCTGGGTCATGCTCTTTTCTGAAAGCCATAAAATTGGGGAATTTAGGATACATTCTAGCAATATCTTCCGAAGTGAATGTATTCATTTTACCCCAATGAGGCCTTCCATTATAGGCTTTAAAAACTTCTTCTAGAGCAGCAAAATAAACACTACTATCTTTTTTGTTGTATACGTGACAAGCAATATATGCCGAATCTCTACCATATGCAGGACTCATAAAAACATCATCTCCTTTTACCCAGCGATTTTCAACAGGAAAATGAATATTGAACTTTTTTGAGTTGACAATTTTTTGCACATCTTTAAATACATCTTGGTAAGTTTCTGCAGGAATATTATACTCCATTTCATGGAATTTTACCATTCGTTGCGTAGCATATACTTTATGGCTGTGATATACTTTTTTTACATTACTTATGCTAGCAGCTGTAATGTTAGCAACAGTTTTATTTTGTGATGGAAAAACTGTTGCATACTCGCACATCAACTTAAAAACATAGTTTTCTAGTACATATTCAGTCCAATAATTAAAAAAAATCACTTTATCAGGCTCAGAATCTTCCACAATGTTGGAAGTTTTTGTCCAAGCAGTATTTGTGTATGGAATCCAGTAAAACTCAAAATTACGGTTTTGAGAATTTCTTTCGTCCAAAGTAGCCAACACATCGCTTAATTTCTCCTTTTTGTTTTGAAGTTTTAGTTTATAAGCAGGAATACATTGTAAAGTAACTTCAGTGATAATACCTAAACAACCTAATGATACTTGAGCAGCTTTGAATAACTCAATATTTTTTTCGATAGAACACTCAATGATTTCACCTTTTCCATTCACAAATTTTAATCCAACGACTTGGTTGCTGATAGATTTTAGACCAATACCAGTTCCATGTGTACCTGTACTTATGGCTCCTGCAATTGATTGAACGTTGATATCACCCATGTTTTCCATAGCTAATCCTTCTTTAAAAAGGAGTTCTCCTAAAAGTGATAGTTTTGTTCCTGCTTTTACAGTAGCTTGATTTTTTTCTTTATCAATTGAAAAGAGTCCTTGAAAATTGTCGAGTGTTACTAATATTTCGTCAGTACTACATAAAGAAGTAAAAGAGTGACCAGAACCAATGACTCTAATTTTTTGATTAAATCGTATAGCTTTTAAAACAAGTTGTTGAATTTCATTTTCCGAATGAGGAAATGCAACTGCAGATGGATTCCACTGTACATTTTCTGCCCAGTTTTTCATAATAGCTTGAACTAATAGAGGTTAATTGACTGGGAAGATAGTAAAAAACAATAAACTATAACATTTCTCCACGAGCAGGATAATTTGCAGAGACAATATAATCAACTGCTTTTACAAAAGATGGTAAATACGGTCTACCCCAAGGATTACTATTGATTGCAGAATAATACACTTGATTTTTAGTATCAATTAAAAACAAACCAGGTTCGCTAAATTTATCAGGTTCACCTTCCTTTACCCCTGCGCTTAAGTATAAAGCCCATTCTCTTGCTGTATCTTCTGACAGTTCATATCCTAAAGTGAGATCAGGTAGTTCCCACTTTTGTCGTGAAAGTTTTGCTCTTTTTTCCGTATCCATACTCACGGCAACTACATTTACTCCTCTTTGTTCAAATTCTGGTAACAGTTCTTGTAATTGTTGTAAATACTTTTTACAAATAGGACAATGTAAACCACGATAAAAAACAACTAAGATAAAGTTGTCTGGTTTCTGTTTTTCTAAACTCCATAGGTTTCCATCTAATAACTTAAATTTTAAATCTGGAGCTTTGTGTTTTGGTGTTGGTCTGTTCATAATTTATTTAAAATTTGTAGTTAAATGTTCTTCAAAGCGTTTGAAATCACTTTCAATTTCTGGATTCTTCATTACATCATAAGCCATAAACGTTGGCATAGTTTCAAAACCAAACCACTTAAAATTTAGATGCATTGGTTTTAGCAGATCATCTTCACTTATTCCATTAAAAAAAGTTTCATTAGGGTTATTAAAAGCTTCTTTAGGGGCATTTGCTGTAACAGACATCATATATTTTCCATTCAGTTTACCTCCTAATCCATAGTTCTTTTTTGGAGCTTCTTTACTTCTTCCGTCACCATCAGACATTTCTCCCATCATTCCCATAGAAAATACTTCGTCTATATATTTTTTGAATGACCAGCTAACCCCCATCCAGTTTAAAGGAGTTTGAAAAAAGACTACATCAGCCCATTTAAACTTTTCAATTTCTTCATTAATATCGTAGTTATCTTCCATGGTAGTTTTTTTCACACTAAAACCTTTGTTATTAAAGAATTTTTCTGCTTTTTCTATTAAACTTGAATTTAGTTTTCCTTCTGAAAACGGATATTTTTGATGACCGTTAATGATAAATATGTTTTTCATTTTTAAATATTTTATTACATTTGTTTCACAAAGAAACTAATAATAGTTTAAAAAATAAACTATTGTGTTTTAGTTTTGAAAAATTTGTGGTAACCAAAAAGTAACTAATGGCTAGAAAATATATAGACAACCCAAATGCTTGTTCACTTGTACATACTATGAATATTATTGGAAACAAGTGGAAACCAATAATTATGTATTTATTATCTAATGGATCAATGCGGTTTGGGATGTTAAATGCGTTGATACCGACAATCTCAAAAAAAGTGTTGACAAATCAACTTAAAGAACTAGAAAATGATGGATTACTTTTAAGAGAATCGTTTGCAGAGGTTCCTCCTCGTGTAGAATACTCATTAACTGAAAAATCTATTGGATTATTACCTGTTTTGAAACAGTTGAGTGATTGGGCAAATAAAGCCTATCCCGAAATGGATTTTGAAAAATGTAGAATTGTTGAAATAGATACAAAAGATAGTGTACAAGAAGATGTATAAAAAAGTGGTTTAATTACAAAACCATTAAATTACAACCGCGTATATCTGAATTATCAAATCGCCCTATAATTTCAAAACTATTGTCTTGGTATACTTTTCCTAAATCCTGTGTCGCAATAAAAGAGCAAGAATTGTAGTTTGCTAAATCAATTACATTAATTCCACCTGATTTTCCTTTAGGTAAAATAGTCAAAGCATCTTCTGTATCACGAGTTAAGACTTGCATCCAAGGCGGACAGTTAAAAATACCATTTCCTTTTGAATACCCTTGACTTAACAATTCTGTCATTCCATATTCAGAATGAATTTCTTTTATACCAAATCCATTGCTCAAAACCGCATGTAATTCGTTACGAATAAGCTCTTTTCTTCTTCCTTTCATTCCACCGGTTTCCATAATGATGATATTAGAAAGATTGAAATCATATTGTTCTACCAAATCTAACAAAGCAAAAGAAACGCCTATAAGTAATACTTTTTTATTTTGTTTATCTAATTGTATGAGTTTTTCAGCCAGTTCACTAAGATTGTTGAGGTAAAATCCACTTTCTGGATGTTTAGAACGTTTAATTAAGTCGTCAACCATATAAATCAAAGAAGATCCTTTTCGCTCGAGGTAATTAGGCAGTAAAGCTAATACAACATAGTCTTCAATATTACCGTAAAAATGTTCAAAACCTTTTAAGTAGCTAGTTTCGTACCAAGATAAATCAGTAACTAAGTGCTTACTGGTTGTACTTCCTGTAGTACCAGAACTTGTAAAGGTTTCTTGAATTTCATTTGTAGAGGAAAGTACTTCTCGAGTTTTAAAAAACTGAATAGGTAAAAACGGAATTTGTTCAATAGTATGTACATCAGAAGGATGAACGTATATCAAATCACAAAAAGAACGATACACTTTATTATTTGTAAACTGATGTTTAAAAACTTGTAATACTGTTGTGTTAAAATCTTCTGTAGATTGTATGTTAAAAATGGTACTTTTCATAAACTTTTACAAAAGTAAGAGTATTCGACGCAACCTTTTTAATTTTTTTTCATCTAGTATATAAACCATGGAAAATTAAAAATAATAACCCCAATTATATATGTCATGAAAAAATTTTTAATCCTTTTTTTAAGTGTATTTACGTTTTATTCTTGTTTAGATGATGACGGCCCTAATGTTAGGTATGAGTTTTTAAAGGTTGATAGTGCCACAACCCCTGAAAGTTTTACATTCGGAGAAGTTGATACAATTAAGATAAAGTATACGTTACCCAACAGTTGTTACTCTTTTAATGGATTGTACTACCAAAAAGTAGATACAACTAGAATTGTAGCTGGTACAGCAATAGTAGCTCTTGATGTTGCTTGTACACAAGATGCAAGACAAGAAGAATATGCTTTTCCTGTTGAGGCAACTCAAGAAGAAGATTATGTTTTTAAGTTTTGGAAAGGTAAGAATGAAGAAGGAGAAGATGTATACGAAGAAGTGGTAATTCCAGTAAATTTGTAACATCAATTTAGAAAAACTCATACAAGGATGCTGTCATCAAAATATCACAGCGCAAGCACAAGTTTACCAGCTATTTTCTGGTAAACTTTTTGCGCTGTGTTTAAAGTATTCTCGCAATTATCAAGATGCAGAAGATATATTACAAGATAGCTTCTTAACTATCTTTAAAAAGATGCCTCAATATCAGCATAAAGGTTCTTTTGAAGGATGGATGAAGAGAATAACTATAAATACAGCGTTACAAAAGTATAGAGAAAAATCACCTTTACAACTAGTTTCAGAAGCTCCAGATGAGGAAATAGTAGAAGAAGTGGAGCTTGAAACTGAAAATGTGAATATTGATGTTTTATTAGAGTTCATTCAAAGTTTACCAGATAGGTATCGTTTAGTTTTCAACTTGTATGTATTAGACAATTATTCACATAAAGAAATAGCAGAATTATTAAATATTTCTGTAGGAACATCAAAATCAAACTTATCACGAGCAAGACAGATATTGAAAAAAGAAATGGAATTATATCAAGCAAAAGAGGCAAAAGCATAACAGATGGAAGAAAAAAACATCGATAGACTGTTTCAAGAAAAACTTAAAGATTTGGAGGTTACTCCAAACGAAAGAGTGTGGAGTACTATTGAAGAAAAGCTCCAAAAAAAGAAAAAAAATCGAGTTTTTCCTCTTTGGTGGTTTTCAGGAGGAGTTGCTGCTGTGCTTGTTTTAGGTCTTTTATTTTACCCTTATGTTAAGGATGAAGAAAATATGGAGGATGTAGATGCTATTATTGTGGAATCACCTAAGTTTGCACCCGAAAAAAAATCGAGTAAAAAAGAGGAGTTAAAAGATGATTTACTAAAAGATCCAACAAAAGAAAATATAGAAGAAACACTTATTGTAAAAGAAGAAACGAAAAAGAAAAATGTATTGAAAGAAAAGCTTCATGAAAATGAAGTTTTAACCGCTAATCATGTTGTGAAGGTTAGCAAAAAAGAGTTGCATGGAAAGGATAGCAACAACACGTCAAGTAGAGTAGTTGAAGGGGCTTTACTGGCTAAAAATGATGTTGTGAAACAAATGCAACTTACTGGCAAGCTTGAAAATAGCTTGCCAGTTTTTAAAAAGAAAGAAAATACTTTTTTGATAAAAGAAAAAGATACTATTAATCAGACTATAAAACCTAAAAAAGACTTTTTAGCAGTTGTAAATGGAGAGGAAGAAGAAAAAGAAGAAAAGGAAAAGAAACTTTGGACAGTCTCTCCAACTGTAGCGATATTAAATTCAAATTCATTTTCTGAATCATCTCCAATAGACGCGAGTTTATCAAATTCAACAAAAGGAAATACAAGCTATTCGTACGGAGTTCAAGTAGCGTATCAATTAAATAAAAAGTGGACACTTCAATCGGGTATACATTTACAAGAAATGGGATTCTCAAATAATAATGTAGCTGTAAACCCAGTAAAATCAAGTAGTTCAAATGTAACGTTTAGCTCAGGAGAAAGTTACGTATTAAGTGATACATCTCAAACAGGTTTTAGTACAAATTCAGTATCTATAAGTTCGGGAAGCCTTGATGGAGAACTGAATCAAAGTTATGGGTACATTGAGGTTCCAGTAGAAGTTAAATACAGTGTACTGGAAGGAAAAAAATTAAAAACCCAAGTGGTTGTTGGTTTTAGTTCCTTGTTTTTAAATAAGAATGATGTAAACTTAAAAACTGCTGCTTTTTCAACTTCAGGAGAAGCAAACAATTTAAATAGCGTTAATTTTAGTGGAAATTTAGGAGTGGATCTTAGTTATAAGTTCAGTAAAAAATGGTCTTTGAATATTAATCCAATGTTAAAAACCCAGTTAAATACATTTAAAAATGATTCAAATGGGTTTCAGCCATACTTTATAGGTGTTTATACAGGTATAAACTACCAGTTTTAATCGTTGTAGATTTTTATTACTAAATCACCTTTATCATTCATTGAAGCTCTGTACATTCCAGCGGTATTAAATTCAAAAGACATATTACCATTTTTATCTAAAGTAACGACACCACCAGTTCCACCAAGCTTGGTTAATTTGTTTTGAATAACATCTTTGGTAGCCTCTTTTAATGATTTTTGTTGATATTCCATTTGAGCAGAAATATCGTAGGCTACTTGAGATCGTATAAAATACTCACCCCAACCAGTTGACGAAACACCACAAGTTTTATTATTTGCATAAGTACCCGAACCAATGATAGGTGAATCTCCAATTCGTCCCCATCGTTTGTTGGTCATTCCTCCTGTAGAAGTTCCCGCAGAAATATTACCT